>JAFGPY010000096.1 GCA_016935955.1 Planctomycetota bacterium
GCTCCGCAGCCGCATGGACGCCGTCCTGATCGGCAGCGGTACGGCGGCAGCCGATGACCCGCAACTGACGGTTCGCCTGGAGAACGGCGCAACCGACTACGGCCGCCGGCCGACGCGCATTGTGCTCGATGCGCATCTGGCCATGTCGGAGCAATCGCTCCTGGCTCGCACCGCGGGCGACGTGTCCGTGCTGATCGCCACGAGTCCGGAGGCCGACGCCGACAAGGCGGCGTGGCTGGTCGACTGCGGGGCCGAGGTGCTTCGCCTGCCGACGGCCGATGGCCGCATCGATCTTGAGCAGTTGCTCGACGAACTGGGCCGCCGCGGCATGACCAACCTGCTGGTCGAGGGCGGCAGCCGCGTGTTGACGTCCTTCTTTGCGGCCGATGCGGTCGACGCGGTGGCGGTCTTCGTGGCGCCGAAACTGATTGGCGGCGAGCCGACCCACGCCGCGCCGGGACCGAGCGGACTGGAGCTGATGAGCCAGGCCCGTGCGGTCCTGCGTCCCACCTACACGCCGATCGGCGACGACCTTCTCGTTCAGGGAATCCTGCGGGATTACTGATCCGGATTGCGTGTGGGTCCGGTGGACCCACCCTACATCCTCACGTACGAACAAGCCCGCCGCATTGCGGCGGGATACGAAACGATCTTCGCGCACGATCCCGCGGCAGTGCCGCGGGCTTGTTGCATTCGTCGACGGGTGGCATGGTTCACGCGAAGCGTGACCATGATCCTGTGCCCAACAACGATGCTCGTGGCCACGCGAAGCGTGGGCCACGCCACCCATCCTTATTATCTATTCAGTCAATGACGGGGCGGCAGTTGCGGTCGCGGCTCTCGTCGAGGCGCGCTCGCGCGCGGGCCAGAAGACTCGCGGCGTCCGAGGCGTGCCACGGAAACGTCGCGCTGCCGATGGCCACCGGGGCAGGCAGACCGGCCTCGCCGATCAGCCGGGCCAGATCGCCCAGCCGCTGCGCCGCCGTTGTGCCGTCGCGGCCCGTGCCGGGCATGGCGATCGCGATCGTCCGCTCGTCCAGCCGGGCCAGCTTGCCGCCCTTCATATGCTCGGCCGCAAGCGCCGCCAGAGGAACGATCGTCGCCTGCTGCAGGGCGGCCTGCCCTTCGGGCGACAGGAGGGCAACGGTCAGCTCGCGACGCTTCTCGGTCGCGCGGCGGAACAGGGCTGCAAGGTAGGCCTCGAAGTAGCGGCGGCTGGCCAGCCCGGTCTCGGCATCGGTCGCCAGGACGCGGACGGCTGCCTCACGCTGCTTCGCCGCAGAGCACAACGCCATCAGCACCTGGCACGACGTGGTCAACTCGTCAAGCAGCGCCGCCGAGATCGGACCGTCGAACAGCCGCACGGCCACAGCCAGCCCTGCCCCTTCTCGGGCCGCGGCGGGCAGCAGCCACGTGGTCTCCTCGACGCGCGTCCAGCGGTCGGACGGCAACGCGATGCGCGACAGCGCGCCGACCACCGCCGGCACGTCCACCGCCTGGCCGCTGGCGGCCAGGGGCGTGGCGGCACGCGAAGCGTCAACCAGCGCCGCGCCGGCCAGTTCGTCGAACTCCAGCAGCACTTCGATGCCCTGTGCGGCAATCGCGGGCGCCGGCAAATCGGCCAGCTGGGCCAGGGTCCGCATCACGCGGCGAAGCGCCGTCGTGGACGACGTGCCGACCGCCGAGGCGGTCGCGGTGTGCAGCCGCAACTCGCCGGGTCGCCGCCCGGCCGGCGGCAACGGAATCGTCGGGGCCGGACGCGACGCGCGAACGGCTTCCTGCAGGTCGTGCAGTCCGAAGGGCCAGAGCATGTAGTCGTCGGCCCCGGCGGCAAGGCAAGCCGTCATGTGGGCTTCCTGGTCGGGCGTGCCGAGGACGTAGAGTGTCGCCTCGCCGCAAGCGGCGCGGGCCGCGCCGAGAATCTCCCGCCAGCGATAGCCCAGACGATCCATCGTGGCCGCGAAGATGGGCGTCTTGGCGGCCGCGAAGTCGGCCAGGGCCTCCAGCGGCGCGTCATGGACGGCCGCCTGGGGAATCGCCTGGCGGACCTTGCGGCTAAGGTCGCCCTCGTGGGCCAGCAGGATCATCTCGGCGGATCGGTCAGTCATTCTCCGTTCCGTTCTTTCGTTGCGGCTCTTCTTCCTCGTCGTCATCCATGTCGGCCATCAGCGCCGAAATCTCTTCCTCGGTCAAAATCTCCTGTGACGTATCGGGCAGGACGACCTGCGGCGGTCGGGGCGGTTTGCGACGCGGCGGCGCGATCTCCATGCCGTCGTCCTCTTCGTCCGTCTCGTGCGGCGCCGGCGCTTCTGCCGGCGGCCGCGGACTCGCAACCGGCGGCGAGGAAGCTCCGGGCGGCGCGGCGACTGTCGTCGGCGATCGTCCCGCCGTGGGAAGCGTCAGCGATTGAGGCGCATCGCGCGGAGGCATCGACACCGCCGGTGCGGGCGCAGGGCGCGCTGCTTCACGCGGAGGCGAAGGCGCCTCCGTCTCGCGCGGCGGGAGTTCGCGGGCTCGGCTCGTGCTGAGTCCGAGCGTCTCGACCAGCGGCGCGACGGCCTCGATGTCGGTGATCACGAGGTCGGCTCCGGCCAGTTCGGCGATCGAGGCCTTGTAGGCGAAGGCCGGCCGCGAGACGGCCACCAGACGCAGCGCCGGCCAGCGTCGCTTGGCCATCGGAAAGAGTCGCAACTCGTCGCGGTTGAGGAAATCCACGGCGACAATGGCGACGGCGAAGCGGGCGTGGTCGCGGGCCAGGGTAACGACAGCATGGTACACGTCTTCGGTGCGGGTGACGGCACAGCCCAGGTCCCCCAGCTTAACGGCCAGGGGGTCGCAGACGGGGTGCGGCGGCAGACAGACGACGAGCACCGCGGGGCCCGCAGGATGGCCCTGGGGCGGCCCTTCTGCCCTTTTCGGACGGTTTTCAGCGGGACGATCGTCCATGATCGAAGTCTGTCGCTCCGTCTACGAGGGGACTGCCGGGACGTCAAGGCAACGGTAGCCACGATGTGCCCAAAGAGATATACCACGATAAAGGGGCCTTGGCAACGCGAAAGCGGGCCTGGAAACAAGGGTGCCGGCCTTGCGACCGCTTGCGACGCCATGCTCGGCGACGCCCCCATCGTTCGCGTGCTTCTGCCCCTCGACGTCGCTCGGGATTTACGACAAGCGGAAGCACGGCACCCACGGCGGCGTGCGGACGAGCGAGCACTCAGCATGGCCGCGAGCGACCATGGCACCAACGACCGGCCCGACGGCATCGGTCGGCAAGCGGTCGCCCTACCGCTCCGCGGCGTCGAGTTTGCGGCGGATCTCCTGCCAGCGCTCGGCCATTCCCGGGCCGTCGGTCACCGGCTGCCAGCCGAGCTTCAGGTAGACGGCGATGGCGGGCAGGCGGAAGTCGTCGGTCATCAGGTAGATGTCCTCGTAACCGACCTCGATCAGCCGCCGCGTGGCGGCCGCTATGACGGCCTCGCCAAGCCCCTTGCCGCGCAGGGCCGGATCGGCGGCAACCCATCCGAGTTGCCCGCCGCGCGGGTAGGTGTTGTAGGGGACGTGTTGGGCCAGGGCCGTGGCCGCAAGGCGGCCGGTGCGCTCGTCGACAATCGCGAAGGCTCCTTCGGGAAGAACGGTGCCCCAGATGCGGCGGACACGCTCACGGGTCCAACTGCTGAAGCCCGTCTTGTCGAGCAGCTCGATGTAGGCGGGAATGTCGTCGTCGCCGAGTTGGCGGATGGCGTAGCCGTCGGGCAAGCGCACGGGCGGCGGATCGGTGCGACCGCTGGTCGGCCGGATCATCCGAAGCTGCGGCGTCTGCTGTGGCGGCTGCAGCCACGTGCGGCTGTCGGGCACGGCCAGCCAGGCGCCGTCCTGCTCGATCGACTGCTGGCTGATCAGGCCGGGCAAGGTTATGTCCATGGCCTCGTGAATGCCGATCGTCGGCGGTCGCCGGCCCGTGGCGGCCGCAATGAAATCCAGGACCACGAAGAGGTCGCCGCCGCCGTGACCGGCCTTGGCGGCCTGCTCCTGGTGGTGCTTCCAGTCGTCGCTCAGGAACTCCTCGACCAGGTCGGGCTCGTCGATGCGCCGCCACTGGTCGGCGTCGGAGCACCGCGACCGCAACCAGATGCGGCCGACCTCGCCCGGCGCGCGGGCCGACTCGTAGCAGCCGTCACTGCCCTGGAGCTGGTAGTTGGTCATGGCGTGCGGCCGGTCGGAGAGCATATCGACGCGGACCTTCAGCAGCCCGCCGGACCGCATGCGACAGAGCATGACGCACGACTCTTCGTTCTCGTACAACCGGCCGCGCGGGTCGCGGAAGTGCCGCCCGCCGCCTTCGCAGCAGACGGCCATGACGCGGTCACCGGGCAGCCACTGCAGCAGCGGCCCGAGGCTGTGCGTGCCGTAGGTGATGCCGTTGACGCCCGTCTGCCAGCGACGTCGCCAGGGCGTCTTCTCGTTCAGTTCCTTGAGTTCGTGCAGGTACTCGCCCTCGCCGTAGTAGGGCGTGCCGAAGAGCCCGCGACGAACCATCTCGCGGACGATGACGTTGGGACGGCTGTAGACGTAGTTCTCGGCCATCATGTAGACGCCCCGGCTGCCGTCGGCGACGCGGACGAGGTCGCGGCACTCGTCGACCGACACCCCCGCGGGCACCTCGCTCAGGACGTGCAGCCCGCGGTCGAGGGCATCGATCGCCTGGGGCACGTGCAGCGGCATCGGCGTGCCGATGATGACGGCGTCGAGGTCGGCCCGGTCGAGCATGTCGTCGTAGCGGTCGTATTGCTCGGCCGCGCCGAGCCGCGCGGCCGCTTCGGGCAGGCGCTCGGCATCGGTGTCGCACACGGCGACGATCCGGACTCCGCCCGCGCTGTCGCAGGCCGCCTTGAAGCCGGCCCCCCGCCCGCACGCGCCGACGATGCCAAGGCGAAGCGTCTTCTTCCTGGCCATGGAGCGTCTCCGAAAGGCTGCCATCCGGCATCACAGATGCAGTTCGATGCCCAGACCTTCGAGCTTCTTCTGCACGTCGGCCACGTCAAGGGTCGCATTGGTGGTCTTGCGGGCGACGCACAGCACCGCCGCGGCGCCGGCCACCTGGCCGGTCAGGGCAACGGACTGAATGAGCCGCGAGACCTGCCACACGTACCCGTTGGCCCCGGAGCAGCGTCCGGCGACGTAGAGGTTCTCGAGGCCGCGCGGCACGAGCGACCCGTAGGGCACCTCCCACACGGTGCCGCGCTTGCGGTTGTCGGCGATCATGCCGACCGAGGTCTCGACACGGCGGTTGACCATGTCCGACTCCAGCATCTCCAGGCCCTCGATGCAGCGAGTCATGCGGATGTCGGGCAGGCTCGGCGTGACAAGCGGGTAGTACTGCCGGCGTCCGCGCGGGCCAAGCTCACGTTGCCGCGCGGCGATCGCCTGGCGAGCCACTTTGCGGCTCTCGAGGACAAACCGGGAGACGTCGCGTCCGCAGCCGCCGAACAGCGGCGGACAGTCGCCCTCATAACCGCGCTCGAACTCGTTGTCGCCGAACGATTGCCAGTGGCGCAACGGAGAAAGGTCCTCAGCCTCGGCTGCGCGGCGGACGGTGTCGACATTCGGGCACAGCGCGATCATGGACGGGCGAAGGCGGGTCTCGCGGCACGGCGCGCCGGCTCGAGAGGCAATGTCGGCGTCGCCCGTGGCGTCGACGAAGAAGTCGCCCTCGATGCGGATGCGGCCGCTCTTGTTCTCGACCTCCACGGCCGTGATGCGCTTGCCGTCGACCAAGGGCAGACAGGCCAGCGTGTCGAGCCACATGGCCACGGAAACCTCTTCCAGAAGCTCGTCCATGGCCATGACGCAGGCGTGCGGCGCGAAGCAGGTCATGTAGGGGCCGTCGTCGTTCTCGGCGGCCACGTCGCCCAGACCGGCGGCCAGCTCGGGCTTGATCCATTTGGCGGGGATTCGGCCCGGGCCGTAGCGCATCGACCGGTACATCAGTTCCTCGGCCAGTCCGAAGGTGACCTGGCGACCCAGGCCGTTGTCCAGAGGCACGTAGACCGTGACCAGACCACTGGTGGCCATGCCGCCCCAGAGCGTGGTTCGCTCGATGAGAGCCACCTTGAGCCTGTCGCGAGCCGCCTGCACTGCGGCCGCCACGCCGGCGAAGCCGCCGCCGAGCACCACCACATCGTATCGCTTGACGTCCACTGCGGGTCTCCCATCGCGCGTGACTTCCACGTCTGCCGGCAATGCCGGCGAGCCATTCAAAGTCGTCGCCGGGTGCCGCCGATTGTCTAGATCTTGTCAATCATGCTGCACATAACCGCTCCACGCCACCGAGTAGAGGGTGCCGTAAGGCAGGATACGTTTGTCGATCTTGGAGCTGTAGACCGAGACTGTCTGAGCGTGCTTCATGGTCGAACCGTCTCCGCGAGGCTCCCGCACGGTCGGCGTTTCCCAGCTTCCGTACTTCGTGAAGATTGGGTCCTGGCCATCCGGCTTTGTTTCCTGGAGCTGCCCACCCTTCCATTCCCGTAGCCGCTTGATGACCGCGTCGAGTACTCGGCGGTTTGTTGCTTCGTCGCCACAGAAGGACACTCTCAAGTCGATCGCCATGTCCGGCACACGCAACAGTCTGCTGTACTTCTCACGCGACACGGTTAAAAGCGTCGAAGCCACCAGCGGGCCAAACCCAAGTCTGTCATCGACGGTGTAGCCCGTTACGATTTTGAGACCAATGTTCCGCTCGTCAACAGGCAACCGAAACGCCGACTCGATGGCCTGCAGCCACGGAGCACCCAGCCGGATGTCGGGCCCCCCGAGCTGCTTCAGCACCTGTGCCGCCTTCAACCGTTCGTAGGCCTGCGGCGGCGACATCGAACTACCATGCGGTGACCAAGCCACCTTCATGGCCAGATGCCTGCGTCCGCTCGGAGACAACTTGGCTTCGAGCCCCGATGCAAGGCCGGAGCCTTCGACCCGCTGCCATCCGCTGGGCTTGGGCATCGCCTGCGGCGGTCCGCCCAGCAGTTCGCAGACCAGCGAACACACCTTCTTGCACTGCTCATCCGTGTAGTCCTGGGGCTGCTGCCGTTGGGCCTCTTCGGGATCAATAGGGTCATTGTCGTCGCGCTGTTCGGGATACGTGATCTCGAAACCATGGACAACACCATGTGCCAACCGCAGCTTCAGGTCAACGACCTGCCCTTCAAGAGGCCCTTTGCCCAGTGTCAGATCCGATACACTAATCTCACCCCCGGAGCCGGCATCAGGCCACTGCTGGTGCAGTCTTCTGGCCAAGGCCAGGCCCGAGACCTCCTTGTCGTCGCCCAACCACTTCACGCCCAATGCCTCCGTCAACAGTTCGGTGCCTTGCGGCAGCACGGCCTGCGGCTCGTCGGCAACCACTGGGGCGCAGAGTATGAGGGCCAAGGCAATCGTCACGGACGCACGACGCGCTATCATGAGTCTTCTCCTCAAAAGACACCCATCTTGACCAAGTCAAACGCCGAGTGGCGCTGACAGGTCGTTGCCATGGTATCCTCTTGGCCGGAGCACCGCAACAATGCCGCAGGGCGGGTGCCCGGGGTGAATGAATGTGCCACGGCGGGTCTTGTCCGAGGCTGTCCGATAATTGGCAACTGAGGGAAAGCCCTGCGTGCAAGACGAGACGCCCGTTTCGCCGGCGGCCTGTCGACAACCACGAAGCTCAGGCCCGAAGGGCTGACGAGAGTTTGGCCGGGGGCGAAGCCCCCGAAACCAGGCATCACAGACACCTGAGCCCCGAAGGGGCGACACCTGTTTGTCGATCAACAGCGTCTCGCCCCTTCGGGGCTCATGGAGTTTGGGGAAGCGAGGACCGGGGGCTTCGCCCCCGGCTAAGATGCTGACGGCCCTTCGGGCCTCGGCAACAGACCTACGCAAGAGCTGGGGCAGAAGCCGGATGTCCTCGATTTGCCGCCTGTCGTTACCCATCGCAGCACAATCTCGCGCGCCCGAATTATCGGACA
>JAFGPY010000097.1 GCA_016935955.1 Planctomycetota bacterium
CGCCGCCGCCTTGGAAACCGTTACGGCCTCCGATGCGTTGGGCTGGTTTATGTCTTGTGGCTACACTCAATCGTGAAGTGCTCTAGCTCCCGCCGATTTTGGCCGGGGCGATTTTGTTGCCTTTGAGTGCGATTTTCCGGCCGCCGGACATGATGATGTCCTCGTCGTAGAACTGGAGGCCGTAGACCGTTTTCTTGTGTTCCTCGTGGGCCTTGGTGTCATAGAGGTCTTTGGTTTCGGAGAACCGTTCACCCAGGTACGTGACGTTGTTCAGGCACCCGGCGGCGCCGTCGATGATGTCCAGGTAGACGTAGCAGTCCTTGTTCCAGGCTTCGGCATACTTGCGGCTGGTGACGTGGCCCACGTAGCCTCGCATCAGTTCCTTGCGTCGCTCGACCAGTTGCTTCTCGGCCTTGCCGACGGCGTCCATCAGTCGCTCCACCATCACCTTGACCAGTTCCGGCGAACGTATGATGGAATAGCCCGGCATGTAGGTTTCGCTCTTGGCCAGGCGAATCTGGGCCACCTCCAGGGCACGGTCGACGTTCGACCGGCGGTTGATCTCGCCCATCTCATCGACGTACTGCTTGGCGTAGTTGAAGATCTCGCCGGCCTTCCACTTCATGGCCGCCTGCTGAGCCTGGCTGAAGTTCTCCACCGTCTGGCCGCCGATGGTCGGCGGCTTATGCGCTTCGAAAGCCTCAGCCACGGCCAGAAGGCGGTCGCGGTCGGTCTCGACGTTAATCGCCACGGCCGCTTTGCGAAGACCGCGCGCCGCGGCCGGCCAATCCTTCAGTTCGAAGTAGGCTTCGGCCATCGTCTTGCCGATCGTCTCGCGCTGTTCGTTGCTAAGTGTGCCGCCGGGCAGGTTCAACAGCCCCTCGCATAGGGCGGCCGCCCGGGTCATCTCGCCCTTGCCCGCGAGTTTGCGGGCTTCTTCGATGTGTTTGGGGGCGTCTTCGGGGCGAATCTCCGGCGCCTCGATCTTTTCGCTGGCCGAACGGTAGTCGATCTCGGCCTTGCGCACCTCTTGGACGACCGCACGCGGAATCGTGACCGGGCCGCTACGAGTTTCGATGACAATCTTCTCGCCGTCCTCGCTGACGATCTTGCCGCGGAAGGTCGTGCCCATCTTGGTCTTGACGGTGTCTTCGTTGGCTTCGGAGGTTCGGGAATCGTCGGATTGAGATTGCGCAAGGGCCTCGTTCGCCGGCAGCGCCGCCACCAACAGCGCCGCCGTTCCAACCACCATGCCGGCCGCCATCCCCGCCAAGAGCCACGGCGTCAACCACTTCCTTGCGTAGTACAAACGGAGTCCCTTCGGGCAATACATGACCGATTCTCCCGCACAAGATGTGCCTTGGATACCTGCTCTATCGGTCAGACTCATTCGCTGCTTCAGCCGGACACGGAAAAACTGCATAGTCACGTAAATCACCCGTTTTCGGCACAGCCAGAACGGCTGAATGGGCGCCCGCCACAGGTCGATTATACCCTGATTAACCGTCGCTGAAGATTGGAGTGCTGCGAAAAACGCAGGAAAAAGCCAAAAAAGAAGCGGCAACGACCGAGGGGTAAGAAGCCGTTGCCGCAAGTCCGGACGTAGACCTGCCGCGAACCGGTGGGGTGCGAAGCAAGCCAGTCCTATGGAAGAATATACTCCACAAAAACCGGCCGGGCAAAAATAAAACCCCTTTTCTGGCTCACGGAGGCGGGTTCATGCCTCCTGCGACCATAGGGGCTCTGTGCGGCTCAGTTGGATCTCACACCGGCAACAGCTCTCGGCAACGCCCGCCGCGCGGCCACTCGCACGCCCATGTTACGATAGATTGTCCAGCCGGTGACCCATCTTTTCTTTTTTCGTGCGTAGATATCCCAGATTCTCACGCGTCGGCTTGGCCACCAGGGGCATGCGGCTGACGATCTCAAGCCCGTAGCCCTCCAGCCCGATCACCTTCTGGTCGTTGTTGGTCAGCAGTTCGATCCGCGTGATCCCCAGGTCGGCCAGGATCTGGGCCCCGATGCCGTAGTCGCGAAGGTCCGGCGGGAAACCCAAGGCCACGTTCGCCTCGACCGTGTCCAGGCCTTCCTCGGCCTGCAACCGGTAGGCGTGCACCTTGTTGACCAGCCCGATGCCGCGACCCTCCTGCCGCATGTAGACGATCGCTCCGCGGCCCGCGCGGCCGATCATCTGCATGGCCATCTGAATCTGCTGGCCGCAGTCGCACTTCAGGCTGCCGAAGACGTCGCCCGTCAGGCACTCCGAATGCATCCGCACCAGCACCGGCTCGGCCTCCGGCTTGTCGGCCGTACGCACGTCGCCCATGATCAGGGCCACGTGCGGCAACGGGTCCACGATGCTCTCGTAGGCGATCATCGTCCACTGCCCGTCGCGCGTCGGCAGCGGGCTCTCGGCCACACGCTGCACCAATCGCTCCGTGCGGCGGCGATAGCGGATCACCTCGGCTACGCTCACCAGCTTCAAGCCGTAGGTGGCGCAGAACTTCCTCAACTCCGGCACGCGGGCCATCGTCCCGTCTTCGTTCATGATCTCGCAGATGACCCCGGCCGGCTTCAGCCCCGCCAGCCGTGCCAGGTCCACGCCGCCCTCGGTCTGACCGGCCCGAACCAGTACGCCGCCGTCACGGGCCCGTAGCGGGAAGATGTGCCCCGGCCGGGCCAGGTCCTCGGGCCGGCAATCGTCGCGCATCATCGTCAGGATCGTGTGGGCCCGGTCGCCCGCGCTGATGCCCGTGGAAACGCCGCGGCTGGCATCCACGCTGATCGTGAAGGCCGTGCCGAACTGCGACGTGTTCTCCGGGGCCTGCGGCGGCAGGGCCAGCCGGTTGGCGTGCTCGTTGGTGATGGCCACGCAGATCAGCCCGCGGGCTCGCGAGGCCATGAAGTTGATGATATCCGGCGTGACCTTTTCGGCTGCACAGAGCAGGTCGCCCTCGTTCTCGCGGCTCTCGTCGTCCACCAGGACGACCATCTCACCGGCCCTCAGTGCCGCCAGGGCCTCCTCGATTGTGGCAAATCCGGTTTCCATAGCTCAGTAGTATACCGCGCCGGCCGCCTCCCGACAACTGCATGCTGCCGGGGGGGCATGGGCAGGGGGGGGCATGCAGGATTCCGCGTCAAGAGGGCCAGGGGGTGCCATGCTTCTGCAGAAGCATGGCGGCAAGCCAGCTGCGCGAGCACGCGTCTACAAGCAGACGCGTGGCACCCTCGTTTCCAGTGGGGCAACGGCCGTGGCCACGCAAGCGTGGACCACGCCGCCCGCGGCGCCGGCGGCCCCCGGCATGTGCCCGTGCCGGCTGCGCGGTTGACAAGCTGAGGCCAAGCTCTAGAATCAGGTGCGAAGCCGTCGATGGCAGACGGATTGTGCTGCCGCCCTCATCTCGTACACGGAGACCTCATCATGGCTATCGGCCCACGCCGGTTCTTTCACATCCTGCACATGGTGATCGGCTTGGCCATCCTTGCCGGGATCGTGCTGACTCTCACACTGATGGGGGCCGGGGACAAGTGGGGCATGTTCATCGATCCGCCCTCGATTATCTGGGTCGGCGGCATAATCATCGGCGGGCTCTGGCTCAGCTTCGGGCCGACGACCGTTCTGAAGGCTTTCCATGCCGCCTTCTCTCCCAGTGCGATTTCCGGGCGTGAAGCCTGCACCACCTACATACTGGTTTTCACGCGAGCCTACGGGTTGGCCTGGGCTGCGGGGCTGCTCGGCATGTTGGTTGGCATCATGATCATGCTGCAAAACATGGACGACCCTTCCTACATCGGAGCCGGCACGGCAGTAGCTTTCGTTGTCCTGTTGTACGCCGGGCTGTTGGGCGAATTCGTCTTCATCCCCTTGCGCCAGGTACTCGTCAATTGGGCGGTTCAGAACGAACTGGACTTGCCTGTGCCGCTGGCGTCCTACCGGTCGGTCGTGGGCATCCTCACTGGTGTGGCCTTTGCCGTTGCGGCCGGGATGCTGTTCGTGATCCTGTCGCTTTCGTGACCGGCTATGCTCTGCGGGTTCATCTCCGTTCACGCAGTTGTAGGGTGGCTGCTTGCAGCCACGCGGTCAACCAGATCGCCGGCGGGCCGCAGGCCCAACACCACACGACCCCTCCCCCTTGACGGGGGAGGTGCTGGCGAAGCCGGCGGTGAGGGTGACGCCGTGCGCCATGCCGATCGTGCCGGATTCTGGCACCGCCTCGTTCGCTCTTGCTCAGACCGTGGCCGTAATCAGGAAGATCGAGAACTCCTGCTCGCCGCCGCCTTCCACCGGCTTGGCGAACGTGACCACCGTCGTGTCGCGGGCCTCGGCAAAGCCCAGGGCGATCAGGCGGCGCTTCATCTCCTCGCGATCGAAGCCGTTGTGTGGCACCTTCTCGCCCATCGCGCCGCCGTGGAACGTCCCCGGCTCGGTGTCCAGGTCGGCGACGCACAGGCGGCCGCCCGGCGACAACATCCGGCGGAACGCACCGAGCACCTTGTCCACGTCGGCGATGTGGTGCATGGCCATGCCGACCGTGATCAGGTCCCACTGCCGCCCGCCCGGCGGCGACTCGTGCTCCAGGTCCAGTCGCATCGTGTGCATCCCCGCCAACCGCCCCTCGGCGATCTTGCCCTTCAGCACGTCAAGCATGCCCTGCGAGTTGTCGGCCCCCGTCACTTCGCCCACGTGCGGCAACAGGTAGAGCCCCACCAGCCCCGTCCCGCACCCGTAATCCAGCACGGCGTCCCGCGGCGTCGGTGCGGCCTCGCGCAGAATCGTCTCGCCGATCGTCCCCATGAGCCGCACGCGGTGAGGATTGTCGTCCCACCGCGCCGCCGCTTCGTCGAACAGGTTCTTCGTCACAACAGCTCCCTTTCCAACCAACACTACTGGCCGTCGTACTTCACTACCTTCTGCTCCGTCTCGTTGACGCGCAGCTCGAAGACATCCGGCCGCCCGTACTCGTTGATCGTGTCCATGTCGTAGCGGCCACGCGTCACGTCGGCCAGGTCGAGCGTCACCGTCAGCATGCCTTCCTCGCCGTAGAGCGGCCCCGCCAGCACCTCGCCCAGCGGCGAGACGACCACGCTGCCGCCGCGGCACAGGACCTCGGGCATCGCCGCCAGTTCGTCGAAGACGTCGAAGCCTTCGGGCACCATGCTCTTGGTCCAGTACTGGCACGGGGCGATGACGAAGCAGCGGCCCTCCATGGCGATGTGCCGCATGCTCGGCTGCCACGTGTCGCGGTCGTCCACGGTCGGGGCCAGGTAGATGTCGAGCCCCTTGCCGTACAGGGCCGCGCGGGCCAGGGGCATGTAGTTCTCCCAGCACAGCAACCCGCCGATCCGCCCGAGCGGTGTGTCGATCACCGTCAGCGTGCTGCCGTCGCCCTGGCCCCACAGCAGCTTCTCGGCGGCCACGGGCTGCAGCTTGCGGTGCTTGCCGAGCAGTCGTCCG
>JAFGPY010000098.1 GCA_016935955.1 Planctomycetota bacterium
CATCTTGGTCACCCAGTCCTTGGCGAAGATGCGCATCAGGTCGTCTTCCAGCGAGAGGAAGAAGCGGCTGCTGCCGGGATCGCCCTGGCGGCCGCTGCGGCCGCGAAGCTGGTTGTCGATGCGACGCGACTCGTGACGCTCGGTGCCCACGATGTGCAGGCCGCAGGGGGGGTTCTCTTTGCACTCGGTCCGCCCGCGCTTCGGGAACGACGGGTCAAGCTTCGGCTTGAAGCAGTGGGCACACGTGCCGTCGTACTCCGGGCAGTTGATGCAGCACTTGTTGCCGAAATGGTCCGGCCGCTCCTGCAGGTTGACGTCCCACGGGCCGTGGCACTTCTCGTAAACCACGCCCTCGGCCAGCTTGATGTCGGTCCCGCGGCCGGCCATGTTCGTGGCGATCACCACGTTGCCGCATACGTTGCCCGAGCGGTCGACGTGACGCTCGCCGGCATGGGCCACGATCTCGGCTTCGCGTTGATGATGCTTGGCGCTCAGGACCTCGTGCTGCACGCCGTAGGTCTTCTCCAGCAGGTTCGACAGCTTCTCGCTGCTCTCGATGCTCACCGTGCCGACCAGTACCGGCCGCCCGCGCTTCGAGTAGGTGTTGATCTCCTCGACGATGGCCGTCTGCTTCTCGCGCAGCGTCATGAAGACCACGTCCGGGTGGCTCAGGCGGTTCAGCGGCCGGTTCGTCGGAATGGCCACCACGTCGAGGCCGTAGATCTTGTGGAACTCCTCGGCCTCGGTCATGGCCGTGCCGGTCATGCCCGCCAGGCGATGGTAGAGCTTGAAGAAGTTCTGGAACGTGATCGTGGCCAGCGTCTGGGTCTCTTCCTTGATGCGGATCTGCTCCTTGGCCTCCACGGCCTGGTGCAGACCGTCGGACCATTGCCGCCCCGGCATCAGCCGGCCCGTGAAGTCGTCGACGATGATCACCTCGTCGCCCTGCACCACGTACTGCTTGTCGCGATGGTACAGGTAATGGGCCCGCAGGGCCTGCTCGATCTTGTGCGGCCACTCGGTGTTCGGCGCCACGTAGAACGAGCCCACGCCGGCCAGTTCCTCGGCCCGCCGCGTGCCGCTGTCGGTCAGCGAGCAGGTGTGCTCCTTCTCCTTGACCTCGAAGTCCACGCCCGACTTCAGTCGCCGGGCCACCGTGTCGGCCTGGGCGTACAGCTCCGTGCTCTCGAAGGCCGGGCCGCTGATAATCAGCGGTGTGCGGGCCTCGTCGACCAGCACGCTGTCCACCTCGTCGACGATCACGAAGTCCAGGTCGTTCATCACCTGCTCGGACCGGCTCACCTTCATGTTGTCGCGCAGGTAGTCGAAGCCGAACTCGTTGTTCGTCCCGTAGGTGATGTCGCAATGGTACTGCGGGATGCGCTGTGCGGCGTTCATCGGCGTCTGGATGAAGCCGACTGTCAACCCCAGCTTCTCGTAGACCGGGCCCATCCACATGCAGTCGCGGCGAACCAGGTAGTCGTTCGTCGTCACCAGGTGGACCCTGCCGGCCAGGGCCTGCAGGTAGTTCGGAAGGACGGCCACCAGCGTCTTGCCCTCGCCGGTGACCATCTCGGAGATGTTGCCTTCGCTGAGCACCTGGCCGCCGATCAGCTGCACGTCGAACGGCCGCAGGCCGATCGTCCGCTGGGCCGCGGTCCGCACCAGGGCGAAGGCCTCGGGCAGGATCGACTCCAGCGTCTCGCCGTCGGCCAGGCGGCGGCGAAACTCGACCGTCTTCTCGGGAAGCTGCTCGTCGGCCAGCGACGAGTACTCGGCCTCCCACTGGCCGATCGCCTCGGCCTTCTGGCGGTAGACGCGGACGAGGCGTTCGTTGCGGCTGCCGAAAATCAGTCGCAGCCCCTTGCCGATCAGGGCTGCAAGACCTTCCAATGCCATGCCTGTGGTGCTCCCCGCCGACGCCGGTCCGCGACGGGCGCCGACGTGACGCCGCGCGGCCGAAAGGGCGACTCCGACCGTCGGCTACTTGACGCGCTCCAGATACTCGCCGCTTCGCGTATCGACGCGAATCAGCTCGCCGTTGTTGATGAACGGCGGCACCGAGATGACCAGCCCGGTCTCCAGGGTGGCCCTCTTGTACTGGTTGGTGGCCGTGGCCCCCTTCATGGCGGGCGGCGTATCGACGATCTTCAACTCAACGGCCGACGGCAGCTCGATGCTGATGGCCTTCTCATCGTGGGTGCGGACCTGCACCGGCGTCTCGGGCTTCAGATAGTTCATGGCATCGCCCAGCACGTCGTCGCTGAGGGGCACCTGCTCGTAGGTGTTCATGTCCATGAAGTAGTGCTGGCCGCCCTGCGAGTAGCTGTAGACCATGTCGACGCGGTCCAGGGCGGCCGGCTCGATGGTGTCGCTGCTGCGGAAGCGGTAGTCCAGCACCTGGCCGGTCCTGAGGTCCTTCAGCCGGGTCTGCAGAAAAGCGCCGCCCTTACCCGGTTTGGTGTGCTGGAAGTCCACGATGACCATCAACCGCCCATCGTGCTCGATGGCCATGCCCCTCTTCATCTCCGTTGCCACGATGCCCATACACATTCTCTCCGAACGAGGGTTGAGCCGGTGCAGCACCACCTGGTCTTGCGATTGCCGTCAAGGCAGCCGAGGCGGGCAAGGGAGCCATTCTATCAAGGGCGTCTGCGCGTGTCAAACGTGGCCCGTGGAGGGTGCGTTAACGTGTCGGGGGCCGTGCCGTGGCATGGGCATCTTGCCCATGAGTGGCAGGGGCGTCTCGCCCCTGCTTTCCCGAAATGCTAATGCACCCTCGTGGAGGACGGACGGCCTCTGGCGGGCGGCGTTCTGCGGTGTCTATGTGGCAGCGGCCGGCAGGGGGGCACGGGGCGTCCACCGGGGCGGCCGGAAGAAGCAACGGGGAGCCGCAAGCAGCTCCCCGTCGTACCAGCCCCATTCCAGCGTAATGCCCTCACGCGGGGCGCTACAAAGGGCATGGTATGGCTCTGAGAATAGAAAAAAGAGCTGGGCCGAACCCCAGCGCATGTCCGGCCCAGCTCATCATAGATCTCACCCGTCCTTGGCCGGCCTTTGCTGCCGACCCTCATCCCCCCAAGGCTTCAGAAAGGCCCGCCCTGCCGTCAGGAGGCCGGGCGGGTACCCTTCCAGCCCTCCTGCACCACAAGTATAAACCACGGACGGGGCAACTGCAAAGGCGATAGGCGGGCTTTTTGCGAGTAATATGTTCAAATGTGTACGCGCTGTAAGGTATTGCGGTGCAGGGTATTGTGTGTTTCGGGAGGCGGTAATCCGTTATTTTGTCGACTTTATGGCATCCTCTGGTTGACAGGTCTGGTGCGTTACGGTATTCTTCTTTGGACCACCACACTAAACCACCATGCGTGTTAATGGTACCTGAGATTTGTGGGGCTGGTTGTGGGGATTGGGCGTGCCGAAGCGTTGCCAGTCAGATGTTGTTCGCGAAGGATTGCTGAGGCGGATCGCAGGGGCCAGCCGCTGGGCTGACGGCGATCGCCTTCCCGTGGTGCGCCAACTGGAGAAGGAGTTCGGCGTCTCTCGCGTGACGGCGTTGGCCGCTCTGCGGAAGCTGGCCGAGGAGGGCATCGTTCACGTGTCCCCTCGCCATTTCGCCACGGTCGCTCCCGGGGCCGCAGTGCGGGCGGCCGATCTGCTCACGTCGATGCTCGCCAGGCCTCCGTATCGGCGTGTTGCGTTGCTGTTTCCCGAGCGCCACCTGCCGTTGAGGTTCACCTTCGGTCAGGCGGTCGAGCGGTTTCTCGGGCCGGCCGCGGCCGAGAGGAACATGGAGACTGAGATCGTTCAGTGGCCTTACAAGGAGCAGCCGCGATTTGTCGAGTCGTTGCTGCGTCGCGGGTTCACCGGCGCCCTGGCGTTCGGCCTGGAGGCCCGGCTGCTGCCGACGATTTACGAGATGCGACGGCATTGCTTCCCGCTCGTGGTGTTCAATCGTCGGATTCCCGAGGTGGACGTGCCCTCGGTGCTGCTTGACGAGCGAGGCGCCACGCGTAAGATCGCTTCGGCCCTGGCCACGATGGGGCACCGCAACATGTGCCTGGTGTATCTGGCTTTCGACGACCGGCTGCGCGAGGCTGAGCAGCGCGCCGAGGCCTGGGTGAGCTACCTGGCCGAGGCCGGATTGCTGGACGATTGTTCGATGCCGGTCTACTACGTGCAGCCCCGCGACGATGTGGACATGTTCGCGCCGCTGCTGCGTCTGGACGAGCGGCCGACCGCCATGGTCTTCGGCTACGCCTACTTGTTGGATCGTTTCGTCAAGGGGCGCGAGAGGCCGGGCTTCCGCGTGCCCGAGGACGTCAGTCTAGCGTCGTTCGACGTGATCTACGGCATCCAGATGCCCTCATGGTGTCCGCCCGTGACGACCGTCCACGACGACGCGCGGCGTTCCATCGAGTGCATGATCGAGGCGCTCGATCGTATCTGGGGAGGCGAACGGCACCCGCCCAACATTCGCGTGCCCATGGATCTGCATCTGACCGACAGCATTGGCCCGGCGCCGGGATAAGGCGCTGGGATGGACTGCCGGAATGGGCGCTGAGATGGCGTCCACATGGTTGGGATGGGCGGGCATGACAAGTGAGGTTGCCGAGTGACCAGGCAGGACAAGGCCCAGAACGTCTTGGAGCAACTGCTGCGACGGATCGTCGCGGGCGACTGGTCCGCGCCTGGAGAACTCCCTCCCATTCGTTGCCTGGAACGCCAGCTCGGGACCTCGCGGGTAACCCTGATCGAGGCCCTCCGCCGCGCCGCCGCAGAGGGCGTCATCCGGCAGCGGGCCAAGCGGCCGGCCACGCTCGCGCCCGACGCGCTCGACCGCTGTCGCCGACTCCTCGGCCGCATGCATACCGATAAGGAACAGCGGCGCGTGGCCGTCCTGGTGCCCGAGGCGGCCCGGTTCCTGCGCTTCGACTTCCGCGACGTGCTCCGCAGGCACCTGGTCGGTCCGGCCGCCGAGCGCAACATCGACGTCGAGATACTCAGTTGGCCGGACACCGGGCAGCGCGAGTTTGTCGAGAATCTTGTCCAGGAGGGGTTCGGAGCGACCGTGGCCATGGGCATCCGCGCCGAACACCTGTTGACGCTGCACCTGTTGCGGCAACACCGGTTTCCCGTTCTGCTGTTCAATCGGGTCATCCCCGATCTGCCGTTCCCGTCCCTGCTGCTTGACGAGTACGAGGCGTCGCAGCACATTGCCGCCGAGCTGGTCGCCCTGGGGCATCGGAACCTGTGCCTGGTCTACCCGGCCTTCGACGAGCGGATTCGCATCGGCCAGCATCGCGTCAACGGCTGGATCGACTACCTGAAACGCGAGCGGCTGCTCGATCAGTGCAGCCTCCCGGTCTACTACTTGACGCCGCGCGACGACGTCAACCTGTTTGCGCCTCCGCTGCGGCTGAAGAACCGGCCCACGGCGATCGTCTTCGGATTCGGTTCGCTGTGGGACCAGTTTGCCGCCGCGTATCCGACGTTTCCCTTCCGGGTTCCCGAGGACGTGTCGTTGGCGACATTCGACATCATCTACCGTGCGGCCCAACCCTCATGGTGCCCGTCGGTGACGTCGCTCTCGGAGAACCCGGACCATACGGCCGCCGCCACGGTGGACATGCTGGACAAGATGCTGAGCGGGCAGTTGCGCCCCGAGAACGTCATATTGCACCTGGAAATGGCACACGGCCCGAGCATCGGCCCGGCGCCGAACTGACCGCCCGTGCCGGAGTGACCGGCCGGCCATAAAGGAGACTCGTGGACAGACCCGACCGAGCGGATACGGTATTGCGATCGCTGCTGCGCGAAATGGCCTGCGGACGCTGGCCCTCCGGATCGCGCCTGCCACCGGTTCGCCAGTTGGAGACCGAGTTCGTCACCTCGCGGCTGACCATGCTCGAAGTCCTCCACAGGGCCGAGGCCGCAGACCTGCTGACCGTGCAGCCGCGACAGGGGGCCACCGTGCGGCCGGCGGCCGCCGAACGCGCCGCCAAAATGCTCGCCGTTCGCCGCGCCGCCTCGCACGGCCGCCGCATGGCCGTCCTTATTCCCGACTATTTCCCTAAGGAATTGGTACCCTACTACTGGGAATTCGCCCAAACCATCGTCGACGATGCCGTACCCCAGGACATCGCCGGCGAGATCGTCGAGATTCCCATCCTCGACCAGGTGGCCTTTGCCGCCGAGTTCGCGGCGCGGGGGTTCGCCGCGGCTGTTGTCCTGGGATATGTCCCGAGCTACCTGGTCAGCCTGCACATTCTCAAGCAGCAGCGGTTCCCCGTCCTGCTGATCAACCGCGAGCCGCAGTCGCTGGCACTGCCATGGCTCAATCAGGACGAGGCCGGCGCGGTTCACGGCATCCTGGCCAAGCTGACGGCCATGGGGCACCGGAACCTCTGCCTCGTGCGGCGGCCGCTGGATCTGGACCTGCTGCAGCGAGTGACGCGCGAGAAGACCTGGGTCCGTACCTTGCGGCGGGCGGGACTGATCGAGCACTGCACGTTGCCGCTGCACTACGTTCCCTTCGCCGACATGAGTCTGACCATGGGCGGTCTGCTCGACCATCCGCGTCGGCCGACCGCCCTGGTCTTCGAGAACGGCGACCTGTGCGAGCGGTTCCTCAGAAGTCCGCGGTACCGACACCTGAAGATTCCGCGCGACCTGAGCGTGGCCACCTTCGACCGCATTCACGAGGACGGCTGGCTGGTCGACTGTCCGCCGGTGACGACCATCGAGCCCGACCGTCACGCGATGACCTCCGCGATTCTTCAGCGGGTGAACGAGATGTTCAACGGCAATCCGGAACCGGAAAACGGCCATGTGCCGATGAGGATCAGAATGACCGACAGCATCGCGCCGCTGGGGCGATGAGGTGTCGGCCGACAAATAATGCGCTGGTGGGGGAATGGGCGTGGCAAGGAAAGACGTCACCGAACGTGTGTTCGAGCAGTTGCTCGGACAACTCGCGACCGGGCACTGGCTGCCCGGCGACAAGCTGCCTCCTGTGCGGCAATTGGAGAAGACTTTCGGCACCTCGCACCTGACGATGCTCAGGGTGCTGCGCCGCGCCGCCGACCAGCGGCTGCTGGTCATCGAGCCTCGCCGCGCGGCCATTGTCCAACCCGACGTGATCGAACGGGCGGCGCGGCTGCTGGCCGTCCGCGAAGCCGGCGATCAGAACCAGCGGCTGGCCATTCTCGTGCCCGACCGCTATCTGCCACTGTCGCCCGGTAACGTTCAGACACTCACGATCAACGCCGTGATCGACGAAGCCCCGCGACATGGCCTGGCCGCCGAAGTCGTCGAGTGGCCGGTGCTCAACCAGGTCTCGTTTGTCCAGCGGTTCACAGGGCAGGGCTATGCCGCCGCGATCGCCACGGCTTTCCTGTCCGGGTACCTGACCGCCCTTCACCTGCTTGAGGAACAGCGGTTTCCTGTGCTGCTGGTCCAGCGACAGGTGCCCAGCCTTGGCCTGCCCTGGGTCATTTCTGACCTCTACGGCGCCGCCCAGGAGCTGGCCGGGACGCTGGCCGACATGGGGCACCGGAACCTCTGCATGATCGGCCGGGCTCACGATACGCTGTTCTCGCGGTTCGATTTCAACCATGACGGCTGGATGGATTACCTCAAGGAGTCCGGGCTGATTCGCAGTTGCTCGTTTCCCTTCTATTACGTCAGACTGTACGATACCGACCTGACGATCGATCCCATCTTCGATCATCCCAACGGTCCGACGGCCGTGGTCTTTGAGGGGGGCAGTCTCTGTGGCCAGTTCCTCGGTCAGAAGCGGTTCGCCCACATGAGGATTCCCGAAGAGGTTAGCCTGGCCACGTTTAACTGGATACCGGATTGGCCCCGGGAGATAGCCTCGCCGCCTGTCACTGCCGCGACGTTTGAGCCGCGCGAGATGGCCAGGTGCATCATCTCGAAGGTCAAGAAGATGATCGGCGGGAACCTGCATCCGGGCAACGCCATCGTGCCCATGACGCTGCACGTGACCGACAGCATCGCGCCGCCATCCTCGGCCCGCAAGACGCCTATGTAGCCCGGGCGCCTGTTCCGAGCGACGAAAGCAGGCCGAACAGTCCTGCGGCATTTCACGGTTGAATGTACTCTGTCGACCGCCGGCATTGCCGTTAAAGTCCCCGGCATCGCTGGGGGATCGAATGGTTGCGAACGTTCGTATCCCGCCGCAGTGCGGCGGGCTTGTGCATGACGCTGGCCGTGTGCCGAACAAGCCCCCGGCATCGCCGAGGGAGACGGGTCTGCCTTCGTGCGACACGGCGCCCACATTCAACCGTGAAATGCTGTAAGCGGCGTCGGACGAGAGTTCTTCTCTTGGGAACCGCGTCTCCGCAGGGGCATGTAGGGGCACGGCCTGCCGTGCCCGCGAAAGGCCAAGACATTCGGCATGCCTGTTCCTCGGCATTGCTGGGGTATTCGGCAGGTGCAGGCGCAACACCCTCGCAGAGATCCGAGAGGGCTTCTGCAAAACCGCTCAGCGGGAAGTCGCGATTTCCAGTTCCAGCCGCGCGCCGGCGCTTCGCGACGTGGCGGCGTCTTCCACGAGCACCTTCAGCACGTAGCGGCCCGCCGGCAGCTTGGCCGGCAGGGGGAGCGTCGTACCCAGGAAGAAATCCTGTCGCGGTGTGCGGCAAGTGTCGTCGATGTTCTCGAAGTTGTGCCGCCAGACGACCGCTCCGTCCTCGTTCTCCAGGCTGAGACGCTCCGCCAGGCGAACGTGGTAGAGGCCGTCGCCTTCCCGCTTGCTCGTGAACTTGCGGACCTCGGTGTACAGCAGCAGACTCTGTCCCGGCAGGAAACGGTTGGCGGTCGTGGGCGTGTAGACGCCGAACCGCTGAATCTCGTCGCAGAAACGCACTTCGCCCATTTCCAGGGGAGCCTCCGGCAACATGTCCGAACGGACCTCGTCCAGGGCGTCGAGCACTTCGCCCGCGTGGGTCGACCGGTTCGTTCCGGGCGTGCGGTCCCGGGCCACGATCAGCGTCCACATCAGGTCGCGCCACAGTTTCTGCTCGGCCGGCGGCAGACCGGCGATCGCCTCCAGGCTCTTCTCGTCCTGGCCGGCCGCGAAATGCAGGAACCGCAACGTGCGGGCCACCTCCACGTCCGCGGGCCGTCGCGCAGCCATTTCCCGGTAGCGATCGATCAGCGTCTCGAGCGTCACCGCCTCGGCCGGCGCGACCTCGGCCTTGGGCTCGGTCGCCGGAGCGGACGATTCGGTTGCCGACTCGTCGGCGGGCGATGTTGTGCCGGCCTGGGCGATCCCTACGGGCTGCACGGTTGTCAGGCTGACCTCGCCAGCCTTCTGCGGCACGAGGCCGGCGGTCTGCGAGTTGTCGTCCGCCGACGAACCGCCGGTCTGAACCGACGACGTCGTCTGGCCGCTGCCGGTCGGGGTCCGGCGGGCCAGGGCGGCTTCAAGCTCGGCCACTTTGCGGGCCACATCGTCAGGAGACTTCACCGTGTCGTCCGCCGGAAGGGTCGAAGCATTGTCGCTCGCGCCCTGCTGCGACGCCGCGTCTCCCGTGGCATTGTCGGTACTCGCATCGCGCGGTACGGCCGGAGGCACTTCGACGATCGGTCCGGGCCCGCGATGGCATCCGGCTCCCCAGGGCAGCACTGCCACGACCGCGGTTGCCAGGATGACTGATACCAGCCTACGGTTCATGATCTCACCTCGTCGGTGCCGCCGGCCGAGAGAGCCTGCGACGACAGCGCCAGCAGCAATCGTTCCACGATCAGACGATCCGGGTAGCGACTCGTCTTGGCCTCCAGGTCGGCCACGAGCAGTCGCCGGTATGCGGCCACGAGCCGGTCGGCCGAAAACCGTTCCACGCGGCGGCGAAGGTCGTCGCGGTCGCGCGGGTTCCAGGCATGCTTGGCCACGGCGGCCGTCATGCCGTCGCGGTCGGCCGCCAGGCGCGTGTCGAGCAGGCGGCGGAACGTGCTCCGCAACGCCCCGACGAGCACCGGCGGCGGCAGGCCCTCGGCCATCAGCGCCTCGACCACGCCCAGGGCCGCGGCCCGGTTGCCGTCGGCCAGTGTGTCGCACAGGTCGAACGGCCGGTAGGCGCTGTAGCCCATGCCCACGGCCGAGACGTCCGCCTCCGTGACGGCCTCGGCCGTGCCGACGTAGAGTTCCAGCTTGGCCAGCTCGGCGGCAATGCCCGACAGGTCGCCCTGGCAGAGGTCGGCCAGCAACTGGGCGGCCGCGGCGTCCATCTGTTTGCTGTGGACGGCCCGCGCCCGGCGCTGGACCCAGGCAATCAGGTCCTGGCTTCCGCGCGGCGTCCAGCAGGCGACATCGCCGCCGAGTTGCTCGATCCGCTGCGAGAGCTTCGTCTTGCGGTTCCACTTCTCGACGGTCATGACCAGCACGGACGACTCGCACGGGCGTTCGAGATAGTTCTCCAGGGCCTTGCGATGACGATTGAGGAAGTCGCCGGCGTTCTGCAGGACGACCATGCGGCTGCTGACGAACATCGGCACCGACAGCAGGGCGTCCATGACGTCGGCCAGGTCGCGCTGTTCCTTGGTGAATTCGACCACGGCCAGGGCGGGATCGTCGTCGCGGGCCGCGCGGGCCTTCAGGACGGCGACCGTCTCCTGAATCTCGAAGGTGTTGTTGCCGTAGGCCACGTAGACCGGGCCCAGAGGGCTCTTGGCCAGGTGGCGCTGGAGGTCCGAGAAGTACATGACTGTGGGTCGTCCGTTGGCTTGTTCGTTACACGCCTGCGCTGCTGTCGTCGGGCATCGTACTCGACGCGCGCTACGGCTTCAACTGCAATCGTTTCTGAATCGCCGCCAGTCGTCCCTGGTGACCGCCGCCGGAGTCCAGGGCTTTCAACCATGCCTGGCGGGCCATGTCGTTCTTGCCCGATTTCCAGAGCAGGTCGCCGTAGAGCACCAGGGCGTCGCCGTCCGTGGGCGACAATCTCAGGAGCGTCTCGACCGTCTGCGTGGCGCCGGCCACGTCGCCCCGCGCCGCCAGCGAGCGCGCCAGGCCCAGCAGGGCGTTCGTGTTCTGCGGCTGCAGAGAGGTTGCCTTGCGATAGGCGTCCACGGCCGGATCCCAGCGCTTGTTGCTGGCATAGATGCCGCCCAGGTCGACCCAGGCGCGGGTGTGGTCCGGGTTCAGCGTCGTGGCCCGCTTCAACTGGTACTCGGCGTCCGTCCAGTTCTCCTGCAGACGGGCCAGGGTGGCCATGGCGTAGGCCCGTTGCGACTGCGACAGCGAATCTTCGGTGGCCTGTTCCGTCGCCGAAGCGGAGGTCTGCGGTTCGGCGGCCGCGGGCTGCGCGGGGACAATCTCCAGCGGCAACTCGGCCGAGGCCAGGTGGCCCGCACGGTCGAGCACCGTTACCTGCACCTCCACCTGTCCGTGCAGCGACTCGGGGGCGGTCCACTCATACGACCCGCTGTTGGCGATCTCGGCGGCAATCGGTTGCCAGAGTGTCTTGCCGAACGGCCGGTAGTCGAGACGAACAGGCTTCTCGCCCAGATTCGCATCATTGGCCAGCCACGCCAGGACCATCGTGCGGCCGACCTTCGCGGGCGCGCGGCCCGGCCCGTCGGCTGTCTCGGCGCCCAGCGGGCTGGTCCATTCGACGTGCGGCGGTTCGGTGTCGACGATGATCTCGACCTGCGGCGCCTCGCCGCCGAGCGGCACGCCCCAGGTGCTCTCGCCGATCTCGCGGTGCGTCTGGAACCCGTAGACGCCGTCGGCCGGGGCCTGGAAGACGAAGGTCCCCGTCAGGCGGCGGGCCACGTGGTCCAATTGCCACGTGCGACCGCCGTCGGTCGTCACCCACAGGCCGACGCGGCTGGGCGGACTCTCCTTGTCCCACGTGTAGCCGATGCTCAGCAGGCGACTCTGGAGGACCGGCGTCTCCCGGTTGGCCCGAACCTCGCCGCCCGGCTCGACCCACTGGTCGCCCTTGACCTGCGCCGACTCGTCGGTCGTCAGGCCGGAAGGCGTCGGCGACTGCTGCGCCGCCGGTTGCACGTCAACGACGTCCGCCGGCGCCGCGGCCGGTTCCGTCGGCTGCGCGTCAGAGGTCTGCGGCTGCGGGGCAGGGGGCTGCGGCTCGGGTTCGGATGGCGCGGCGGCAGGCATCGGCGCCGCGGGTTCGCTCGTCGGACCGGCGTCGGGTGCCGGTGCGACGGTTTCGCTTTCCGTTGCCGCGGGCGTCTGCGCCGGCGTGGGCGTCTGCACCGTCTCGGCTGCAACTTCCGCTGCGGGCACGGCGGCAACCGTCGTGCGGCAGCAGGCCGTCGTCATGTTGCCGGCCATGTCGCGGAAGGTGACCGTGAAGTCCCACGTTCCGGCGCTGAGCGGTCCGACCAGGGCGCTGCCTTCGAGGCTCGGGGCGACGTCCTGCGGATCGATCGTCTCCTTGCTCTCGCCTTGAGCGGCGGCAATCTTCACGCCGCCAAGCGGCCCGCGGTCGGCTACCTGCCACGTCACGCGCACGGGCTCGTTCTCGCGGGCCGGCGAGGCGACGAGGCTCTTGATTTCCGGCGACATGGTATCGACCGTGATCACGAGGTCTGGCTGCGCTCCGGGCAGGGGAGCCGGGCCGCGCGACGCCACCGGTTCGCCTTTGAAGACCGCCCAGTACTGGCCGTCGTTGACGGCGCGAAACTCCAGCCCGCTGGACGGCAGGGTGCGTTTCTGCGTGCGGACCCAGGTGCGTCCTCGGTTGCCGCTGATGTAGAGCACGACGGCCTGGTCGCGCCCCGCCCGCACGCCCTCGCATGCGGCTACGTCCAGCGGCGCCTTGACCTCGCGGGCGTTGCTGTAGACGTGCGGCACGGACCGTTCGCCCGTCGTGTCGGCCACCGGGGCGGCAAGGGCCTCGCGGCCGATCGTACCGCCGGCGCCGGCATGCTCAATCGCCGGCATGACCCGCATGATGGGCATCAGTTGCTGCGAGGCGTCGTCGTCGGCTGCTCTGGCAGGACAGGGCAGCGCGATGCAGACAGCCAGGACGGTCCATGGAAGAACGGATCGGACGTGTCTCATCTTGCCCTCCGGGCAATACGCCATGCCTTTGCTCCGCAACAGGTTGCGTCGACGCAGCGAGGGGTTGCGCCATTCTCTCCCGCAGTCCATGGCGGGCGCCATGCCTGCTCCTGCAGGCATGCCGCACGCCACTTGCCGCACGCATGGCTGCTCCGGCAGCCATGGCACCCAACGACGAGAAATTCAGGCCATTCCGCCAGGGGCGCACGGTCCCTGTGCCGACCCAGTTGCTGTTATCGACCGCCAAGGTCCTATAACTTTAGCCCGCGGCGTGAAGCCCCCGGCGATGCGTGCGACTGCTGTTCCGTGGCATGGGCATCTTGCCCATGCGTCCCACGGGCGTCTCGCCCGTGGCGTAGCGGTATGGGCAGGGCCAAGATGGCCCTGCCACGCACGGGCAGGATGCCCGTGCCACGGCACGACGGCCGGCGCTACTCGGCCAGCCATTGCCGCAACTTGGCCGCCGCCTGGACCATGCCCACCTCGCACGGCGGCATGTAGCTGTGGTAGACGCCTTCCCATTCCACGTTCAGGTAGCCCGACCAACCGCACTTCTTCAGCAGGGCGACCGTCTCGCGGATGGGCGTGGTCCCGGCACCGATGAAGCACTGGTACTCGCCTTTCTCGCCGGGCATGACGAAGGCGTCCTTGATGTGCAGGTAGGCGATCCGCTCGGGCCGCAGACGCGGCACGGTCACCTCGGGCGGCTCGCCCGCGTGCTTCGGACCGGCCACGTCGAGCAGGGCCTTGACGTTCGCCGTGTCGGCCTCGTCGAGCACGCGGCCCACCAGCTCGCCGGAGTTCCACACATCGTGGGCTTCCAGGGCGATGTTGACCTTCGGATTGACCTTGGCCCCGGCCTGCATGATCCGCACCACTCGCGGCAGGGCGTCGTCGTGCGTCTCGCCGGGCGTCAATCCGCCGCCGAAGACCCGCACGTTCTGGGCCCCGAGGTCCGAGGCCAGGTCGACGAATCGCTTCAACTCCTCGATGTTGCCGGCCTCGTCGCGGTGGTCGGGCTTGTCGGGGCCGCCCGCGTCGCGGTTGGCCATGAAGATGTACGACGAGACGCTGACGGCCGCCAGCCCCGCGTCGGCCAGCATCGTGCGGACCTCCTTGCGGCGGGCGGGCGAATCCTGCCAGTGCACGTGGGCGCCCGGACGGCCGCGCAGCTCCACGCCCTCGTAACCGGCGGCGATCAGTTGGGCAACGAACTCTTCCAGCGGCTTCTTTGGATCGCCGAGTGTGGCAAACGACAGCTTCATCATGACCGAACTCCCAATAGGCGAAACGTAACAGGACTGCCGAGCAGCCCGTGAAACAAAATCCGTGTCTATGTGGCGCGCCCGCCCCCGGGCGCGACGCCAAGCGACAAATGATCGTTTGTGTCTCCGTCTTCCCGGCCGAGGGCGGCCGGGCTACATTTCGTGTCCGTGTCTCCCCGGCCGAGGGCGGCCGGGCTACATTCTCTCCATGGGCACCGGCCCGGGCGCGTGCGTCGCTCAGTTGCGCATGCTCGTGATCGGCGACGGGATCCGCCCGCCGCGATTCAGCAGCTTCGCCGCCGAGAGCTGCGAGACCTCCATCACCGGGCAGTCGCCCAGAAGGCCGCCGTAGTCGACGTGGTCGCCGGCCTTGGCTCCAGGGATCGGAATGACCCGCACGCCCGTGGTCTTGTGGTTGACCATGCCGATGCACAGCTCGTCGGCAATCAGGGCCGAGATGACCTCGGCCGGCGTGTCGCCCGGCACGGCGAACATGTCGAGGCCGACCGAGCAGACGGCCGTGAAGCTGATGAGCTTGCTCAGATCCACCGCGCCTTCGCGGACGGCGCGGATCATGCCCAGGTCTTCCGAGACCGGAATGAACGTGCCGGACAGGCCGCCGACATTGCCCGAGGCCATGGCGCCGCCCTTCTTCACGGCGTCGATCAGCAGGGCGATGGCCGCCAGAGTGCCGTGGGCCCCGACGCATTGCAGGCCCATGCCCTCGAGAATGCGGGCCACCGAGTCGCCCACGGCCACGGTCGGCGCCAGGCTGATGTCCACGACGCCGAACTCGATGCCCAGCTCGCGGGCCAGTTCGCGGCCGATCAGTTCGCCGGCACGCGTGATCTTGAACACCGTCCGCTTGATGACCTCCGACAGCTCCGTCAGGTCGCAGTCGGGATTCTGCTCGACCGTGCGGCGAACGACGCCGGGACCCGAGATGCCGATGTTGATCGTGTACTCGGCCTCGCCCACGCCGTGAAACGCCCCGGCCATGAACGGGTTGTCTTCCGGGGCGTTGGCGAAGCAGACCAGCTTGGCGCAGCCGATGCCCTTGTCCGTGGCCTCGGCGATCCGCTTGATCGTCTGTCCGGCCATGACCACGGCGTCCATGTTCAGCCCGGCTTGCGTGCTGGCCAGGTTCAGGAACGAGCAGACCCGCTGCGTGGCGGCCATGCATTCGGGCAGCTTCTCGAACAGTTCGCGGTCGGCCGCCGTCATGCCTTTCTGCACCAGGGCCCCGAAGCCGCCGATGAAGTCGATGCCCACGCCCTGGGCCGTTTCGTCCAGCGTGCGAGCCATCTCGACGAAGCGGTCGGCGTGCCGCGTCGGTTCCAGCACGTTGGCGATCGGCGTCACCGAGACGCGGCGATTGATGATCGGCACCGCGTACTTGGCCTCCAGCTTGTCGGCCTCGCGGACCATGCGCGGGGCCACGGCCAGGATCTTCTCGCGGACCAGCTTGCGAGCCCGCCGCAGATCGTCCGAGGCGCAGTCCTTCAGGTTCACGCCCAGAGTGACCGTGCGGATGTCGAAGTTCTCCTCCGTGGTCATCCGAACGGTTTCGAGGATTTCGTCCAGCGAATAGGAAAAGCTCATGATTGGTTCCTGCTGCCGCCGCGGCGGCGTCGGTTTACCCTTGCCCGTGGCGGGTGCCATGCCTGCCCCTGCAGGCGTGCCGAATGGTTCTTATCTCACGCGTGGCTGCTCCGGCAGCCATGGCACCCAACGCAAGAATACTTGTCTGACGCTGCTCAAATGCGGTGCATCGAGCGGAAGATGCTCTCGTGCTGACAGATGATCTTCAGACCCAGTTCGCGACCCAGATCGTCCATGGTGCGGCTCAGGGTCTCCATGTCGATTTTCGATTGCGCCACGTCGGCCATCAGCGTCATCACGAAGTAGCCCTGGACGATCTTCTGGTTGACGTCGAGGATATTGATGTCGTTCTCGGCCAGCACCGTGGCCACCCGGGCGATGATGCCCACGCGGTCCTGCCCGACGACCGTCAACAGGACGTTCTCGCAGGCCAGGGGGTGTGCGGGTTCGTGCATCGGCAAGTCTCCTATGACAAGCACCAAAACCATATCATGCCACGGCCCACGCGGCAGTCAACCCATTTCCATCGGCCCCGGCGAATCCCGTTGCTGGGCAACCCCGGCCGCTCGTAGTATACTACCCTGCGGCAGGGAATGCCGTCGCCCGAGGACCAGCGGAGGACAGAAGATGACGTGTCGTACGCGCATGTCGGTTGCAGTGGTTGTCCTGGGGGCCCTGACGGTCGGCACCGCCTCGGCGGCCGGTCCGAAGACGTGGAACGATGCCGCCCGCGACGCCGCGCGGCAGAGGAAACTTGTGCTGGCCGTCTATAGCGAGAGCAAGCCAGGCCAGAGCGCCGACGAAGTAGTCGCCTCGCCGATGGCTACGACGTTGTCGCACATGGACGTGCGGCCGCTGGTCAAGCGGTACTGTGTCCTGGCCAATCTCAGAACCGGCGACGACGACAGCGGCTGGAAGACGTTCCAGAGCCAAAAGAATCCCGTCGTCTTCGCCATGCCCGACGGCACATTCCTGCAAGGTCTGGCGACCAACGCCACGCCGGAGCAATTCATCGACGCCCTGAAACTGGCCCTGAAACAGGCACGCGAGATCGGCAAGGGCGGCGATGACAAGGCCGAGGATGGTGCGGCAGGTCAGGCAGGTCAACCGGCCGCGGCCGGCAAGGCCGATTCGTCGGCGGACGCCGTGGCCGTGCTCAAGGAAGCCGAGGCCCTGGCCGCCAAGGGCGATTACCCGGAAGCCGTCGAGCGGGTCAAGGCCGTACTCGATGCGGCCGAGGCCGACAGCCCCGATGCCAGGAGAGCCGAGCGGGTCGCCAAGTCGCTGACCCAGGAGGCCGAGAAGATAGTCAAGCAGGCCGAGTCGCTCCTGGCCGCCAAGAAGCCCATCGCGGCGTTCCGCCAGTTTGACGAAGTGGCTCACCTGTTCGCGGGACTGCCCGTGGCGGACGAGGCCGCGAAGCGGCTCGACGAGGTGCTCGGCCAGCCGATCATGGAAGACTATGCCGCCGAGTATCGTGAGGAGCGGGTTGTCTACGACCTGTTCGAGAGGGCCATGGGCCTGTTCGACAACGAATTCTGGAAGGACGCCGCGGAGAAGTTCCAGGAGATCGCCGACAAGTATCCGCGAAGTCCGGTTGCGGTCCGGGCCGCGCAGCGCGCCGACTATTGCCGCAAGCAGAACGTCGCTCCCCCTCAACCCGTTGCCGAGTAGCCGCCCTTCGCAGGGTATCTCATCGAAACCGACCGCCTCCCCGGAGCCGAGCGAGCCGCCCTGGCGCCGCCACACCACCTCGGCCGCAGCCGGCCGACGGCCGCTGACCCTAACAGCCCGTTGAAGAATGTAGCCCGGCCGCCCTCGGCCGGGTGGCACGGACCTAAACGGTCGTTTGCCGCCTTGTGTCACGCCCGAGGGCGGGCGTGCTACATAAGCTTTGACTTTTTCAATGGGCGGCTAAGGCCGGCTCCGGTCGACATTTGCAGTTTTCTGTGAAACAAACCGGCCGGACGGTCGTCAAAAGGTTGTCCGAATCGGAAAATCTGCACGTGAAATGCAACTTGGGATTTCCTAGTTACAATTGCTACCAACGTGACCATGCGTTGGTATAATAAGGGCTCAACTCGTCGTTGGGTGGTACAGCGTCAATTCACTTCGAGGGACGACCGATGAAGCGGGAACGGGTGGTTCTTGCTCTGGCATGTCTGGCGATGGCGACAATCTGCGAACCTGTGCTGGCCCGGCCCAGGGGCCGCATCTCCAACTGGCCCGATGCCGTCAGCGCAGCCAAGGAGTACGGCCGAATCATCCTCTGCATGTACACGCCGGGGATCACGCGGCTGTACGGGCCGGGGAAGACCAACGACAATACGGCCGGCGAGGCTACCGAATGGCCGCTCATCTCGGTCATCTGCCAGCCGCAGGTCCGCAAGCTCCAGAAGCAGTACTACGTCATCGCCCGCCTCCGCATGGGCGACCCGAACAGCAACTGGGACAAGTTCTCGTCGCAGACCAGAAACTGCTGCTTCGTGACCGACCGCGGCGAGTTCCTGGAAGCCGTCTCCACCGAGTGCACCGTCGCCCAGTTCACGGAAGTCTGCCAGCGGGCCGTCGAAAAGGCCAAAGCCCTGCGTGCCGCCGATCCGCCGACGCCGGCCGAGGTCGTGACCGCTGCCGAGCAGGCGCTTAAGGACGAGGACTACGGTCCGGCCCTCAGCAAGGCGGAGGAGGCGCTGAAGGCCGTCGAAGAGACGTCGCCCCTCGGCCGCCGGGCCGACCGCGTGCGGAAGACCATCGCCGGCAGGGCCCAGGGCGGACTCGGCCGCGGCGAGGCCAAGCTCGAAGAGGGCAAAACCCTGGCGGGCCTCCGCGAACTCGACGAAGTGGCTCACCTGTTCTCGATGCTGCCCGAGGGAAAACAGGCCGCACAATGCGTCGAGGCCGCCATGACCGATCCCAAGCACGCCGAGGACGCCGCCGAGTATGCCAAGGAACGCAAGGTCTACGACCTGCTCGAACAGGGAGAGGAACTGAGCGATTGCCAGAAGTGGAAGGAGGCCGTCGCCGCGTACCAGGAGATCGTCGACAACTACAAGGCGAGCCCGGTCCTCCGCCGCGCAGCCGCCCGCCTCAAGGAATGCCGCGACGCCCTGAAAGAGGAAGAGGCCGAGAACGCTTCAACCGAGAACTGAGCGATCAAACGGTTGCGAACGTTCGTATCCCGCCGCAGTGCGGCGGGCTTGTGCCGCGGCAACCGTCGCGTGTCGAAAAGCCCCCAAGCAACCATCGGGTGTTGAACAAGCCCCCAGCACCGCTGGGGGATAGGAGGCTGCCTTTGTGCGACGCGGCGCACATATCCGAGTGTGAACGGCCCTAGACTCGTCGCACGGCCAGGCAGGCGTTGTGCCCGCCAAAGCCGAACGAGTTGCTGATGGCCACGTCGACCTTCGCCTTCCGGGCGGCGCCGGGCACGAAGTCCATCTGGACGCCGTCGTCCGGGTGCTCGAAGTTCAGCGTCGCGTGGATCATGTTCTCCTGCATCCCGCGCACGGTAGCGATCAGCTCCACGGCGCCGCTGGCGCCGAGCAGGTGACCGATGAAGCTCTTGGTGCTGGAGATCGGTATCCGCCGGGCGTGTTCGCCGAACACGGCCCGCACCGCCCGGACCTCCATGGCGTCGCCCAGGCCCGTGCTGGTGCCGTGGGCATTGATGTAATCGACGTCCTCGGGATTCAGCCCGGCGTCGTGCAGGGCGTCTTCCATGGCCGCCGCGGCGCCGCGCCCTTCCTCGTCCGGGGCCGTGATGTGGCAACCGTCGCCGGCCATGCCGTAGCCGATCACCTCGGCGTAGATCCTGGCCCCGCGAGCCTTGGCGTGTTCCATTTCCTCGAGCACGAGGATCCCGGCGCCCTCGCCCATGACGAAGCCGTCGCGATCGCGGTCGAACGGGCGGCTGGCCCGCTCGGGCTCGTCGTTGCGGGTCGACAGGGCCTTCATGGCGCAGAATCCCGACAGGCCGATCCGCGTTATGGCGGCCTCGCTGCCGCCGCTGATCATGATGTCAGCTTCGCCGCGCTCGACCACCTTGAAGGCGTCGCCGATCGAGTTGGTGGCGCTGGCGCAGGCCGAAACGACGGCCACGTTCGGTCCCTTGAGGCCGTAACGGATCGAGATCAGGGCGCTGGCGGCATTGGCCATCAGCTTGGGCACCAGGAAGGCCGAGACGCGGCCCGGTCCCTTCTCCAGCAACCGTTCGAACTGGGTCTCGATTTCGTGCAGGCCGCCGATGCCGCTGCCGACCAGCACGCCGCAGCGGTAGGGGTCCTCTTTCGCGAAGTCCAGGCCGCAATCGGCCACGGCCTCGGCCGCGGCGACGATGGCGAACTGGCCGAAGCGGTCGATGCGTTTGACCTCGCGAGCGTCGATGCAACTGGCGGGATCGAATTCGGGGATTTCGCCGGCGATGCGGCTGTCGTACTCGCTCACGTCGAAGCGCGTGATCGGACGTACGCCGCTGCGACCGGCCACCAGGCCGTCCCAGAATTGCGAAACGGTCTGGCCAAGGCTTGTGACCAGACCCATGCCCGTGATGACCACGCGACGATCAGACGTCACTTCGAGTGCCCCTTAATGTAATCCACGGCCTGACCGACCGTCTGGATCTTCTCGGCGTCCTCGTCCGAAATGCTGATGTCGAACTCGTCTTCAAGCTCCATGACCAGTTCGACCACATCGAGCGAATCGGCGCCCAGGTCGTTGACGAACGACGTCTCAGGAATGATCTGCGACTTGTCAACGCCCATCTGCTCGGCCACAATGCTCGTTACGCGTTCTTCGATCGACCCCACGTTAACGTCCTCCAAATCTTGATCGCTAGACTGACCAACTCATCGGCCGGCCGCCATGGCAGGCCGCCGGCTTACGAATTGTCCTCACATGACCATGCCGCCGTCGACGGCAATGACTTGTCCCGTGATGTACTCCGCTTCGTCCGAGGCGAAAAAGGCCACGGCCTCGGCCACGTCGGCCGGCTGGCCCATCCGCTTCAGCGGAATGTTGGCCAGAGCCTTGTCCTTCGCCGCCTGCGACACGGCGTCCGTCATGTCCGTCTTGATGAAACCCGGCGCCACGGCGTTGGCCGTCACGTTGCGGGCCGCAAGCTCCCGGGCCGTCGTCTTCGTCAGCCCCACCACGCCGGCCTTCGAGGCCGAGTAGTTGGCCTGCCCGGCGTTGCCGGCCAGCCCCGAGACGCTGGCGATGTTGACGATGCGGCCGCG
>JAFGPY010000099.1 GCA_016935955.1 Planctomycetota bacterium
CAACCTCAACCGGGCCATGGCCGTCATCGTCGAGGGCAACGTCGTCGCGGCCCCGATCGTTCGCGCCCGCCTCGGCGACTGCGCCGTCATCTACGGCCTCCGCGACCAGCAGCATGCGAACGACGTGGTGCGGGGTCTGCAACCGCTCGTCTCCACGAGCGGCAAGCAGGCGGCAGCGGGAGTGTGGCCGCCGCTACTGGACTCGAAAGCGCTGGTCGGCGCGTGGTTGAGAGAACGGACGAAGAACGAGAACGGCGCGGGCGACCCGGACTACGAACTGATGATTCTGCATCCGGACGGGCCGTGGGCACAGGTGTCGCTGTGGGGCAAGCCGGAGAAACCCTCACGCATTCGCATCGACAGCCAAGGCCCCGCGTGGGAGTGCTATCAGCATCCCGAGGGGTCACCTGCGCCGAAGCTCATTCGCTGGACAGACGCCGACCACACGAAGAGCGTGGGCTACGACGAACACGTGGCCGCCCTGGAGCCCGGGCGAGTGGTCTTTGCCGCTTGGGCGGTGAACATGCTGCGGAGTTGGGAGTACCGCCGCTGCGATCCGTCACAGTGGCAGAACCTCACCACGGCCCTGGCCAGGACGGCAGCGCCGAGGCTTGATCCATACCCGCCGCAAGAGAACGTGACGTGGCCCGGCCCCTTAAATCCCTCGCGGCTCGTGGGCACGTGGTTCCAGCGGCGCGAGAACGAACCATCGCCTTTCCTGATCCTCCGGGCGGACCGCTTCTGGGCGGAAGGATCACTGTCGGGTACTCCGAACGATCCGACTGGCGTGGTAGTCCACAGGAGCGGGCGGCGCTGGGATCTCCGCCGCAACGGTGCGCCGTGGTCCGACACGGTTCTGGCCTTCGATGACTCCGCTGTTCCGCGTTCCATCGCCAGCCTCGATCCGTCTCATCTGAACTTCGACACGGACCCGATCCTCCGTGGCGTTCTTGTGTCCTCGTACGACCGCTGCGACGCCACGGCCGCAACAAGTATCGAGCGAGCCGCTGCCGCCGCAGGGCCGTGGGCTCTTGGCGTGGCGGCGGGAACAGAGGATGATGCCGCGAAGCGGCGCATTCGCGAACTGGTCTACGTGTTGCGGCACTCGGCCGGCTTTTCGCGCGTTGACGAATGGTCCGCGGCCATGAAGGAACTGGCGGAGATCGGCCGTCCGGCGGTGCCCGACCTTGCGGCCGAACTGGACCGCACCAGCAACGACGGGACCATGAGACAGATCGGCTTCGTGCTGCGCGTCATCAGGGACCCGCGAGCCGTTCCGGCCCTGATTCGCGCCTTGCCGCGCACGGCCCTGGCCAGCAGCGACTTCGGCGCCGGCAACTGGCGGACGCTGTTCGGCAACGAGGACGTGCACAACTTCATGCTGGACCACCAACTGGAGTCGCCACGAGGCCCGGATTTCACCTGGAATCGTGCGGTCACCCAGATCACGTATGCTCTGGAAGGCATCACCGGTCATCAGGAAGGACATGCCGCCCTGAGCGCGGTGCCGCGAAGCGACGACCCCGACGAGGTCCGGCGCGTCAAGGCCATCCGCAGCCAAGAGGCCCAACAGTGGCAGCAGTGGTGGGACGCTCACCATGCGGAGTTGGCGACGGCCGACGAGCTTGCCTCGTTGGGGACGGCGTCCACCGATGAGCAGATCGAGCGGGCCGGCATTGCCAGGTTCGGCCCCGTCTTCCCGACCGGGGCCGCAGTGCACTTGGGACCGATCGTCGAGTCCGTGATGTACAATCAGGGTCTCGGCGACGACAAGCCGCCGTGCCTCGACTTCGACACCGGCAAGATGTACCAGTTCCCGAAGGGTCTGCCGGAGACCACCCCCTGGCTCAACGAAAATGGCATCGACGCATTCGCCATCCGGACCAACAACGGCAGCTACACAGTGTACGGCCAGGACACGCACGCCTGGAGGGTGGACGCCGGCCTGTGGAACAACCTGGAAGAGCAGCTCCGCGGCGGCAGACTCGCGTTGCCAAGCACCGTCCATGGCGAGTTCGGATGGTCCGCTATCTGGGGGGGATACCCGGTCACGTTCCTGTTCACGACCCGGGCCGGCGGCCGCGGGATCGTGCAGTTCGTCGGCGAGAACGAGGAGCCGCCGGCGCTCCGCATCCGTTACCGCATGGTGGTCGACGACGGATGGCCTGCGGGGGACGGGACGGAAGACCGCGACGAGACGAACGCGGGCGACACGTCGGCGGCGAGCGAGAAGAATGACGACGCCTTGGCGGAGTTGTCCGGCCTGCCGGTGCGCGGCTACGATCTGCCCCCTCTGCTGCCCGAGTACCCGGCCCCGCCACTGGCGAGTCGGATGGACGGCTCGCAGCGGCGCGACGTATCGCAACTGGCCCAGGCAGCGGCGCGCCTGAAGGCGCTCAAGCAGATCGAGGATCGCGCGCGGAGCGGCGAACCGTGGCAATCGCAGGGCGGCCGCGCGGCCGTGCGGTTCCTCGAAGGCAAGGGGGCCAGGATCGAGCTTCGTCAGGCAGCCGACGGACGCTGGTCCGTCGACCGGGCGGGGCGGACCGCGCCGAGGGCCGGCAACGACGCACAACATTTCAGCACTAAAGGGGATGCCCGGATCGAGGTCCGCCAGACGCCCGAGGGTCACGAGCAGGTCGCTCGCCTGGTCGACCAGATGTGGACTGACCATCTGAATCGGGACCAGAGGATGGTGTCCGTCGAGAGCCGCTTCATCCTGACCGACGGCGACGACGCGGCGGCCGTGGATCGCTGGCTGGCTGCGAACGCGCCGGACAAGGTTGCTGAGACGCCCGCCCCGGATGCCTCGCACGATAGCCGCGTGCTCGATGCCGGAGGAGCCGAGGCGTTCCTAGAACTGGTCAATGCGCGGAAGTCGGCTGTGACGACCTTCGCGCCGCGACTGACGCTCTGGAACGGTCAGCTATCGTACATTTGCGACGCCACGATGAACGTGCAGGAGATCGCGCGGCTGGACCGACCCGGCCGGCCGCGGGAACTCGTGCGGCTGGACAGGTGCGGTCTGTTGCAAGTCAGGCCGACCGTGTCGGATGACCCGCGCAGCGTCAGGCTCGATCTGCACCCGCGGTTGGTCCAGGACGCCGAGAAGGAGGGCCCGGCCGATCCGGCGTCGCCCTTGCTCCTGGTGGCGGACCTGAGCGCGAGCCTGAACGTGCCCGGCGGCGCGACGGTCGTGCTGCGCGTGCCGGTTCCGGTGCAGCGGTTGCTTGGCGTCACGGACCCGCCGGCCGAGGAGGCGGGTGAAGCGGCCTACGATGAGGGCTCGCCGCTGAAAGCCGTCTTCGGCCAGGCGCCGCAGGACGGGGCGAAGGTGCTCTGGCTCATCGTGAAGCCGCAGGTCATCGCGGAGGACAAGGCGGCCGCAGACCAAGCCGCTCCCGGGGACGAGGCCGTCGAAGGACGCGTGGTTGATCCCGACGGCAATCCCGTGGCGGGCGCCGAAGTCCTGCTGCTGGAGCTCGGACCCCACTACGGCAACTGCGAGTATCCGCTGGAGCAGAAAGCTCACGTTCGAACGGTGACGGGAACCACCGGTACGTTCTCCGTGCCGGCGGCCGCCCGGCCGGCGTCGGCCGTGTTTCAGACGGTGGTCCGCAAGGAGGGCTTCGGCCTGGGACACAAATGGAACCTCGGCTTTCCCACGGCCGACGGCAAACCGCACCGAATCAGGCTGACCAGGCAGTCGGTCCTGGGCGGCACGGTGGTCGACGAGCAGGATCGGCCGATCGCCGGGGCCGAAGTCCTGGCCGATCTCTACTTCGTCAAGGACACCAGCTCGGTGGACATCCAGGGCGGCATCCGAGGCCTCAACTGGCTCACCGCCCGGACGGACGACGACGGCCGCTTCGCGTTCAGCAACATACCCGAGGGCTGCTGGGCGGAGTTCGTCGTTCGGGCGCCCGGGCGAGCGACCGTCGCGACCGTGCTGGACGAGCCGCCGCTGAAGTACCGCGCGGGCCAGACCGACATCCGGCTCGTCCTGCCTCCGGAGGGTCGCATTGAAGGAGTAGCTGTTGACAAAGCCACGGGCAAGCCGGTCGCCGACGAGCAGTTCGTCATCAGCAGCCACGACGCGAACGAGCGACCGGGCACGCTGGCCAGGACCGACGGCAGCGGGCGATTCGTCTTCACGGGCCTCGCCGCGGGCACGTGGACCATCCGCGGCGCTTCTTCCGCGATCTGGCAGGGTGCTCAGACCGCGGAGTGGGTGGCGGCCCCGTGCTTCGTCCAAGTCAAGTCGGGCGGGACGGCGTCGGCGAGAATCGAGCTGGAGCCGGGCGGGCTGCTGGACGTGACCCTCACCGATGCCGCCACCGGGAAGCCCTTCCGCGGAGTGGTGATGCTTATCGGCGGAGTACGTGAGGACCAGGCTGGGGATGATGCTCCCGACAACCATCGCACAGACAGAGAGAAGTACGTGATGGTCACCGGTCTCGACGGGACGGTCCGGATGCGGCTCATGCCCGGCCACTACGACGTGATCGCGACCAAGTCTCTCGAGCGCCTGTCGGGCGAGCCGCAATATGGGCCCGAGTCCGGGCAGGTGGAGATCGACGTCAAGGCCGGCCAGACCCAGCGCGTCAGCCTGCGGATGCAGCGCCTGGCGGATGCGGCCCGTTCCGGCTCGCGGAGGTCCGCGGCGCTGGGCGGCCGGGTGACCGATCCCGAGGGCCGGCCGGTGGCCGGGGCGACGGTGCACCTGTTGCCGTGGTTCACGCAGCCGGTGGCCCAGACGGACGCCGACGGCGCTTTCACGCTCCCGCTCGGGGCGCGTCGCAACGACCTGACTCTCGTGGCCCGATCGGCCGACGGCAAGCTGGCTGCAGCCGTGGACGTGACGGCCGACGCCGAGACGATTGACGTCCGGCTCGCGCCGGCGCTGGCGATCTCCGGGCTGGTCCTGGACGAGCAGGGCCGGCCGGTGGCCGGTGCGCCGCTGACCTTCATTCCGATCAGCGCGGCCCTTCGCATTCCCGTGAGCTACGCCGAATCGGTGACCGGTGAGGACGGGCGTTTCGACGTCGGCGCCCTGCCGGCCGACCACGATTACCGGCTGACGATCAACCATGGCGGGCCGGGCGAGTGCGTCGTGGCGCTGGGCATTGCCAGGACGTCGGTGCGGCAAGTCGACGCCAGGGACGGCCGCATCGACGCGGGAACCGTCACGTTGCCCGCGGCGGACAGGTCGGTCGCCGGCGTCGTGGTGGACGCCCACGGCCAGCCCGTGCCAGGCGTGACCGTGTGGTCGTCGGGCAATTCCACGCTCGACGCCGCGGACGGGCAACCGTTCCGAAAAGCCGCGGCCGACGAGGCCGGCCGGTTCAGGGTCGAGAACGTCTGCCCGGGCGGTCTGGACCTTTGGGTCGACGACAAGGACGCGGGCCTGTCGGGCCGCACGAGCGCGCGGGTGGATCGCGAGGCAAAGGACCCCGACGACGTGCGGATTGTGGTGAACGTCCGGACGTCGTCGCCGAGGGTGGTTCGTCTGGATGACGTGCGGATCACGCTGCATCCGACCCAACCCAAGTGGCAACCCGGCGAGACGCCGACGTTCACGGCCGAGATCGAGAACACCGGACAGCGGCGCCTCGCGGCGGTCGTCGGGCCGCAACCCCAGGGCGGCCACCTGCAGGTGGACGGCCGCTGGTACCCGGTGACCTTTGGCGACGGCGATATGGTGACCGGCGTAACGCTGGAACCGGGAAGCACGGTCAAGGACGTGCCGGTCCACCCGAGCCCGGCGTTCACGCGATTCGCGATTCTTCAGCCGGGCGTCAGGAAGCTGCGCTTGGGCATGTTGATCCAGGATCCCCAGATGCCGCCCCCGTACTCGGTGACCGTCGCCGAGGGGGAACTCGTCGAGATCGAGATCCCGCCGCAGGACGAGGGCTCGGGGAACGATGCCCGCGACGGCGGCAAGACTGGCGACGCCGCGCAGCCGGGAGCGAAAACGGAGGTCGGCACCGGCCAGGGCTTGCTGGAACTCCGTCTTGTGGCCGAGGATACGGGCCGTCCCATTGCCGGCACCCGGATCGTCGTGTGGCTGGAAATCCTCAGTCTGGCCGACAAAGCCGCTGCTTTCCCCGTGGACACGATGGCCCAGATGACGACGCATGGTCTGGCTCGTGTGATACGGCGGGCGGCTGAGACTGATGGTTCGGGTTTGGCGTCTTTTCGTCTTCCTGCGGGGCAGTACGTGTTGAATTCGGCCGATGCTTCGGGGGATGAGAAGTACGGCCGGCGCCGGATTGACAGGAATGTCGCCATCGTCGAGGGCCAGACTGAGCGACTCGAGGTCGAACTCGCTCGGCCACCTGAAACTCCCCCCGTGGCCATCGTGGTCAGCGATCCCGACGGCCGACCGGCGGCCGGGGTCAAGGTGAGTCTGATGGCCGCGGGGAAGTCGGCAGAGGCGACGACGGACGCGGCCGGTCGAGCCGAACTGCCCGTGCCGAGCCCGCTCCGGAAAGACAGGCCTGAGGAGGTCATAGTCTGGGCGCGAGTGGCAGACAGCAACTTGGCCGGCTTGGCGAAACTGGGTGAGCCCGCCGTGCCGCTCAGTGTCCAACTCGCTCCGGGGCTTGTCCTGGACGGGACGGTAGTTGACCTTGAAGGCCGCCCGGTGGCCGAAGCGGTGGTTCGTGTCTCGATCGAAAAGCCTCGCGGAGGCGCCATCGGCGAGGCGAGGACCAGGACCGACGCCCAGGGCCGCTATGAGATCAGACAAGGGCTGCCTGTCGGCCAGAGATACTTCTTACACGTCAACGTAATCGACAATTGGAGTTCCTCCCCTGGGACGGGACCGACCGGCCGCTTCGGCGGCGCCGTTGTCTCTCTGGGCCAGCGCAAGCCCGGTGAGTCGCACATCGAGGTCGACAAGGTGGTTCTGGAGCCGGCGGATTGCTCGGTCTCCGGAATCGTGGTCGACGCCGACGGCAAGCCTGTGCCGGGGGTCGACGTGTGTGTTTCCAGCCACTGGCCGCCGGCGGCTGCCGTTGAGGCCGTCCAGCCCCGCAGGCTCGTCAGCACCGACCAGCAGGGTCGCTTTCGCCTGGAAGGGCTCTGCAAGGGTAGCGTCCACCTGCGAGGGCTCTGGAGCGGCCTCGGCGCCCTCGCTTCCAAGGCCCCGCCAGCAGGCGGGGCCATGAGCTCCGTTAAGCTTACTCTGACCGGAGATGCCGAGGATGTCCGCATGATCTTGCGACCCGCCGAGGAGGTCTTCCCGGCGATGAAGCCGCGCCCGGCGGATCAACCCGGCCAGGCCGATCCGCCGGCGCCACCGCCAGCCCCGGCCAACGCGGCGACCCCACCGGTTCAGACTCGAACCGTTCGGGATACGAGGACGGAGGACGTGGCTCGGCAGTTTCTGGCGGCAGCCGAGGCCAACGACATGGAACAGGCCGCGCAGTTGTCGGCCGGGGAGTTCGACGGATGGCTTCCGGCCGAGAGTGTGGATGCCCTGCAACTCGACGAACGTCCGTTCGGCTGGACCAGCAAATACCTGAAGAGCGCCGTTGGCGAGATGCGCCATGGCGTACTGTCACGTTGCAGTGCAGCCTATCTGGTGACTCACGATCTACGCGTCGAAGGCAACGTGACCGGCGTGTGGCTGGGTGTGGCCGAGAAGCCCTTGGTTCTGCTGGTGCTGAAGAAGACTTGGGCCGGGTGGCGGATGGCGACGTTCGACGAGGCCTGGCCAGACCACGGTCGGCAATTGGCGGCTCATGTCGAACGGGTGAACAAGGTCGACGCGGCACTAGCTGCTTCCTGGGGCGAGGCGGTCGAGGGTGTGCAGGTGCGGCTCTGGGCCGAGAAGACCGCCTGGGCGCAGGGTGACGAGCCGGACTTGTTCCTCGGCGTTCGCAACGTGGGAACCGAGCCGTTCCGCACGGGCGTCACACACACGGGCGACTGCCACCAGCAGGTGGAGGTCGATGGCCAGTGGTACGGCTGGGCCGAGCGAATGTCGCCCGACGTGACTCCTGCCCTGATCACTCTGGAGCCGGGTCAGATGCTGCCGAAGTTGCACGGTATCGGCCTGCACGCCGGGTACGGTTGGGCGCTGCCGAAGGCCGGCGGCCGTCCGCCCTGGGCGCCCGGCGACGACAGCGCGTGGGGCCGGCGGCTGATGCTCGCGCCCGGCAAGCACACGATTCGCGTCCTGTGCAAGGCCGAGGGCAAAACCGAGCCGGCTGTCAGCAACGCGGTGGAGATCGAGGTGCTGCCGCTCGAGGATCGCCCGCCTGCGGCCGGGAGCCTGGAGCAAATGAGCCGCGAGGTGCTGCGGCAACGGCTGCAACGCTGGGCCCGGAATCCGCAACACGGGCGGCCGGACGAACGCATGGCCGACCCGGACAACGTGGACCAGGTGCTCGCGGAGACCGGCGCGTCCGCCGATGTGCTTCTGCGTCGCGTGGCCACCGCGAGGCTGCTGGAGTGGGCCGACCGCGAGCGCGTTCGCGCGCGGTTGATCGAGCTGGCCCAGGACGAGGACTCGCTCGTCAAGCTGCACGCCACGTCGGTGCTGGCCTGTCTCGGCGACAAGCAGAACGCCCTGTTCCTCCGGGTGATCGCCAGCGGCATGCAGACGCTGACCTCCTCGGAGTTCGAACGTAACGACGCCGCCTGGACGCTGCTGGCCATGGGCAACAAGCTGCCTGTGGCTGCGAACGACCACAGCAGGTTCTTCGACTCGATCCTGGAGCAGGTCCGCGCGGCTCACGTGGCGGACCGCGAGGTCGGCCCGGAGGTGCTCGCGGTGTTGGCCGCGCAGCTTCAACCCGGCCCCGCGCCCGAGGGGACCACGGCCGCGGAGCCCCGTGCCGGCGCGGCAACGGAGTCCGCCAAGTCGGCGGCCGACGCCCCAGCCGACGGACTCGCCTGGGGCGAACCCGTCGACGGGATACGCTGCGCCGTGCGGCCGTTGCAGCCCGCCTATGCCGCCGATGAGGACATTCTGCTGGAGGTGCGTTACCAGAACGTGTCCGAGCAACCCGTTACCGTTTGCGTGCGGCCGGACCCCTTCAACGACTGGACGCGCCTGGAGGTGCTCAATGCCAGGGGCGTAGCCGACGCCCGGGGAATGCACGGCCAGGGCGTCGGCCCGCGGCTCAAAGCGTCCCACCTCGTGACGCTCGCCCCCGGGCAGACGACGTCGCTGCGGCACGACCTGCCGCGCACCCAAATGGGCAAGGTGATGCTTGAGCCCGGCCGCTACCACGCCCGTGTGACGATCAACGTGATCAACGGGATGTGGGACCACCTGCCGGGATTGGCGGAGCTTGCGGCCGAGCAGGGCGTGACGCTGTGGAAAGGTATTGTGGCGTCCGGCCTCGCGCCGCTGACGATTGTTGCGGCTCCCGACGAGCCCTGGGGCGAGGCGAGCAAGGGCACGCAAGCGCACCCGCGGAAGGAGCTGCCAGGCCGAGTCCTTGCGGCCGACGGTCGCCCCGTGGCCGGCGCCGAGGTCCGTTACTACGGCAACAGGACCGCGACGACGGATGCCGACGGATCGTTCGTGCTGGAGGTTCCGGACACGCAATCCGCGTGGACGATCGACGTCCTGGTACCCATGTGGGTGCGTCCCTACGGCATGTTGCTTGATCCCGCGCGCGGATACCCGGCCGCACTGGAGATTCGTCTTCCGCCGACCCGGGCGCTCAGGGGACAACTGGTGGACGACCAGGGCCGGCCCGTGACCCAGGCGAGCATCAGCGCCGGCACTCACTCTCATGGCGACTGGATCAGTCCGCCGGTCCGCCAGTGGCCTGACGGACGCTTCGATCTGGCGGCCCCGATCGACGAGGACAACCCCAGGGACGTGATCATCGGCGTCGAGGCGCCCGGCCTGGCTCCGCAGGTCGTGGTATGGACCGACGAGGAGGCGGCGCGAGCGGACACGCAGATCGTCCTCGACGCGGGCCGGCCCTGCGGCGGCGTGATCGTTGACGCCCGGGGCGAGCCCGTCGCCGGAGCCCGGATCGTTTCCGACTACGTCGGCAAGTCGCGCTTCGCGAAATTCGAGAGGATCACCGACCAAGCCGGACGGTTCGACATCGAGTACTTCCCATCGAGCCTGCCCGTCGCCGTCACGGTATTCTCCGACGACCGCATCCCGCGGCGAGGCGTGATGCTGACCGCCGACAAGACCGACCACCGCATTGTCATGCTCGACAGGCTCGCGGTTCGCGGCCGCGTCACCGACGCCCGCACGGGCGAGGCTGTGGAGGCCTTCATCGCCGTTCCCGGGCGCAAGTCAAGCGGAACCGGCGGCGACAAGTGGTACTGGGACAACGAGGAAGCGACGACCGGTTCGCATGGCGACTACACGGTGACGTTCGGCGAAGGGTCGTCGATGGCCGTTCGCATCGAGGCGCCCGGCTACGTGCCGTGCGTCAGCCGGACCATTCTCCCCGAGGAAAGCGACGTGCGGATCGACTTGGCCCTGGAATCTGGCCGCAACGTCGAGGGCACAGTCGTTGACGGCGATGGCAAGCCCCTGGCCGACGCGCTGGTGATGGTGGCGACAGCGGACGCGCCGCTGTACCTGAGCAACGAGACCAGGGACCCGCCCGGAGGCGCAACGGCCGCCACGACGGGCGCCGACGGGCGGTTCACTCTGCCGCCGCAAGCCAAGCCGTTCCTAGTGGTCGTCCAGCACGAAACAGGCTACGCGCTGGTGCCGGGCGAGAGGGTCCTGCCTGCGGGCAAGATCGCCGTGGGGGCGTGGGCTCGCGTTGAGGGCGACCTGATCCTGGCCGGCGCGCCGGCCGCGGGCGAGAAGATTCTGATCCAGTGCTGGAGCACTCGCCCGATACTTAACGACCGCCCCTTCGTCCGCTATTCCGTTCAAGCCGAGACCGACGCTCAAGGCCGGTTTGTCGCCGAGCGCGTCGCAGCCGATAACGTCCAGATATGCCACTGGATTCAGCATCGGCGTGGGGCATGGGAGACGCACCGGCACGTGAAACTGCAACTGGCGCCGGGTGAGACGGCGCGCGTGAACCTCGGGGCCAATGGCCGCACGATCACCGGCCGCCTCCAGTTGCCCGAGCCGCTGAAGGGCGCGAACTACTGGCCCTATGCCAACGCCAACATCCTGCGGTCCCAGGAAGGCGCCTACGTCACCTTCGACGTGAACGACGACGGCAGCTTCCGCGTCGAGGGCGTGCCGCCGGGCGAGGCGTGGCTCAGGGTGACCGCCTACGAGCCTCAACCAAATGGGCAGAGCTTCCACGGTCGGGAGGTGGCTGCGCTGAAGCTCAACCTGTCGATCCCCGAGACTCCGGCCGACGATCCCGACAAGCCGCTCGATCTAGGCCAGTTGAAGCTGGAGTCTCCGTAAGACGGAGGGCAGGCACAGCCCCATCGCAACGACATCGCCCGCAGGCCACAAATCGCACACAACCTATTGCATAAAACCACTTACAAACAGCGGCCGCGTCGGTGCCGGGAGGCTTTCCCACGCCGGCGCGGTCGCCAATTTCATTTTCTACGGGTTTTTCCGTTGCACTCGACTACGACCGTAGTACAGTAACTACGGTCGTAGTCAATCTGGTTCTCAATACTGGGGAGTGGGCTCATGGCGGACAAGGCGTTTCGTGACGGCACATCGGGCGAGCCCAAGGGCTCGCTGACCGGGCAGCAACTGGAGATCATGGAGGCGGTCTGGGCCGGACCGCCCGAGGGGTTGACCGTGGCCGACATCTGGCAGCTCCTGGCCGCGCGGCGAGAGGTCGCCCGCACCACGGTCCTGACGATGGTCACGCGGCTGGCCGAGCGCGGCTGGCTGCTCCGCGACGGCGAGGGACGCTCGTACCGTTACCGCGCCGCCTGCGGACCCGAAGCGGCCAAGGGCCGCCTGGCCTTGGACTTCCTCAACGAGTTCTTCGACGGCTCGGCCCACAAGCTGATGGCCGCTCTCACCTCAACCGACATCTCGGACCAGGAACTGGCGGAAGTTCGCCGCGTGCTTGACGAGTGCGAGGAGGACGCGTAATGGGCGCTTTGGGTGGTTGGCTTTCGGACGCGATCGTCCAGCGGATCGGCTGGGCGATCATTCACAGCCTGTGGCAGGGCGCCGCGGTCGCCCTGCTGCTGGCCCTGGTGCTCCACGCCCTGCGGCGGCGCGGCGCGCAGGCTCGCTACCTGGCCGCATGCGCCGCACTGGCCGCCATGGTGGTCCTGCCCGTGGTCACGGCCAGCCTCGTGTCGCCGCAACCGGCCGCCCAGGCGCTTGCGCCCGTCGACGCGCAGCTCGCGGTCGACCTTCCCGCGGACCCCGGCGACGCCATGCCGCCGCGCGGTGCGCCGGCGTTCGCCGCTCAACCGGACAACGCCCTCGCGCCTGCGCCGCCCAGGCCACAGGCCGCCGCTTCGGTCGCGCGGCCCGCGCCGCGGGCTCCCGCTCCCACCCGGTGGTATGACGGCCTGGACCGCCTCATCGAACCCGCGCTGCCGGCCCTGGCAGCCATGTGGCTGGTGGGCGTGGCGGCCATGTCGCTGTGGCACGGCTTCGGATGGATCCACCTTCACCGCACCAAGCGTCGCGGCTCGCGCCCGGCGTCGCGGTCGCTGCAGGACGTCTGCCGGCGCTTGGCGCACCAGCTCCGCGTCAGCCGCCCTGTGCGGCTCCTGGAGTCGGCCGTCGTCGCCGCGCCGGTCGTCGTCGGCTGGCTGCGCCCGGTGATCCTCATGCCCGTCGGCGCCGTGACCGGACTGACGCCCGCACAGCTCGAAGCCGTCCTGGCCCACGAGCTGGCTCACATCCGCCGCTACGATTGCCTCGTGCGGCTGGCGATGGCCGTCGTCGAGACGCTGCTGTTCTACCACCCGGCCGTATGGTGGATCTCTTCGCGCGTCCGCGACGAGGCCGAGCACTGCTGCGACGAGATGGCCGTCGCGGTGTGCGGCAACCGGCGCGTCTACGCCACGGCCCTGGCCCGTGCAGCCGAGTTGGGCCGGCGGCCGCGGCCGCGCCTTGCCGCTGCGGCCGACGGAGGACGACTCCTGCCGCGCATCCGACGCATCCTCGGCGTCAACGTCACCGAGACCGGCCGCACGCGAACCTGGGTTGCCGGGCCGCTGGTCCTCGCCGCCCTGGTGGCCGCGGGAATCGCCATGTGGGCCACCATGTCCAACGGCCGGACCGACGACGAGAACACCGGCCCGGCGCGGTTCCTGGCCGTGCGGCCCAATTGCGACGACGACCTGTTCGATGCCGACGGCGAACCGGCCGGTACGCTGAAGTGCCTGACCCATCGGATGATTCCCTGGAACCACACCCACCAGCCGCGCGACTTCATCTTCGAGTTGCCCCCCGGCGACGAGCCCGTCACACCGGTTTGGATCTACGTGGAGCCCGCGGGCGGCGGGATGAACTTCGCCAATCTGGGCGACGTGCACGTCGAGCGCCGTGCCGACGGTCGCCGCGTGGCCGTAGCCAGCGCAGAGTTGCCGTCCACCTACAAGGGCGCGCTGATCAAGCGAGACCTGGACGCGGTGGACGTCTCGTTGGCCTACTACCACGGTCCGCGCGGCGAACCCGACGCAACGTTCGCCGGACCGTTCGCGGCGGGCGTTACGCGCGTTGACGATGGCGGCAAAGACTACACACTGTTCACGGGGCCACTCGTCGCTTTGGCCGGCCGCAGCGACGCCCAAGGCGTCGGCACGATGCTGTCCGTATCGTTCGGCTGGGGTGTCCATCGGACGGTGTACCCACCATGCATCGCTTACGACGACAAGGGCGACTGGCACCTCGGCGAGCAGCGCTGTGGCTCGTTCGGCGGCAAGCGAACGCAGTTTGAGTACTGGTTCCCAGGCCTGCCGTTGGAGCGGATCGCGCGGCTGACGTTCAACGAGAAACCGTTCAGGGCCACGGCCCGCAACGTCACGGTCTACTGGCCGGACGTCTCCAAACGGACCTATCCGGCTTACCTGGACACCGTGGCCGCGCGGCTGGGGATCGAGAAGTTCGACGCGCAGGCACTCTACCGCTTCGGCACCAAGTCGCCCGAGGACGCCATGAAATGCATCGACCTCGTTCGCGACTACATGGCCCAGACGGCCACCAGCGTCATCACCCAGGGCCAGGTTAAGCCCGAGGACTTCCCGCCCGAGCAACAGGCGGCCGCCCGCGAGGCGGCCAAGGCGTGGCTCGCGTCGGAGGTCCCCGAATTGCGGGGTCCGGCGGTGACCCTGGGCCTGTGGGGCAAGTGGCCGGAGTTCGTCGAGCCGGCCGTCGACCTGGTGGCCAATGAGCCGACGTCGCATTGGCGAAGCGAAGTCGGCGAAGCGTTGCAGAGGTACGCGGCGAACCTGACCGACGCCGAGATTGAGAGGCTCGGCGAGCTGGTGCTCGCACGTGAGGATGACTACGTCCAGGAATTCCTCGGCCGCCGCATCCTCAGGCACGCGCGCGGCGCTGCGGCCGAGGCCGTCCTCGCCAAGCTGGCCCACTCGCCGAAGATTTGGTGCTGGCGACTCGGCATCCAGGGCCTGCGCTACCAGGATCCGGACCACAAGTACGAGGCCCTTCGCCGCCTGCTCGACGAGTCGCCCGAGCTGGCTGCGAAGGTGGCCCTGACAGTCGGCGACATTCTCGGGCGCAGCGATTACCCGCGCGAGCGGCAGCGCGGCGCGGCCCTGGCCGCCGAGCTGCTCACGCCCGAGTTGTGGCGCGTCGACAGTGGATCGTGGCACAGCCTGCTCAGCGTGGTCGAGGCCGAGACCGACGCGGCGACGGCCACCAACACGATGATCGGCTTCCTGGAGCGCCTGGTGGACGAGTGGGACCTGTCGAAGACCACCGGCCGCTCCAACACGAACTACGTTGCCGTCTCCTTCTGCGTCGTGCGGCTGAACCGGCTCAACGGCGTCAACCTAGGCAACCTCGGTCCGCAGGACGGTCGGCACAGCAGCGAAGAATGGCTCCACGACTGGCGGGCCCTGGCTGCCGCGGCCGTCCGCTGGAAGAAGACCGGCGCCGACCCGAGCCTGCTGCCGACGGGATGGGTGCCGCAGACCGGCGACGTGCGGTTGGTGTGGCTGAACAAGAACGATCCGGAGAAAAGCCGGGTTGCCCCCTGGTCGCCCGGTGACGCCGAGACGGGCGAGGTCTATATCCCGCTGCTCTGCGAGCGGACGGGGAAGCCGCAGGCGGAATCGGAGAGGAATACCGACTTCGTGTCCTGGCGGCTGGAGCAGTCGCCGGCAGGCGGCGGGCCGCGAACCCTGCACGCCCGCGCCGGCGTCATCGGCCGACACAGCCGGACGTACGCCGAGCCGCTGGCCGACGGTTCCCGGCCGCAGCGGGTGCTGACTTCGGAGTCGCCCGAGTGGCTGGGCGAGTGGGAGGTTTGGATCGAACCGGCGGGCGCGACCAACGGCAAGCTCGCGGGCACGAAGCTGTTCGAGTCGTGGAAGGCCCGCTACCTGGCCGGCCCGCTGGCGGCCCCGTTGCCGTGTGTGGTCGCAGGGCCCCTTGTCGAGACCGCCCAAGCTGCCGCACCAGACGATAAGTTCGATGACAAGCAGGCCAGAGCGCGGCTCGTCTCGGCTTTGGCCATGGCGCGGGCCATCGGTGTGCAGTTCCAGGCCGCCGACAAGGCCCTGCGCGAGGGCGACGCCAAGACGGCCGCCACTCTCGTCAGAGACGCCCTGAAGCAGGAGGGCGACTTCAAGCGCCTGGTGGCCGGCACACTGGCCGAGACGCTGGGCAACCTGGTCATCAAGCGGGCCCGCGCACTCGAAGCCACTTTGTTCTATGGCAACCTCAAGGAAGGGCGGCAGCACATGGATGCCGTCCAGGCCCAGGGCACGGCAACTGTCGAACTGCTCGAGGGCCTCGTGGCCGGAGGCCTCGCCGATCTGCCGCCTGCGATCGAGGGCGGCGCCCAGGGCGAGGCTCACGCGGCCCTGGATGCGGCCGTGGAGGATGCGGCGCAGGCCGTTGCTGATGCTATGGCGAAGGACGATGCCGAGAACGCCGCGGCGCGGACGCGCGAGCGGATGGCCCGTAAGGGCATCCACGATGGCGTAGCCTGGGGCCTCCAACTGCAACTCACGGACACCACGCGCAGCAACGTGCTCTGGTTCCTGACCGAGGTCGCCAAACAGAAGCCGCGCGAGATCACGATCCTCGTCGACCGTAACGGGATCGAGGCCGACGGCGTGGACCTTGAGACCACGGTGACCATGGATGCCGCCAATCTCTCGCTCGAAGAGGCCCTCGGCCTGGTCCTCCGTCCCGGCCTGGCCTACGCCGTGCTCGACAATGGGTCGCTGCTGGTCTCGACGCCGGCCGGCCTGAAACGATGGCAGCAGCCGGTGATGGTCGAGGGGCCGGCCGAGAACGCCGCCGTGGCCCGCACGCGCGAGCGCCTGGCTCGTAAGGGCATGCACGACGACGTCGACTGGTCGCTGCGAATATCCTTCATGGATTCATCGCTGGACACCGTGTTGCGCTTCCTGGGCGAACTCGCCAAGGCCAAGCCGCGCGAGATCAAGCTGGTGGTCGATCGCGAGGGCCTCACGGACGACGGCGTGGACCTCGACCAGACGCTGAGCGTGGACGTTTCGGGGGTCTCGCTTCACGAGGCCCTGAAGCTGGTCCTCGGATCGCATTTGGCCTACATCATTCTCAACGACGGCTCGATTCTGATCTCGACGCCCGCGCGGCTCGCCCGCAGGGCGGCCGCCGACGCAGGCGGCAAGATCACCGTCCTCTGCCGCAACGGCGCCCTGGTCCTGTCGCTCGACGGCAGCGACGAGCAGATCGTGGCCGCAGACCAGGTGACCGTGCGCTCGGCCGACGGAACGGCGACGGTGCGCGGAACGCGGTTCTCCTTCGAAACCAACCGCGCGACGATGACCGTCGAGCCGCGCAAGGTGACCGTTGTGCTTCCGCAAGAGACTGTGCCGCTGGATGCCGGAGACACTCGTTTCACGGCGCCCGACGAGCAGCGGACAATCGCCCCCGGCGAGGGCCGACTCGTCATCAACGAGCGCACGGTCATCTTCAACCTCGACGAATCACGCACGCACGTTCGCATGTCGATCGGCGGCCAAAAGGTGGCGGCCATAGCCAAATCCATCACGGTGGCGATTCCCTCGCTGAAAGTTCTGGCCGCGACCGACGAGCCCCGGACCGCAGTGCCGACGACCGCGCCGCGCGGAGTCGTCGTGGACGCGTTGGGCAAGCCGGTGGCCGGGGCGCGCGTCATGCTCTACTACCATGCCAGCTACTGGGGCTTGGGCAACCGCATTGTCGAGGAGACCACGAGCGACGGCGACGGCAAGTTCGCCCTCGCGCGGCCGATGGAGTTCAAGGGCGCCAGCGGCACCGATTACACGGACTACTATCTTCTCTGCGCGGTGCACCCGGACTACGCCCTGGCCTGGCAACCCATCGTGAGCAACGACCACCAGGACGCATGGACGCTCAACCTGACCGAGCCGGCCGCGCAGGAGGTGCTGGTGACGGACATCGAGGGTCGCCCCATGCCGAACGCCACAGTGTGGCTGACCTACGCGGGGCGCAAGGACGACGCGAATGAGCTTCTCCGCGAGAGGCTGCACGTGCCCGAGGCCGCAGGGCTGCTTGAGGCCCGGACGGACGACAAAGGGATCGCGCGGCTGGGCAACCTGCCGCGGACGTCCTGCGTCGTCAGCGTCTCGGCTGCGGGAATGGCCGACTCCTTTGAGAGCTTAACCGTGCCGCCGGACGGGCAGGTTACGATCACGCTGAAGCCGGCGTCGACGGTCAGCGGCCGCGTGGCGACGGCCGACGGCTCGCCCGTGGCCGGAGCAGTGGTCTGGTTCTGGGCCGACTGGAACCTGCACTGGGCGACCTATGCCGTGACCGACGCCCAGGGGCGCTACAGCAACACGAAACTCGTCGGGCCGGGGTACTCCTGGACATCCAACACCGGCAACGGGCGCTACAAGGTCCGCGTCAAGCACGACGACTATGCGACTGCGGAAAAGGCGCTCGAGGTCGGCCCCGGGAGCATACAGAGCGCCTTCGATCTCACGATGGCTCCCGGCACGCTGTTGCGCATCAAGGTTCTGGAGCCGGAGACCGACAAGCCCATCGCCGGGGCGCGGTGTTACGGGTCCGGCGACCCGGGGCGATTGGACGCGTACAGTGACCGCGACGGGCTGATCCTCTGGCGCATCCCGAGCGGCAAGGTGCTGGTCTCGTTTGGCTCCCCGCCGGGAGGCACTTACGTGATCGAGCCGTCCGCCGGCAACCCGGGCAAGCAAGTGCAGGCCACGGGCGACGTGATGGACGTGACGCTCTACGCCCCGAGCCGCCTGAGGCCGCTGACGACGGTGTGCGGGAGGGTGCTGTTCTCGGACGGCCGCCCGGCGGCGGGCCTGCGTGTGTGCACCGGCAACGATTCCCGTTACGAGACGGCCACCTTCGGCGGCTCGGGCGGCGCCTATACGGCCACCAATGCCGACGGATCGTTCGAACTGGACCGCGTGCCCGTGGGTCTGCGGCTGTTCCTCTGCGCCATGACCGACGACCGCGCCGCCGCGCTGGTCGAGACGGTCGACGTCCCGGAGGACCACGAGGGACCGCTCGTTCTCGACAAGCCGCTGGTCATGAAACCGACGGTGGCGGCCGATGTGCTGCTGACCGACGAACTCGGCAACGCGCTGCCGCACTACTCCGTCCGGCTGCGGCCGATGAAGTGGGGCCGCACTGTCTTCCGCGCCGCCGACTTCGTCGCTTCGGCAGACGACAAGGGACGCCTGAAGGTCAACGGCATCGTCCCGGGCCTGACGTACCAGATTCTTGATGCAGCGATCGACACGAGTCGGGGCGGCTGGATGGAGATGCCGCACCAGCAAGCCGTTCTCGCGCCCGGCAGCGATGACGGCCAAGCCGTGCAGCCGCCGGCGGCAGTTGTCCTGTCGGACAAGGTCGTCGTCCGCGTGGTGAACGCCGACGGCAAGCCGCTGCCGATTCGCGAGATCAGCAACCTCCGCATCAAGAGGGAGTTCGGGTGGTGGTCGAACGTGATCGGCACGCCTCCGCCGATTGAGGCCCGCGACGACCGGCCCGAGGTTATGGGCCTGTGCATCAAGCGGAAGTACGTCATCCTGGGGCGTCCGGGCAACCCGATGGAAATCAGCGCCACGACAACCGACGGCCACAACGTCTCGGCCACGGGAGTCTACCCGAGCGACTCCTCCAACCGCCTGACGTTTACGGTGGTCGAGACGGCGCCCGAGTCTCCCCCGGCCGGCGGCGGGGAAGATGGCGCGAACCGTTCGGCGCCTTGAGCGTCTGATACCTTGCGGCCACGGCGCGCGAAAACCGGCTGCAGGAGGAGCGAACGGCCATGATCCGCAAGATTGCGATACTGAGCGTGGCCCTGGTGACGGCGCTGACGGCGGCTGCGGCCGTAGCGACGCTTCGCGGGCCCGATCGGGCGGCCGCCGAGGATGCCAAGCCGGCCGCGAAGGCAACCGCAACGAGCTCGGCCCAAGCCCAAGCGAAAGATGCCGGTTACGCGAGCGTGCGGATCGAGGGTGTGCCGCACGTCAAGCAGTTGCCGGACTTCTGCGGCGAGGCCTGCGTCGAGATGGCGATGCGGAAGCTCGGTCGCGAGGCGACACAGAAGGACGTCTTCAACGCCTCGGGGCTCGACCCGCTCCAGGGTCGCGGCTGCTACACGAAGGAACTGGCGGCGGCAATGCGCTCGCTCGGGCTGAAGGTTGGGCCGGTCGGGCAGAAGGTCGAGGCCGCCAAGGCCGGTGAGCAGCTCGAAGCCCTGTGGCGCGGCGTGCACGCGGACCTGGTCGCGGGCGTGGCGTCGGTGCTGTGCATGCACTACGACGACCGCCCGAAGACCACGGAGCATTTCCGCCTGGTGGTCGGCTACGACGCCAAGACCGACGAGGTGCTCTACCACGAGCCGGCCGAGAGCGGCGGCGCGTACCGGCGGATGAAGCGGGCGACGATGATGAAGCTGTGGCCGCTGAAGTACGAGGCGGTGCGGTGGACGGTCATCTGCCTGCGGTGCGAGCCGGCGTCGACCGACTGGACCGCGCCGGCGAAGCCGAGCGGGACGTTCACGGCGGCAGACTACGCCCAACACATGATGGGCCTGAAAGAGAAGATCCCCAAGACGGGTTTCGCGACGGTGCTGGAGCCGCCGTTCGTGGTCGTGGGCGACGAGCCGGCGGCGAAGGTGCGACAGCGCGCCGCGCAGACGGTGCGTTGGGCGGTGGTGCGGCTGAAGAAGCAGTTCTTCGCCAAGGAGCCGGACGAGATCCTGACCATCTGGCTCTTCAAGGACAAGGAAAGCTATCGCAAGCACACCAAGGAGATCTTCGGCGACGAGCCGTCGACGCCGTTCGGCTACTACAGCCCGCGGCACAAGGCCCTGGTGATGAACATCGCCACGGGCGGGGGCACGCTGGTGCACGAGATCGTGCACCCGTTCATGCGCGGCAACTTCGAGGCCTGCCCGGCATGGTTCAACGAGGGGCTGGCGTCGCTGTACGAACAGAGCGCGGGCCGCGGCAATCGCATCGTCGGCCTGACGAACTGGCGGCTGGCCGGCCTGCAGGAGGCCATTCGCAACGACCGCCTGCCGACCTTCAAGGCCCTGACCGCCACCAGCGAACACCAGTTCTACAACATGGACTCGGGCTCGAACTACGCCCAGGCGCGGTACCTGTGCTACTGGCTGCAGGAGAAGGGGTTGCTGGAACGCTACTACCGCGAGTTCACGGCGGCGGCCGCGGACGATCCGACGGGGTACAAGACATTACAGAAGGTGCTCGGCGAATCGGACATGGAGGCCTTCCAGGCCCGCTGGCAGGCCTGGGTGCTGACGCTGGCGTTCCCGTGAGCCGACGGCAACCCTGCGTCTTGCTACAACGCGCCCCTTGTTCCAGGGGAAAAAGCGAAGCGCCCGGCACGTGGCCGGGCGCTTCGGGGTATGGCTGCGATTGCATGATCCGTGCGGCCGGGTCGCGGTCGGTTACAGCCGCCCGAGCAGCGCGACGACCTTCTGGTGGCCGACCTCGGTCTGGCTGACGATGAGCATGCCGTTGAAGTACTCGATGGTGGCCGTGCCGCCCATGTCCTCCCAGTCGGCGACGCGCGGGTCGCCGCTGGTGACGAAGCGCTTGA
>JAFGPY010000100.1 GCA_016935955.1 Planctomycetota bacterium
ACGCCCAGAGCCAGCAGGCCCATCGTGGCCGGTTCCGGCACGGCGGTCACGTTGATGTTGTCGAAGGTCACGTGCTGCATGGCCGTCGCACTGTACTCCCAGCCGCCGATCCTGAGCAGGAGGCTCTCGGTGTCGGCGAAGATCGCCGTGTCCAAATCGACCAGCGTGGTCCATCCGCTGCCGCGGTTCTCGCGGAACAGCCAGTGGTCGGGCGTGATAGTGCACTCGAACTGGGCGGGCGTGGCCGGCACGTTCCGGCTGGTGTCGGCGGCGGCATGACCGGTGTACGAGTAGCGAAAGGCGTCGCCCGAGTAGGTCTTGTAGCCGGCTTGGACGAGGTTGCCTGTCGCCTCGGCATCGCAGACGCGCAGCACCATCTCGCCGTAGACCTTGGTGACGAAGGCCCAGTCGCCGGTGATCTGGACCGAAGTCCAGTTCTGCGGCAGGTCGAGCGCCAGGGACACGGCGTAAGCCCCGCGAGCTGCGCCGGCCCCCGTGAAGTACGAGTGCAGCAGCCCGCCGCTGACCGTCAGGCTGCACCCGGTGCTGACCTCGGCGGTCCACTTGGCCGGGTCCAGTGCGCTGCCGCTGAAGTCGTCCTGCAAGAGCGTCGTATCCGCCCGGGCGCCGGTTGCCCACGCCGCCATCGCGACCGTCACCAGAAGCACCATCCCTGCGCGAAGTACCATCGGAAACCTCCCTGTGTTTATCCCATCGCCATGTTCCGTACTTGACAGCTCCCGCATCCGGCCGAGACGGCCGAACTGCGGGGAGATCGCCCTGCGGCGAGACAGAGCCTTAACCGCGTTCGGCCCGAAGGTCGGCACCGGCCGTAACTGCTTGACAAATAAGACCTTGTGATCCCCCGGGTGCTGCGGTGGCCCTGTCGGGCTGAGACGGGCGCCACTTTCAGTATCTAATATGATGCGAATTTTTTGTGAAGTCAACTTGATTGCCGCCAGGCGCGCCCGCATTTGCGCGGCCCCGATCTTCGTCTGAAACACGATAGCCATGCTGACGCGAAGCGGGCGATACAGTAAAATGCGGGCGTGGGCGACGAGCGGCCCGCGATTCGCCGACCCAGGGAGGAACGTTGACGATGGGCACTGCCGCGGACGACATTCGAACCATCAGCCGCTACATTCTGAAGCCCGATGCCAATGGGGCGCACCTGCGCGAGATGGCCGAGGCCATGGCGGCGCACGGACTGCGCTCGGCCAACGTGCCGCTGGAGGATCGCGACGAGGCCATGCAGTCGCAGTTGGCCAAGGCGGCCGAGACGATCGCCGCCTTTGCGGTACTGGCCTGGGGCGGCGCGGGCACGGCCGAGTATGCGCGGCGGACGCAGTTGATGCTCGGTGCGCTGCGCGACCGCATGCGCGGGATGAATCCGGAGATGACCCGGCAGTACGCGATCGAGGCCCTGAACGCCGACATCGAGTTCCGCCTGCGCCGCGCGGAGCACCTGGTGCTCGACTCGCGGGCCGAGAAGGAACTGATCGATCATTTCTTCGACGACGATCCGCAGTACGATTACCTGCACGACCTCGTGCGGAACACGATGCACCTGCACTGGGAGCGGCGCCACAGTCTCGCGGCGGCCGCCTCGTGCGAGCCGGGCAAGACGAACGTGCTCATGGGCCCGCGCGGCGACAGCGCCCTGGAGACGCACCTGCGGCGGGCCGCCACCGAGGCCGTGGCCACCTACATCGAGCAGGCCAATATCGCCTGGGGCATGGTTGAGAACCTCACGGACACGGGCATCGTGCTGCGCGATCGGATCAACATTCAGCGCGAACTCGGGTCCATCGACGAGAAGACCTGGGAGGCCTCAGGCTGGAAGCTGGCCGACTTCATCGAGGGCCGCTTCGGCACGCGCGAGGGCCGCAAGGAGGCCCGCCTGGCCCGCGCCGGCTGGCGACAACTGGCTCGGCGCAAACTCGTGCACTGATCCGGCGACAGTCCGCGCGAGCCGGCCGCGGCAGGGAAGAGCGGTCCCTTCGGCACAGTCGCGGATTTCCGGTGTAACGTTATCGTCCTCTGCGCAACTCCACGGTTGATGACGCAACAAGCCATGGCTGACAGCGCTCCGCCTTACGACAGCCTCGTGCCGCGCGCCCGACAGGACGCCCGCGCCCTGGGGCAACTGTACGACCGGCATTACCCCGGCGTGCTGCGCTATTGCGTCTGTCGCCTGTTCTCCCGCGATGCGGCCGAGGAAGTGACCTCGGAGGTCTTCCTCGCGGTGGCCCGGCAGATTCGCGACTTCGACGGCCGGACCGAGGAGCAGTTTGTCTGCTGGCTCTACGGCATCGCGACCCGGCAGGTCAACGCCCACATCCGTTCGGCGACGCGGCGCAAGGCGCTGCTGGCCGACGCGGTCCGCGTGCGGCAAGCGGCAGCCCGGCCGGACGACGATCCGCCGGAGCCGATGGACTGGCCGACGTTGTATGCGGCCCTGGCGTCGCTGAAGCCGCGGGAACAGGCGCTGGTGACCCTGCGATGTTTTGAGCAGTGGCCGTTCGAGCGGATTGCCGCTGCATTGACTCTCAGGCCCGTTGCTGCCCGAGTCGCCTACGGCCGGGCACTGGAAAGGCTGAGAAGCCGGTTGGGTGAGGCTTTCGGTCGTGCTTGAGGAGATAGACCGTGTTTCGTGATGAGGAAGAACTGGTTCGATTCGTTAAGCGGCTGGACATCCAGGCCGAGCCCGATCCGGTTCACCGTGATCGGCTGCGGGAGCGGATGCTGGCGGCTTTTCGAGAGGCGGGTTCCGAGGGGGCCGCGGTCCAACGGCCGCAGGGCTCCGGCCGGATCCGGATAGGAAGGTTCCTGATGCGCAGCAAACCTTTTAAGATCGGTATGGCGGCGGCCGTCGCGGTCTGTGCGGTGATCGCGGCGGCCTTATGGACGGGCAACGGCGGCAGCGGCGTCGCGCTGGCCGATGTCCTGGCGAAGATGGAGCAGGCGCGGACGGTGTGCTTCAAGATGGTCATTTCCCGTGACGGTCAGCCCGAGGAAGTCTACGACATCATGTACAAGGAGCCGGGCCTGATGCGCAGCGAGGCGCCGGGCATGATCAACATCATCGACTGGCCGAACGGGAGGCTGCTTGCCCTGATGACCAAGGAGAAGGTCGCGCACCGGACAGACGTGGCCGGCATGGACAATCCCTATCACCGAGACTGGTACGCGGACTTGAAGGAGATCATAGGCAACGAGGGCGCCGAGCCGCTCGGTCGTTGCGAGGTCAACGGGCGGCCGGCCCTCGGCTGGCGCGTGGTCGACGAGGACGGCACCTGCACCGTCTGGGCCGACGTCCACAGCGGCGAACTGCTGCGGGCGGAGTTCCGGGCCAGGGGGTCTCTGGTCGTGCTGCGCGATTTCGTGCTGGACAAGGAACTGGACGACTCGCTGTTCCGCCTCGACCCGCCGGCGGGCTATCGCATGATGGGGCCGGTCGCGGAGTTCAAGCAAGCGGATACGTCGGTCGATGACGTGGCCTTCCTGCTTCGCGTCTGGGCCTCGGCCAATGACGGCCGCTTCCCCGACAAGCTGGAAGCCATGGATTTCCAGGCCGTGGTGGCCAAGGCCAAGTGGCAACAGCTTGGCGTGGACTCGCAGGACAAGTCGCGTGCCGCACAGGACACCCTGAGCCGGGCGTTCCATTTTCTGTACTCGCGGTTCGATTGGACCTATGCCGGCAAGGGCATCTTGGTCGATCAGCAGGACGCCGCCGTGTTCTGGTACAAGCCCAAGGACTCGCCAACGTACAAAGTGGTTTACGCGGACTTCAGCATTCGGGACGTGGCCGAAGGCGATTTGCCCTCGCCGGCCGGTGGGAACGAGTAGTCCAGAGCGAAGGACTCAAAGCACGGGCAGCCGATGTCGGCACACGGCATCGGCTGCCTGTGCATTCAGACTCACGGCAGGCTCTGGCCCAGGCGGCTGCGGGCTCGCATGACGTCGGTCATCGTCACGACGCCCGATTCGTCCACGTCGCTCGCGGCCGTGGTGCCGGTCACGGCCTGCCCTGCGGCCGTGCGAACCGCCAGCAGGTCCGCGGCCGTCACGGCGCCCGAACCGTCCACGTCGCCGCCAAGCATGCGCAGCGACACGTCGGCGTCGCCCGAGACCGATGCGCCGGTCGCCGCGGAACGCAGGACGTCGGTCACCGTGACCGTGTATGTGTCCGCGTCCGGCAACGACGACAGGGCAACCGTCAGCACCGTGCCGCCCGACTCGAGCGTCAGCGACTGGATGTGGTCCGAAACGTCGCCGTGCGCGTCGCCGACGATCGTGATGGCTCCCGCCTGCACCGTGGTCGGATCGACGGCCCGGGAGAAGGCGATCTTCAACTGGCTGAAGCCGGCCAACCGGGCCTCGGTGTAACCGTCGGCTATGGCCGTCACCAGCGTGCCCGCCGGTCCGTGATCAGCCGCGACCGCCCAACCTGCCACGGCGAGATCCGGCGGCGCACTGCCTCCGCGTATGGCCGTCTGCTCGGCCCGCAACATGGCCACGAACAGGCTCTCCAGCGATGCGCTGTCGGCGGCATTGTACTCGTAGGCCCCGATGTCGGGCTGAGCGTCGCGTGTGCGGCCCAGGATGTCGGTCGTCGACGCATAGGTCGGATCGCCCGCGTTGACCGCCGGGCCGCTGGCCTTCAGACGGAAATCGTGGTTCGTGAAGTCCTGGAAGTACGTCGTCGGCGAGGCGTTGAAGCTGCCCGGGTCGACGGCCGTGAACTCGTGGACGATGTAGTTGCGTCCGATGAAGCTGGCGTTGGTCGGCCGGCTGATGTAGCGGCACGTGTTGTTGGCGAAGACGTACGTCCCGCCGCTCCAATTGTCCATGTAGCACAGCGCGCCGCCGCCCGTCGGATCGCTCAGGCCCTGCTCCGGCGGGAACATGAACGTGTTGTTGCGGCAGAGGACCGGGCCGCCCGTCGTCTGGCACGACCAGGCGCGGGCCAGCGTGCTGACGATGATGTTGTTCTCCACCAGCACGTTCGTAATCGTCCCTTCGTACCGTTCCCAGAAAATGCCCTGGCCCTCGGTGTCGAAGTAGTTGCGGCGGATCGTGACATTGCTGACGGTGGTCGGCGT
>JAFGPY010000101.1 GCA_016935955.1 Planctomycetota bacterium
AAGCCACGAAACCCCTTGAATACAGGCATCCCGACGCCACGGGCCTCTCGGCAGACCCCCGCACCCCCCAACGCAACATAACATATATTATCGGACGTAGCGGCAATGACCGGAGTTAGCCTGCCTGGGTGCTCGTGTACGCCACGCCGTAGCATGCCTGGGCGCGGCACGACCGCTGCGAGGAGTCGACTGCACAGTCCGCGAGCGGCCGGGTACCGCGTATGTGGCGGCATGTTCTTCAGGCGGCGACTCGGTCGAGGTCAGTTCTTCTTTCGGCGGCGCGCGGCGAGGACGCCGAGGCCAAGGCCCAGGAGCGACATCGTGGCGGGCTCCGGGATGACCGCCAGCCCGCTGATTCCGAGTCCGTCCCCTGCGGTGCTTCCCAGCGCTCCGATCATGGTGGTGTTGGCCGTGTACAGGTCGATGCTATAGAGCGTGTCTGCTGAGCCGTTGCCGACGCAGATGTACGCCGTGCGACCCATGACGGTCATGCCGGAGAGGTCGCCGACCGTGGGCGTCAGTGCCCCGATGACTGTGGCTGCTGCCGTGGTCGTATTAATGGCCAGCAGCGAATTCGTCACGCGGTCGATGCCCACCAGCGTTCCGTCATCGCGCCAGGCCAGTCCGTTGATGTCGTGCTCGCCACCGCTGATGGTTCCGATATTTGTCGCCTGGCCCGTGGTCAGGTTGACGGTGAACAGGATTGGACTAACCGAGCTGCCATGGTTCGTGCCATAGGCCGTTCCGTCGGGCGCAAATGCCAGGGCGCCTTCGAAGCAGAAGTCCGGACCGAGTGGGCCGACCAGAGTAACGGCTGCCGTGCCGGCGTTGATCGTGTAGAGCGTACTACTGGATCCCGTTGTGAACCCGTAGAGCGTGCCGTCGGCGGCACGTTCCAGGCTGCCGAAATAGGATTGCCCGGTGTTGCCTATGAGGCTCGCACTCGCGTCAGTCGGCGAGATCCGGTACAGATTTCCACTGTTCCAATTGACGCCCACCAGGTCCTCGGCCTGCGCAGCTCCGCTCAGCATGAGCAGCACGACCGCACTGATTGCTAGCACATTCATTCGCATTACCCACTCCTTTCCCCGTCAGTTCTGCCGGCGCCGGTGGGAGCGCATTACGCATTGGCCAATGCCACGATCGGCCTGCTCCCCCCACAGACGCAGACTGTGCCCACGACGGAAACAGGTGCAAACGCTATGCCACACCCCCTGCCGCCTTGCTGCCGGGAATCCGCAGCCACGTAAGGCACGGCGCAAGATGGGGTTGTCGGGCCGATATATGTGGGGGAATTGCGGCACCCGGGGCCGTCTGGAGGGGATGTTTACCGCGGGCAACACTGCCTGTCACCCCGGGGCGACGCCTGGTTGGTGAATCTAGTAGCGGTTCACCTTGCGGAACTCGGCGGCGTGGCCGGTTTCGGCAACGATGACCCATGGCCCGTCGACCACGGCTTTGAAGGTCACGAACCTGGCCCCGTCCCGGGTCTTCTCTGTGACCTCGATCGGCTTGCCGTCGGCTTCGACCTCGTAGCCTTTCCACTCGGCCGGGATGTAGGCCTCGACCGTGACCGGGCCGCCAGCTTGTTTCTTACCGCGCCCGGGTTTCGGCTGGAACACGTAGCCGTGCCGCCGCACGTGCGGAATGTGCAGGATCAACCCGGAAGCGTCGCCTTCGAGGCTGACCAGTTGATACGGCGGCGCCTCGTCCTTGCCCCTGGATGGATTCACCGTAAACGGCGTGGCCGGAATGCCGGCGCTGTTCAGGATCGTCTCGTGCGGATTGACGTTGGCTGCATAGGCGACGGTCTCGGCTGCGGCGATGTCGGGATGCCAGACCTCGATCGTGTCCTTGCCGACGACCGTCACGTTGGCCCAGCGACTGGTCCCGTCTTTGCCGCGAAGATAAACCCCGCTGATCCCGTCGATCGAGGGCTGATAGACGAGCCCGTCGCCGACATGCTCAAAACGCAGCGTGACCTTGCCGCCCTCGATGTCGGTCTTGACCATCTGCGGACCGGTGTAGACGTGTTTCTGCCCGTAGGCGACAGCCAGCGCCGCCAGGCCCATGCGACGGCCCATCTCCGCCTTCTGCAGAAAATGGGTCTCCCAGTAGCCCAGGTCGTACAGCTCCACCAGGGCCACGTTCTTGTCCCCGCCGAACAGCTCGCACGCATGGCGAATCTGCTCGTTGGTGTTCGACCGGTAGAAGCCCGAGCACATCGGAGCCAGCGGCGGCGCTTGCGTGGTCAGCCGGGCGAGCGTCCCCGGGAGGAAGACGAAGTCGTGCCCGAACAGCGTCCGCCACTGTTTGACCATGGCCACGAGCCGCTCGCCGTACGGCCCACCAGGCCCCCCTTCTCCCTGGTGCCAGATCACGCCCCGGAAGGCAAACGGCGCCAGAGGATGAATCCGCGCGTTGTAGAGCGACGACGGAAAGTGCGTCGAGAATCCCGGCGCGCGGCCGCGAGCGTCCGACGCCAGCCACTCGGCCTCCGCCTTCTTGTACGCCTCGAACGTCGCCAGTCCTTTCGACTCGGCCGCCTTGGCCGTGTGAAACGTCAGCAACTCCTGGTAATAGTTGGCCGCGCCGCTCTTAGAATCCAGCGGCGGGAAACTCTCCAGCGTCTCGCGGGCCATCCACGTCGTTTGCGGCGTGCCGCTCACGGCCGTCAGCACAAGTCCCACCGGAACGTCCAGCCCGTCGCGAACCACCCGCGCGAAGTAATAGGCCGGACCCATCGACTTCGCGGGCGGGTTCTCCTGCATCGCCTCCCAGGCGCAACCCGTGCTCCCGTCGCTGGCCCGGCGAGCGTAGTCGTCCAGCGGCTCAAGCGACAGGCTCCAGCCGAGACTGTCGCACACGCGGATCTCCGGCTTGCCGCCCTGGGTGCCCGGCGACACGTAATGCGGGTAGACGCCCGTGTCGGTATCGGGCCCGCCGGCGACCATGTTCGACTGGCCGGCCGCCATCCAGACCTCGCCCACCAGCACGTCCTTGACGCTCACCGACGCATCGCCGACCTTCGCCTCCAGCACGCGGCCCTCGCGGCTCGCGGCCATCGGTTCGAGAACCGCCTTCCACCTCCCCTGCTCATCCGTCCTGACCTCCTCCTTCTGGCCGGCGAAACTCACTTCGACGGTCGCTCCCGGCGCCGCCCAGCCCCAGACCGGCACGGGCATCTCCCGTTGCAGCACCATGTTGTCCTGGAAGATTCTCGCCATCCGCAACTGGCCATCGGCGGCTGTGGCCGCAGTGGTGATGCCGGCAACGATCGCCGCGGCCAGAACCGCATGCCGCAGGGTCATCGAGTGAGTTCCACGCATGAGTCCCATCCTTTCGCCGCGGCCCACGCGCGATTAAGGGGCCGCTCGCCCCATTAAACCAGAACTCCCCGCCGACCTCCCGTCAAAACCGCCCCCCCTGCCCTTGCCGCCCTGCCGCCAAGGTCATGATATGGAGTACGTCCATCATGGCCTAGGTTCTGTCTGAAAACCGTGGCATGGGCATCTTGCCCATGCGTTCCACGGGCGTCTCGCCCGTGGCCAGCGGCCCAAACCCAGGGGCAAGATGCCCCTGGGACGCACTGGCGGGACGCCCGTGCCACGGGTACACAGCCGTTTTCAGACAAAGCCTGGTGGACCGTCAGGGTCGAAACCGGGAGTTGAGGGCGCCACACTTCGGAGCGGCGGCGAAGCCGGCGCCAAAGTGTGCTCTGTGTCCGGCGCGGGGTGCCATGGTCAAGCGACTTGTCCTGAGCTTGTCGAAGGAAGCTTGGCCATGATAAGCTCTCGCTTCGGTGATGGCAACGAGTCACTGGGTTTGACCGCCTGCCGGAAAGTCCGGCCGCACGGGCACGCGTCTTCCGACAGTGTGCATCGATCATGGCCTAGCCTTGCGGCTAGACCATGGCACCCGGCTTTCATAGTTTCACCCGACTTCGGTGGACCCACCCTACACGCTAGTCTTCGGTCAGACCATGCCCCCTCAGCCTGAGCTTCAGTTCTTGACGCAGCCACTCACGACTACTACTCACGTGTGACTTCGCTAGGTCCATCTTGTTGTCCAGTATCTCTGTAACGTACTCATAAGATTCTGTTGCACCAATTCTGATAGCATCTGTCAGGTTCTCCAGGAACATACGGCTCCAGGGATGCTCGCCGTTTGGTTTAGTGCGATTCTCGAAATGTCGCCACTCCAAGAGCATCTCAAGAAGTGTTGCAGCGCTTGTCGCGCGGAACGCAGGTGAAACGTGTTGCTCGGCTCTTGCCATTCGCATTACACAATTTGCCCACATTCTTATCGCCGGCCCTAGAAGCTCCGAAGGAGGCTTCTCTGGAGAATGCGATTTCTCCCGAGCCTCCCAGCAAATGCGGTAGTAGTCCTCCAAGATTTCCGCCAGAAGAAAGCCAAAGGGAGTAGGATAATCGCCACATCCGGATGGCTCATCCCACGTTTGGGGAGAATACCTGCTGTGCGCCTGGCACGCTCGGAATATGTCCCACAGGTCTGCTGCATCGCGGTGCGTATCTTCAGTCGTGCCACTATTCTGCTGAATCTCCGCCATCAGCATGTGTGCAATGGTCTTCTCGGCAAGGAACACAGGACACATCGAACGCCGGGTAATCCCTTGGTGGGCAACATACAGACGATCTGGTTGATTGTAGGTGGCATCCAACTCCCCTGAGTCAATCCTCTCACATGCAGCTACAACCAAAGGGTATCCTGCGCCACAGCGATGGTACCATGCCGGATTGAGGAGCGTTTGGTCGAGGAGTCGCTTCTCATTTTCAGCGCAGTGCAGCGTCTCGTCCCCGCCCTCTTGCCAGAGCGCTGCGGTACGAAGTGGGGACTCGCCTGCGAACAAGAGTTCGCGAAGCGTTCGATCGACGGCGCGGCGGATGTTCGGCAGTGCCTTCAGGAGTTCGTCGTTTGCGAGCAACTCCAGATGAATCCATGTCCTGGCTGCCACGAGCTCTCGGATGAAATACCGGTCAAAGACTACGTCAGCAGTGTCTCTCGTCAATATCGTGGGTAAGCGACCATGGTTCTTGCCGAGTATTCTAGCGGCCTCGTCCATGTCGTGGTCTCGCAGGCAACTCAGCAGGAACTGCCTCAGTCGGGAGTCCTTGTTCTTGCTGAGTGTGGCTCGATACCAGAACACAACCGCCAACAGCAACGCCGTGATCGGCGCGAAGAACGCCACCGTGCGAAAGGAAAACGATAGCCACAGTGGCACGTCAATCTTCCAGTGGTCAAGCACGTCGAGGCAAATGAGCAGCCCAACAGGGATCACAAGACCAACAGAGATCCAGAGAGGCACAAAGAGGCAAACCGACCTCCGTTGAGCGGGGCGAGCCAGCGCAAATACGGCGAGCACTATACCAACAGAAGTCATCAGCCCACCAAGGTCCATAGTGGTATCCTGTTCGAGAATCGAAAGGAATGCAGCCGCAGTTTCCATCAGCCGTTGGGTCGCGACAACAACACATCAGAAGCATTGCCCGCACGGACACGCGACCCCACGCCTGTCGAAGTATACAGGACCGATGATAGTTCTACCAGGGCTAATCGCGTTCGCCGGGTGCTGCGCTTGGGGCGACGGTGGAACCGGCGCCAAAGTGTGCGTGGCGGTTCGGTCTGTAGGGCAACGACATTGACTACTCAAGGTTGCCCAGAGTCGGCACACTTTGGGGCTGCGCCCTTCAAAGTGTGGCACCCGCCGCATCACTCGATCTGCCGCGCAGGCCAACGCTCATCATGGCCTGGCCTGCCCCCCGACTGCGGCGGGTGGCGGAGTTGTATGCATGTGCCACGGCGGGTCTTGCCCCGCCGTGCGAAACGCTCGCGTCATCCGCACACGGAATCACTCGTCACCACAGGCACAGACGGCCACCGTCGATGTGAAGGCGGCAAGGGGAGTCCCGTTGGCCGGATGAGCGGCAGTCCGTGTCGTCCCAGTTCATGGCTTGCGCAGGACGAGTCGGCACGGCGGGACAAGACCCGCCGTGGCACAAACGGGGTGGGCGCAGGCCCCCACCTTCCTTGTTCAGAACCCGCGTGGGTCCGGTGGACCCACCCACCACTCGGCGGGCACGGCAGGCCGTGCCCCTACATGCGACCCAACCGGTACATTTGAGGCAACAAAGTCGCGGTCAAGCGTGACAGGTGGGGAGTCAAGGACGGTTGCCGCGCTTGCGCAGGTTGCCGGGATTGACTGGGGCGAAAACGGCGAAAGTTAAGCGCGCTTAACTGTGACACTCTCGGCCGGCAAAAACGGCCGTGGCGAATCGAAAACGGGGTCTCGAAAAGTTAAGTGAGGTTAACATTGTTAGTCACGGTTAACTTTTTTGGAGCAGCCTTGACGGTGCGGCCAGGGGCGGGATAATGCCCTGTTGCGGCCCTTGCGAGGCATGAGGGCTGTCGCGATTCGGTTGCGCGAGAACGGACGTTTCGGGTCGATTTGTGTTCGTTTTCGGGTCGTTTTGGGTCGGTTTCGAGTCGGCTGCGGTCGGGTTTTGGCAGGTGGCGGCACGTGGAAAGATTGCCTTCGGACAATGCGGATTTCCCGGCGGGCTCGGGTGAGGGTGGCGGCGTCGCCCCCATCGGTGGCAGGGCGGAGAGCCTGTACGTCCACGTGCCGTTCTGCGTTCGCAAGTGCGGGTACTGCGACTTCTATTCGCTGGGCGGCGCGGACGAGCGGCTGATGGCCGCATACGTGGAGGCCGTGGAGCTGGAGGCGGCAAGGCTGCCCGATGCGAGGCTGAGGACGATCTACGTGGGAGGAGGGACGCCCACCGCCCTGCCCCGGGCGTTGCTGGAGCGGCTGCTGACGGCTGTTCGGCGGCGATTCGACGTGGAGCGGCTGGAAGAGTTCACGGTTGAGGCGAATCCGGGCGTGTTGGACGAGGCCAGGCTGGAGTCGATGCAGGCCTGCGGGGTCAATCGCGTGAGCCTGGGGGTGCAGTCGTTCGATCCGGCGACGCTTGCGGCACTGGGCCGCGCGCACGGGGCCGGCGAAGAGGGGCGGGCGATCGAACTGCTGCGGCGGCGCGGCGTGGATAATGTGTCGATCGACCTGATGTTCGCCGTGCCGGGGCAGACGATGGACCGGTGGCTGGCGGATCTGCGGGCGGCCGTGGGGACCGGTGTGGAGCACGTGAGCGTGTACGGTCTGGCGATCGAGCCGAGGACGCCCCTGGGACGGCGGGCCGCGGCCGGCGAGGTGGCGGCTCTGGCGGACGAGGTCTATGCGCAGATGCAGATGGCGGCGCGGGAGGTGCTGACGGCGGCCGGGTACGAGCATTACGAGCTGTCGAACTTCGCGCGGCCGGGGCGCCGGTGCCGGCACAATCTGACGTACTGGCACAATCGGGCGTACCTGGGGCTGGGGCCGGCGGCTGCATCGTATGTGGGCGGGGTTCGGGCGACGAACGTGGCGGATGTGGGCGAGTACGTGAGGCGCGTGCGGGCGGGGCAATGTGCGGCGGGCGAGAGCGAACGGCTGGGGAATGAGAGGCGGGCTCGGGAGACGGCTATGCTGGGGCTGCGGCTACTGGAGGGGTTGGACGTGGCGGAATTCGCCAGGACAACCGGGTTTGACCCCTTGGCCCTGTTCGCCGACGCCATCCGCAAGCACGCCGGTGCCGGGCTGGTGGAGGTTGCCGACGGGCGGATACGTCTGGCCCCGGCCGCCCTGCCGGTTGCGGATAGTATCCTGTCGGACTTCGTGTAGCCCTGTCCCTCGCCCGCACGACACCGCCGCAAAACCGCTGCCTTTCCAAGCTTACAACGCACTTTCCGCACAGAAAACGATGCTTATCCTTTGAATCTTGGGAACTCGTAAAACATTGTATTTACAATGCTTACAGGCATGACGCGGCAGTGTCAAACGTATTTCACCACCACCATTTGACCTCCCCACGGACGTGTATAGACTTAGGCTGGACCAAAGCTTATCCGCAAAGAAAGGCAGCATAGGCAAAATAGATAAAGATTATCTGCCGGTCGGACGATCAAGAGCCATGCGCAATGGCCCAAGGGAAACGAGCCTTGGGGTCGATCGGTAGAGTGAGTTGATGGAACGGCGGTACGTATAAGCACCCGAAAGGGCAAGGCTGCTGGAAGGCAGCCGCGCAAAGCCACGAGGTCCGCGAAGCGGGCGGTCTGGCTGCCGAAGGTGCGTCGATCCGTTCATTAGGACCACGCGACGAGCGATCTCAGGGGATCGTCCTTCGGCACTTGCGCCAAGGGGACGATCCCCTAGTTATTTGTTGGTCAGGCAAGGAGGCATGGCCGATGGCCGCAAAGTCAGGACGACAGATCAATCCGATCGGCATCGACCTTTCGGGCGACGGCATCCGCGCGGTGCAGCTCGAATCGACCGAGAAGGGGCTGCGCGTGGCCGACATGGCCTCGCACCCGTGGGCGATCGAGAATGACGAGCACCTGCGGACGCAGCTTGGACGCCTGCTGAAGGAGCACCACTTCCAGGGCTATCGCATCGCCTTGTCGCTTCCGAGCGATCAGGTGTCAGTGCACCACGTTCGTCTTCCGGTGATGCCGCAGGAGCAACTCGACGAGGCCATTGCGACGACTCTCGCCGACCGTCTGCCCTGCTCACCCGGGGACGCGGTCATTAGGCACGTGGAGATTTTCGCCACGGGCGGCCGCGATAGTCAGGCCGATCACATCGCGTTTGCCGTGCCGCGCGAGGCGGTTGAGCGGCAATTGCATGCCGCCGAGCGGCTGGGTCTGATGGTCGTGGGCATCAGTACCCTGCCCCTGGCCGTGGGCCACGCCTTCAGCTATCTGGGTCGCCGGCGCGACGAGACGGACTTTACCTTCCTGCTGGCGTGCCTGGACAAGCGGTCGACTCACCTGCTGATCATGCACGACGGCGAAATGCGTTTCGCGCGAACGGTCAACATAGGGGTGCACGACATTCTCGAAGCGGCGGCCACCCATTCGGGCCGCGCCTTCAAGGAACTTTGCGAGCAGCAGGAACTGCTGATGCGTCACCAGCCCGAGAACGTGATGCTGAACAGCCGCATGGTCGAGGCCCCTTCGCCGCCGCAGCACAGCAGCACGTTGCCGTACCAGCTTGCCGGCTCGGTGCTGGACAACTATGCGGAGGAGATTCTGTCGGGCCTATGCTACTTTTCGAGCACCGTAGACACCCACGGGGTGGACAAGGCGGTGTTCGTCGGTCCCCAGGCCAACGACTATGGATTCTGCCAGATTCTGGCTAACCGGCTGGGCTTGCCGGCGCAGATCGGCGACCCGTTCGCGGGCATCCAGGTTCCCGGCGACGAGTCTCTGGCCACGCCGGCGGACCGGCGTCCGGAGCCCGAGATGGCGGCCGCCGTCGGCTTGAGCCTTTTCGGCGCCATGGTCAACTGAGGAATGAGCCGTGCAGATACTGAACTTTGTTCCTGAAGACTATGCCCAGGGGAAGCGTGCTCGCCACGCCAACCTGCTTTCGGCGTTGCTGGTTGCAGCCGTCATCGTGCCGCTGGTGGCCCTGTCGGTGTTCCTCAGCCTGGCGGCCGACCGCGTCGAGACCCGGCGCCAGGAAGTGGAGCGGCGTGAGTCCGACGCGGCCAACGACGTGGCCCGCTGGGAAGGCGTCAAGCGTCAGCGCGACGCCATCCTGGAACGGTCGTCGACTTCCGCGAAGTTGCTGGTCGGCGTGCCCCGCAGCCGCCTGGTGGCCGAGGTCGTTCGCGTATTGCCGCCGAATACCACCCTGACCAGTTTGTCGGTTGAGGAGAAGACGATCAAGACGATCGTCTCGGCCGGAGCCGCAACCACCCCCGGCCAGCAGCCGCCTCCGCCGGCCGCTAATCGGCCGACGACGGCCACCAAGACGCTGGAGCATCAGGAGACCGTTCTGCGTCTGGTGGGCCTGGCGCCGACCGACGTGGAGGCGGCCCAACTGATTGCCGCACTGGCCAACTCGTCCTACTTCGACAACGTGGAGTTGTCCTACAGCGAGGACCAGAAGCACGAGGAGCACATATTGCGTCGATTTGAGATCACGTTCGAGCTGAGCGACGATGCCGTGCGGCTGAGCCGCAAGGACAAGGCCGAGGAGGTGCGATCGTGAAGTTCGCTGACCTTCGCAAGGCCCTTCCTGTGTCGCTGCGTGTGCCGCTGCGTGTTTACGCAACGGCCGTGGTGCTGGTCGGCATGCTGGGCGGATTCTATTTCCTGCACGTGCGGCCGCGGAACACCGCGATGGCCGACGAGCGGCAGGAGATCCAGACGCGCAAGGCCACTCTGCAGTTGCTCGAAGTCGAGATGGCCAAGCTCGAAGGCGCCGAGCAGCAGTTGGAGCGGCTGAACCGCGCCGTCGAGGCCTTCGAGACCGGGTTGCCGCGTCAGGGAGAGATCGACGTCATTCTGCGGGAGGTCTGGGTGATCGCCGATGCCGCGGGGCTGAAGACCCAGCGCATCAAGACGCTCAAGGACCGCCGCCAGGACGAGTTCAAGGTGCTGCCGATCGAGTTGAGCCTTCGCGGACCGTTCGCCGGGGTCTACAGTTTTTTGCTCTCAATCGAGCGGCTTCCCGGCGTGACGAAGGTGGAGTCGTTGAAGCTCGTGACCCTTGGCGAAACGGGCGAGGAAGTTGAGGCCAGCCTGATCCTGAACGTGTACTGCAAGGACTGACCCGTTGGAGAGTCGCCACATGGCACATGGAAAGTCACAGACTCGCAGCAGCCAACCGGCCGGAGGCCGCATGATCTTCGACCAGGGCGAGCGAAAGAAGCTGAAGGTTCTGGGCGCCCTGGTGGCGGTCGGCCTGCTCGTGGTCGGCATGCAGGTCGTCCGCAAGAAGGGACCGGCGACGGCCAAGGCGGCCGGCGAGGTGGTGACCGCAGCGAAGATGGACCTGGCGGCCGTGCTTCAGGAGATGCAATCGGGGCAGGCCTTGTCGCTGCCGGGCCAGGGCTCCGGCGGCGTAGCGTTCACGAGCATCGATGAAGCCCTCGAAGTTTTCGCCGGCGGAGGCAAGGCGACGCCCCTGCCCCTGGAGGCGTTGCGATCGGACGTTTTCGGTGTGCCGAAGCGGTTCCTGCAGCCGCCGGCCCCGCCGGTCGCGGAACTCAAGAGCGCCCCGGTCGAGGAGAAGGCAGCCGAGCCGCAGGTGGACCCGATTGACGAGGAGTTCGCCACGTTGCGGCTGGTGACGTGTATGGTGTCGGCGCGGAACCGAGCGGCCATTATCAACGGCAACGTGCTGCATTGCGGCGAGACGATCGGCAGTTTCACCGTCACGGAGATTGCCCCGAGCCGCGTGGTCTTGCGGCACGAGGCCAAGCAGTACACGCTGACGCTGCAATAAAGGGAGTATCGCAGAGAGATGACGTTTTCGCAGGACCAAGTTCGCGTGGATACGACTGATGCTTCGGTGCAGTTGCCGACCGGTGGCGCCAGCGCCGCCGTCGAACTGCCCCAGGTGCGGCGGACGCGCTGGAAGCAGCTCGGCCAGATTCTCGTCGACGAGGGCGTGCTGACCCCTGAGTCCCTGGATGAGGCCCTGGCCCACCAGCAGGAAGGCGACAGCCGCATCGGCCAAGTGGTGGTCGAGCGAGGGTTGGCGTCCGAAGGTGAGGTCATGCGATGCCTGGCGATTCAGTTCGGCCGTCCCTTCGTGCATCCGACGCCCGACCAGGTTAATCGCGACATTCTCGATCGGCTGCCGACCGAATTGCTCAACGAGCACAGCTTCCTGCCGCTGGAAGCAAGCGACGGCATGTTGACCGTGGCCACGGACGACCCGGCGAACGTCTTTCTGTTCGACGAAATCCGCCGCCTGACGAACCTGAGTGTGCGGACGGTGGTGGCCAGCCGCAGTGAGATTCAGGTGGTGCTCGAAGAATTCGACCGCGGCGAGACGGCCATGCAGGTCGAGGAGCTGATCTCGGGCGTCGAGGACAACGACGTCGAGGTCGTCGAGACCGAATCGGACGACTTGCCGGACCTGGAGAAGGTGGCTGGCGAATCGCCGATCATCCGCCTGGCGAACTACATCATCAGCGACGCCGTGAAGCAGGGCGCCAGCGACATTCACATCGAGCCGTCGGAAACGACCCTGCGGGTGCGTTATCGCATTGACGGATCGCTGTTCGAGACGATGAAGCCGCCGGTGAGTATGCATGCGGCCCTGATCAGCCGCATCAAGATCATGGCTAATCTGGACATTTCGGAGCGTCGGTTGCCGCAGGACGGGCGTATCCGGGCCATGGTCCGAGGCGGCGTGGTGGACCTGCGCGTCAGTACGCTGCCGACAACGGCCGGCGAGAAGTGCGTCATCCGTATTCTCGACAAGGGCAGCATTACGATCGGCCTGGAGCGTCTGGGATTCAGTCCCGACAACCTGGCTATGTTCAAGGCCCAGATCGCTCAGCCGCACGGCATCATCCTGGTGACCGGCCCCACGGGGTCGGGCAAAACGACCACGCTCTACTCCGCCCTGCAGGAACTGAAGTCCGACACCATCAACATCTCGACGGTCGAGGACCCGGTGGAGTATCGTCTGGATTTTGTCAACCAGGTGCAAGTGATCGATCGCATCGGCATGACGTTCGCGGCGGCGCTGCGAAGCCTGCTGCGCCAGGACCCCGACGTCATCATGGTCGGCGAAATCCGCGACGGCGAGACGGCCAAGATCAGCGTGCAGGCCGCCCTGACGGGCCACCTCGTGCTGTCGACGCTACACACGAACGACGCCCCGTCGAGCATCACCCGACTGATCAACATCGGCATCGAGCCGTACCTGATCGCCGCCTCGCTGAACGCCGTCATCGCCCAACGACTCGTGCGGCGGATCTGCAAACACTGCTCCGAGGACCACGAGCCGTCGGACGAGCTGAAGCAGTTCCTGGAGATCCAGGGCCTTGGCGATGTGAAGCTGGTTCGCGGCGTGGGCTGCCCGAAGTGCCGCAACACGGGCTACTCCGGCCGCGTGGCTCTCTACGAGTTGCTGCTCATGGACGACACGGTCCGCGACCTGGTGACCGCGAATCCGTCGGTTACGGAGCTTCGCAGGCTGCTCCGCGAGCGCGGCATGATGACCCTGCGGGAAGACGGCTTTGAGAAGATGCGGCAAGGACACACGACGATTGAAGAGGTTCTGCGCGTAACCGAGGCGGCCCACTAGAGGGGCCGGGAAAGGATTTCTCGTGACACTGGTACAGGATGTCCAGGACGTTCGCCTGACGAAGCTTCAGCAGTTGCTGACTCAGACACTGGAATCGAAGGCCTCGGACCTTCACCTGGTCGTCGGACACCCGCCGTGCCTGCGGATCAACACGGTGCTGCACCCGATCGAAGGCGCGGACGTGCTGACGCAGGAGCAACTCGAAGCCATGGTGCTGGAGATGCTCGGCGAGGTCCGCTACGGAAAATTCCTGGAGAACCGCGAGGCCGACTTCTCGACATCGGTGCCGGGACTGGGCCGCTTCCGCGTCAACGCCCACTTCCAGCAGGAGGTCATCGGCATCGCCTTCCGTGCTATTCCGGCCAAGACGCCGGTGCTCGACCAACTGAACCTGCCGCCGGTGGCCCGGCACTTCGCCGACCTGCCCCGCGGCCTGCTGCTGGTGACCGGCGACACGGGCTCGGGCAAGTCGACGACGCTTGCGGCCATCGTGGACCACATCAACCAGACGCGCCGCCAGCACATCATCACGCTGGAGGACCCGATCGAGTACCGCATTCAGAGCAAGCAGTGCCTGGTCGAACAGCGCGAGATCGGCAGCGACAGCCGCTCGTTCAGCGCCGCCCTGCGGACCGTCGTCCGCCAGGACCCGGACGTGATCCTGGTCGGCGAAATGCGCGATATCGAGACGGTGGCCGCCGCCGTGACGGCCGCCGAAACCGGACACTACGTCCTCTCGACGCTGCACACCATCGACGCCTCCAGCACGATCGAGCGTATCATCGACTTTTTCCCGCCGCAGCAACAGAGCCAGATTCGCAGTCAGTTGGCCAACACGCTGCGCGGCGTCGTCAGCCAGACGCTGTTTCCGCGGATCGACAAGCCGGGCATGGTCCCGGCGGCCGAGGTGCTCCTGGTGACGCCGGCCGTGCGCAACTGTATTCGCGAGGACCGGTTGTTCGAGATTCCGAACGTCATCACCACCAACCGGGCCATGGGCATGCAGTCGCTCGATACGTCGATTCGCGACCTTTACATGAACGGGTTCATCAGCCGCGAGTCGGCTCTGGCCCAGGCCGCCAACCCGGATCGCCTTGCTAAGGTGCTCCAGTAGCAGGAGAGGATGCAATGACGACGACGTCAACCTATTCGGCTCAGCCGCTCACCCCCGGCACCCGCACGGCGGGTCGCCCTGCCCCGACGGCCCCGGCCGCCGAGGCGGCAGCGCCGAAGCAGTCGATCATGACCGTCCAGTTCGGCGCCCGCGTCACGCAGCGCGACGTCCTGACCGTCACGCGGCAGTTGAGCGTCATGGTCAAGGCCGGCATCAGCATCACGCAGGCCCTCGAAAACATGGCCCTGCAGACGACCAATCCCAAGCTGCAGAAGCTGCTGAACCAGCTCTACGACGACGTCGAGGCCGGCAAGCCCTTCAGCGAGGCCGTGGCCGCGCACCCGAAAGTCTTCTCGCCGCTGTACATCCACATGATCCAGGCCAGCGAACTCTCGGGCAGCTTCAGCCACATCCTGTCGCGCATTGCTGACTACCTGTCGCAGCAGCTCGAGACGCGCAGCCAGGTCATTGCCGCCATGCTCTACCCGATCATCATCGGCACCATGGCCGTCCTGGTCACGATCTTCATGCTCATCTTCATCCTGCCGAAGTTCCTCGTGCTCTTCCAGGGCAAGGAGGACATGCTGCCGCTGCCGACCAAGATGCTCCTGGGGCTGAGCTGGTCGATGACCACGTTCTGGTACCTCTACCTCGCCGGTGCGGCCATCGTGGCCGTCGGCACGGTGATCTTCAGCAAGACGGACACCGGCCATTACTTCTTCGACACGCTGAAGCTCAACGTGCCGATTTTCAAGAAGCTCTTCCACTGTCTCTACCTGTCCCGCGGCCTGAAGACCATGGGCGAACTGGTCAATGCCGGCGTGCCGATGCTCGAAACGCTAACCGTCACGAGCAAGGTGACCGGCAACATCCACTACCGCGACTTGTGGATGCAGGTCCGCGAGACCGTGCAGCAGGGACAGACGATCAGCCAGACGTTGCTGCGTTCGACGCTCATGCCGCGCGGCGTCACGCAGATGATCTCCGCCGGCGAGGAGTCGGGCAACCTGGCCGGCGTCCTGGCCGACGTGTCGGAATTCTATGACCGTGAACTAAAAGCCGTAATCAAAGCCAGCACGGCGGTGATCGAGCCGGTCATGATCATCGCCATGGGCGGCGTGGTCGGCTTTGTCGCCAGCAGCATCATGCTGCCGATCTTCAAAATGTCGAGGCTCGTAAAGTGAGCAAACGAACTGTCAGGAAAACCGATCGACGTACCGCCAGTCGCCGCCGCGCAGGGTTTACCCTCGTTGAGATCCTGGTCGCGGCGGCCATCCTCGGTATGGTCTTTGTCGTGTTGTTGGAGGCCTTCGCGGTGGGGCTGCGCATGCTCGAACAGAGCCAGCGCGTGACCATCGCGGCCTCCCTTGCAGAAGAGATTCACGAGATGGTTTTGACGTTGCCGCTCGCGGACCCCGAGGAGCCAAGCCACTGGGGCCTGGAAACCGGGGAGGTGTTGCCGCCGGATGACGTGGACGACCTGGACGACCTGGTCTTCTCGCCTCCGGCCTCCAGCGACGGCTCGGTGCTGTCGGACCTGAGCGATTATGCCCAGCATGTGACGGTGACGTCCATGTCGGCCACGGATTTCGCTCTGCCTGTCGCAGACGGGACGTCCAACGTGTGCCGGGTCTCCGTATCGGTCACCCACCGAGGCCTTGAGGTCTCGCGGGTGTCCTGGCTGGTGGTTCGCTAGCGACGCAGAAAGAGGGGTGAGTGATGAAAGGACACGACAAGAGAGAAGGATCCGTCCTCATCATCACGTTGGTGTTTGTTGCTGTATTCGGCGCTCTGGCCGTGGGTTATTTGGCGGCCAGCAACGCCAGTCTGGAGTCTTCACGGCTGTACCTGCACAGCCGCCGCGCACACTTCGCGTCGGAGATGGGTCTGGAGTTGACCCGCCGCGTGTTGCCCGAAGCCGACGTCAAGAACACCGAGACCGTCACCGAGACGCTTGAGGCCCTGGCCACGGCCCTGAACGACCGCTACCAGTCGACCATCTTCGACGGCTCGGCGGCCACGGTTCACGCGGGCTACCTGTTCCTGCCCCTGCTCACCGTGTCCCTGCCCGAAGGCACGGCTCGGACACGCATCATGATCTACGCGGTCGGCAACGACGACTACTACGTCTGGAGCGAAGGAACGTTTCTGGAATGCCGCCAGACGCTGCGGCAGAAGTACAAGGCCGAACGCGATATGTCGTTGTTGACGACGTTTGGCGTAGCGTCCAAGAGCCGCATCCGAATGATGGGCAATGCCCAGATCACCGGCGCTAATGATCCGCAGGAAGGATCGGTGCTCTCGACGACACTGGTCTCGCTGGACCCGATCGACATCACGGGTCACGTCCTGATCAGCGGCGATGCGGCCATCACGAATCCCGACGGCTCGGTCAGCTACAAGGGCAATAGCGACATCGAGGGCGACATCCGGATCGGGGTCAGCGAGCCCCCCTTCCCGGAGGTCGACACGAGCATCTTCGAGCCCTACGCGACGAACATTGTCGATTCGAGCACGGACACCTCGTCGGACGTCTACCTGGAGAACATTCGCATCGCCGCAGGGACGAATCCGGTCTTCAGCGGCCATTGCACCATTCGCGGCGTCGTCTACATCGAATCGCCGAACGAGGTGCAGTTCACGGGAGGGGCGGATATTATCGGCGTGGTGGTCGTCGAGGAACCGGATGCCGCAACGGACTTCGCGAACCACAATATCGTCTTCAACGGCAACTGCAGCGCCGAGAGCCCATCCAATCTGCCCGACGTGCCGCAATTCGCCGGCCTGCGCGACCTGGTGGGTTCGTTCCTGCTGGCGCCGGGGTACGAGGTGGACTTCCTGGGCAACTTCTCGACGATCAACGGGTCGATCTACGCCAGCAAGATGGACTTCTGCGGCACGGCCGCAACGACCGTCCACGGCAGCGTGCTGAACTGCGAGGACACGGACTTCACGGTCGGTGGAACCGCAGGCATCACGATCGATCATGACGGGATAGACAATCAACCCGCGGGGATGATTTTCCCACGGGTCATGAAATACACTGAGGGCAGCTACCTGGAGTAATGTCGGTACGCCGTATTGAGGTGAGACGTATGGGGGAACGTAAAAAAGCTAAAGGATCGGTGCTCGTCGTAGTGCTGATCTTCACGATCGTGTTCAGTGCCCTGGCCGTAGGCTACCTGGCCGCGGCCAACAACACTCTGCGCATGTCGCGTCTCTACGTCGACAGCCGCAGGGCCCACTTTGCCGCCGAAAGCGGGTTGGAACTGATTCGCCGGACCCTGCCGGAAGTGAGCCTCAAGGGCACGGTCACGATCGAGGACCAGCTCAACGCAATTGCCGCCGACCTGAACGCGCGGTTCGAGGACACTCTGTTCAATGGCGATCCGGCCGTGGTCGACGAAGACCAGCAGATGGTCGTCATTCCTTCGGTGACCCTGAGTCTGCCTGAAGGCATGACTTCGATGGTTCTCTGCATCCAGGCCGGCGAGGACGGGGCGTTCGTCGTGCAGAGCGTCGGTGCGGCCAGCGACTGCGCACAGACCGTGGCCATGTGCTTCGGCGTCGAGGAAGACACGATGTTCCTGGCCAACTTCGGAGTGGCTTCACGGAGCCGCATCAGCATGACCGGGAACTCGAACATCGAGGGGGCCAACGATTCCAAGGAAGGGTCGGTCCTGTCGACGACGTATTCCTACACCCAGGCCGTCGACCTGCGGGGCAACATCGACGTCTCCGGGGACATCTCGATCGCCAATCCCGAGGGCGAGGTCCGCATCGTCGGTCACGCCGACATCGGCGGCGACGTGAAGATCGGGGTCGCCGAGCCGGAGTTCCCGACCATCGACGTCAGTCCGTTCGAGGTGTACGCCACGACCGTGGTGGACAGCAGCACGGCCACGGGAGGCAACCAGTACTTCGAGAACATTCGTATCGCGGCCGGGACGAACCCGACCTTCAGCGGCAACACCACGATTCGCGGCGTCGTCTACATCGAGTCGCCCAACAAGGTGCATTTCTCGGGCAACCTGAACCTGGTCGGCGTGATTGTCTGCGAGGCGCCCGAGGACGAGGAACTGGACCTGAGCAACCACTCGCTGAAGTTCACAGGCAACACGTCGACGAGCGGCGTGGAGGCCCTGCCCTCGGGCTCGCAGTTCGACGGTCTGCGTGACCTGGGCGGCGCGTTTATCCTGGCCGAGGGCTACTCGCTACAGTTCACGGGCAACTTCTCGACGATCAACGGCACCATGGCGGCCAGCGAGTTCAAGTTCACCGGCAATGCCGGGGGGACCATCGCCGGAAGCCTGCTGTGTTACGACGACACGGATTTTGTCATGACCGGCAACAGCCACCTGACGTTCGACCACAAGAACCTGAAGACCAACCCTCCCGGGCTTGTCTTCCCTGTAAAGCTGGTGTGCGTGGGAGGGAGCTATGTGGAGTAAGAGGTCGCAGGACGGGCCCGGTTGCGGCCGCACGCGGTCGTCGCCAGGCAGGCTCAGGGCTCTCGGCGGGTTCACGCTGGCCGAGTTGCTGATTGCCATGACGTTGCTGGCGATGATTCTCGGCAGTGTGGCCATGGCCATGCGCGGCGCGTCGGAGGCGGTTGCGTTCGGCAACGACAAGAGCCGCTCGAACATGATCGCCACACTGGTCATGGACCGGCTGCGGACCGACATTCGTCGCGCCGACGTCGTGACGCTCAACTCACCGAGCAACGTGATCAGCCTGACGATGCCCAACGGCGAGCAGAAGAGCTACGCCTGGTCGGGTTCGGCCGACAGTACGCTGATTTATTCCTGTGCGGCCAATCCGAGCGGCGTGACGCTGGCCGAGAACGTGCTGGCCTTCACACTGACCTCGGTCGAGGAGTACAGCGAGATCAGGGACGCCACGGTGCCGATCAACGTGCACGTGGTGCTGGAAGTCCGCCACGGCGAAGCCACCACCCGCCTGGAGACCACGGTGCGTCCGCGACGCAACGTGATTTAGGCGGTGCAGGGCAAGTGTTCTTCCGTTGGGTGCCATGGCTGCCCCACAGCCATGCGTGAAGTGGGAAGCCATTGGGCATGCCTGACGTAGCAGGCATGGCACCCAGTAACGCCATGTAGCCCGGCCGCCCTCGGCCGGGAACGAAGCGATCATGGCCACGCCAGCGTGGCCATGCCACTCCCTATCAGGTTCAGGCGATGCCGAGTCGCTCCAGGAGCGCCTCGGGCATGCGGCGCAGTTCGCCCTGCCTTGTCACACAGGCCAGCGTCGTGTGCCCCTCGGCCAGCAGCAAATCATCCCGCACAAAACGGTATTGATGGTCGATGCGGGCGCTGGTGGCCCGCGCGACGGTGGTCTCCAGGGTCAGCTCATCGTCGTAACGGGCCGGCTTGTGAAAGGTCAGGTGCAGCTTGGCGACGACGAGGCAACAGTCGTCGGATTCCAGTTCGCGATAGGTCATGCCCGTGGCCCGCAGCATCTCCGTCCGCCCCATCTCCATGTAGACGGGGTAGCAGCTCGAATTGACCTGTCCCAGGCGATCGGCCTCCAGGTAACGAACGCGAAGGGTCATGCGATGCGGCGGCAGGGCCATAGTCCGTCCTTTCTGTCGCGAGCCGGTCCACAGGCAGGCAATTATGCCCTGGCCGGTCGGCTTTTCAAGCCCCATCCGACATGCCCCGGACTATAATAGCAATGGATTACATGTCGAAGGGGGTCGCCGAGGTGGATTGCGAGAAAGCCGACAGCACGTACGTGACGCGGGCCGGGGTCAAGCTGCAACACGGCCTGCAGCACTTCGCCCTGGACCCCGGTGGCTTGGTCTGCGCCGACCTGGGCAGCCACGTGGGCGGCTTCGTGGACTGTCTGCTGCAATACGGCGCGAAGAAGGTCTACTCGGTCGACACGTCGTACGGCATCCTGGCCTGGAAATTGCGTCGCGACGAGCGTGTGGTCGTCATGGAACGCACCAACGCCATGCACGTGGAGTTGCCCGAGGTCGTGGACCTGGTGACCATCGACGTGGGCTGGACGCCGCAGCGGCGGATCCTGCCGCGGGCCCTGTCGCTCATCAAGGACGACGGCCGCGTGATCGCCCTGATCAAGCCGCAATACGAATCGTTCGACAACGAGCGGCAACAGGGCGTGGTCCTGCCGCAGTTCATGGCCGAGGTGCTTGCTCGGGTGCGCGCGTCGATTGCCGAATGCGGGGCCGAGGTGCTCGCGGAGACGGTTTCGCCGCTGCGAGGCACCGGCGGCAACGAGGAGTGGCTCTTCCTGCTCAAGCGGCGGACATAGCAACCTGCCGGAAGCCGCCGCGACACGCCCACACGTCCTATTCGTCCAGGAGTTTCAGCACGGCCTCCCTGATGCGGTTAACCTGCGGACCGACGATCTGGTAGCGGACCTTGCCGGACTTGTCCAGGATGATCGTTGTCGGGTAGCCCTGGAATCTCGGCACCTGGGCGACGATGTCCTCGCCGTCCGGGACGATGGCATAGGGAATCTGGTTGAAGCTCGCAAAGGGACGGGCCTTCTGGGCCGACTCCTCGGTCACCATGACCATTTCCAGGCCGCGCTGGTTCAGTTCGTTGAAGAGGTTGACCAGGTGCGGCGTCTCCTCGACGCACGGCCCGCACCAGGTGCCGAAGATGTTGACGACAAGCACCTTGCCCCGCTTCTCGTCGCTATTGAACATGTAGCCGGTCAGCGTGGCGCCGGTGATCTTCAGCGAGTAGAGGCCCTGACCGGGCTGGCTTTCCTTGTAATACGAATCGCCGCTGCCGAACAGGCCCTGGCGATAGCCGACATAGAGAATCACCGCACCGATCAACAGAACCGCCAGCATGGCCATGCTGTTGCGTCCCATGGAGTGTCCTTTCTTCGGCGCGGTCGTCGGCCTGTTCGGTCCGGTCCTATGACTTCCGCGCCCCGATCGCGCGATCTTTCCTCACCTTGAACACGCAATAGTCGCCGCACATGCTGCACACTTCCTCGTTCTGCGACTTGCCGGCGTTGCGCTTCTGCTGGGCCAGGTGCGGGTCGATGCACAGTTGCATCTGCGTCGTCCAATCCTGGTTGGCGCGGGCCTGACTCATGCGCCGGTCCCACTCGGCGGCGCCCGGCAGCCCCTTGGCGATGTCGGCCGCATGGGCCGCGATGCGCGTGGCGATGACGCCGGTCCAGACGTCGTCGGGAGTGGGCAGCGACAGGTGCTCGCTCGGCGTAACGTAGCACAGGAAATCGGCGCCCGCCGCGGCGGCAATCGCGCCGCCAATAGCGCTGGTGATGTGATCGTAGCCGGGGGCCACGTCGGTGACGATCGGTCCGAGCACGTAAAACGGCAGGCCGCCGGTCATCTCCTTCTGCAGGCGAATCTGCGTCTGGACCTGCGCGAGCGGCACGTGGCCGGGACCTTCGAGCATGACCTGCACGCCACGGTCGATCGCCCGGCGAGCCAGTTCCGACAAGACCTGCAGTTCGGCGATCTGGGCCGGGTCACAGGCATCGGCCAGCGCCCCCGGCCGCAACCCGTCGCCCAAGCTGAGCGTGACGTCGTACTCGCGGCAGATGTCCATCACCTCGTCGAACCGTTCGTAGAGCGGATTCTCCTGCCCGTTGGTCTCGATCCAGGCCTCCAGGAACGTGCCGCCGCGACTGACGATGTCGCAGACGCGAGGCCGCTTGTGCAGCCACTCGATGACGTCGCGCGTCACGCCGCAATGGACGGTCACGAAGTCCACGCCGTCGCAGCAATGCGTCCGCACGGCTTCGAGCATGTCGTCGCCGGTCATCCGCGTGACGTTGCGATGCTTGCGCGCCGCCACGGCGGCCGCCTCGTAAATCGGTACGCTGCCGACGGTCACCGGGCAGGCTTCCATCACCGCGCGGCGGACGGCTCGCAGGTCGCCGCCCGTCGAGAGGTCCATCACGGCGTCGGCCCCGGCGCGGACCGCGGCGTCGAGCTTGGCCAGCTCGTTGTCGATCGAGGCCATGTCCATGCTCGTCCCGAGGTTCGCATTCACCTTGGTGCGCAGGCCCTGCCCCACCGCGCAATAGCGCGTCGCCTTGCGGTTGACGTTCGCCGGCAACACGACCTTGCCCTCGGCAATCCGCCCGCGCAGCACCTCGATGTCGATCGACTCGTCCGCGGCCACCTGCTTCATGGCCTCGGTGATCTTGCCCTGTCTGGCTGATTCCAACTGCGTAAGGCTCACCTCGACAACTCCTTTCGCCCCGCATGGGGCGCCAATCCTCAGAACGTAAACTCGCTCACGTCGCGGCCGGTGTCGGCCGAGGCGCGCCCCTTGCGAGTGCGCCGGCTGTCGGCCTTGCGGCCGGCGGGCGCCTTGCCGCCGCTTCTCTTGCGGTCCATCTTGCTGCCTGGCCCTTTGCCGCCCGCCTTCCTGACAGCGGACTTCGCAGCCTGCGTCCTCCGGGCTGTGCTGCCGTCGACGGCGCCACGACGCCTGGGCGTCTTCCCGGTTGCAGCCGAGGGGACTTCGGCCTCAGCTTCGGGTTTCTCCCCGCTCAGCCGCACGAGCGAGCGGACCTCGCTGTCGGTCAGCGGCCGATACTTGCCCGGCCCGAGCCCCTTGAGCGTCAGCGGCCCGATCCGCGTGCGCGTCAGGCCCTTGACCTTGTGGTCGAGATGGGCCAGCATGCGGCGAACCTGGCGGTTGCGGCCCTCGCGGAGCGTGATCTCCAACCGCGAATGGTCCTTGCCGCGATGCAGCAGCCGAAGCTGGCTGCGCCGCGTCCGCCCCTCGCTCAGCCACACGCCCGACACGAGCTTCTGGATGTCCTCGCCGCTGATCTCTCCTTTGACTTCGACCTCGTACGTCTTCGGCACCTCGTAACGTGGATGCGTCAGCCGCGCCGCCAGGTCGCCGTCGTTAGTCATGATCAGCAACCCGCGCGAGTCGGCGTCCAGCCGCCCCACCGGATAGACTCGCTGCCGCACGTCGGCCAGCAGATCGGTCACCTTCCTGCGACCGTAGGGATCGCTGTTGGTGCAGATGATGTTCTTAGGCTTGTTGAGCAGGAAGTAGACCTTCTGCTCGGCCCTGATCCGCCGCCCGTCGACACGGATGTCGTCGCTACCCGCTTCGGCCTTGTCGCCGAGGGTCACGGTGCGGCCGTTGACCGTCACGCGGCCCGCCTCGACCAGTTCCTCGCAGGCCCGGCGGCTGCCGTAGCCGGCATGGGCCAGAATCTTGTGAAGTCGCTCCTGCATTCGCAGCTTACCTTTCAGGCGGACCGGCCATCAGGGCCGTCATCGTGCCGCGGCTCCGCAGCCCATACTTGCCTGCACACGCCGGCACCAGCACCGTCTGCCCGGCCCTGACCGGCAGCGTGACCTCGGTGTCATCGACAGTGAGGAAACCTTCCCCTTCGACAATCATAGCACATTCGAAGCCGCGGTACAGGCTGCGCGACAAGAATGTCATCTCGATGGTCGCCCGGTCGAGGTAGAACTTGTCGCACTCGACGAGGCTTTCGATACGGACGCCGCAGCCGTCGGTGACGACACCGTGCCCCCCCGATGGCGGCAGCCGGCCATCGAAATCGATGCACTCCATGGCCTGGTCCAGGTGCAGCGGCCGGGGCTTGCCGTCAGTCCCCATGCGGCCCCAATCGTAGACCCGGTAGGTCGTGTCGCTGGGCTGCTGGAACTCGGCCAGAACGATGCCTGCCCCGATTGCGTGCAGACGGCCTGCCGGAATGAACAGGAAATCGCCGGCGCGGACCGGCTGCTCGACCAGCATGTCGGCCAACTGTCCGGCCTCGGCGGCCCGGCGGAACTCCTCGCGACCGACGCCCGGCTTCACGCCCGTAATCAGCTGCGCTCCAGGCTCGGCGTGCAGAATGACCCAGCACTCGGTCTTGCCGACGTCGCTCATGCCGTGAGCGGCCGTATAGGCGTCGTCCGGGTGGACCTGGATGCTCAGGTCCTGGTCGGCATCGATGATCTTGACCAGCAGCGGCAGCCTGTCGCGCCAGGCCGACAGCACGGGCTTGCCGAAAAGGGCCTCGGCATGGGACTCGACGATCTGCCGCAGGGACCGGCCCGCCAATGGCCCGTTGGCCACGGTGCTCGTCCCGTGCGGGTGGTCGGCCAGTTCCCAACTCTCGCCCGTCGCGGCGTCGGCCGGAGCCGCCTTGCCGTACAGGTCGCGCAGCCGCCGACCGCCCCACAGGGTGGTCTTCAGAACCGGCGTTTGCAGCATCGGGTACAGTTCGGCCATGCAACTCCGCTCCCGGGAAACGGCCCTGTGGGCCTCGGCGGCCACAGTCCAGACCCGCATTATAGCCCACGCGGCGGGATTCCTGAAGCCTATTTGGCTTTTGCCCTCTCGCATCGTCCCTGCGGCTCTGTTATCATGTTCGCCGGAGCTTGACGCCCGCGCGGGCGAGAACCGCCGCGGGCAGGATCAGAGAGTGTCCTAGTCGTGGCCAAGGGGACCATAGAAAGGAACCATCAGATGGGTCGGAATGAACTCATAGCGCGTATCACTGAGTCCGGGTGCGTAGCCGTGGTGCGTGCTCCGTCGAGCGAGCAGCTTGTCGACGTGTCGCGGGCCCTTGCGGCCGGCGGCATCATCGCCGTGGAAATCACCATGACCACGCCGAACGCTCTCGAAGTCATCAAGGCGGTCAGCACCGAACTGTCCGACGAGGTCATTGTCGGCGTGGGCAGCGTGCTCGACAGCGAGACGGCCCGGGCCGCCATCCTGGCCGGCGCCGAGTACGTGGTCAGCCCCGTGCTCGACATCGGCACGATCCAGATGGCCCACCGTTACGACAAGGCCGTGGTCCCCGGGGCCTACACGCCGACGGAAATCCTGGCCGCCTGGACGGCCGGAGCCGACGTCGTGAAGGTCTTCCCGGCGAGCGTGGGCGGCCCGTCCTACTTCAAGGCCGTCAAGGGTCCCCTGCCCCAGGTGAAACTGACCCCGACGGGCGGCGTGAATCTGAACACGGCCTCGGACTTCATCCGCGCCGGGGCGGAGTTCCTGGGCGTCGGCAGCAACCTCGTGAGCAAAGACGCCCTGGCCCGCGGCGACATGGACTGGATCCGCGATGAGGCCGCTAAGTACGTCGAGGTGGTCAAGACGGCCCGCGCGGGGATGAAGAAGTAGGATCGAGGCGGGTCCTCCTGCCGGATGCCGTGCCTGCTCCTGTCGCAGATCCCGAGCAACGTCGAGGGGCAGGCATGCCGAACGTCACTGGTCACACGCATGGCTGCGGAGCAGCCATGTAGGGTTTCGCACAAAGAAGGCCAGGGGGTGCCATGCTTGGAGCTCGCAGAAGCATGCCGACAAGCCTTTTGCGTGAGCACGCGTCTACGAGTAGACGCGTGGCACCCTCGCCGTTGTGGTCGGCACAAGCACAACGTAATGTTTTGTGCGAACGTGCCTTGCTGCGACGCGATGAGGGGTTCATGCGAAATCCTACACGGCACCCCCCGCGCGAGCGTGACCATGATTCTCGCAATGTCTACCACGGGCGCGGCCCTTCAGCAGGCTGAGGGCCGAAGGGCCGCGCCCCTGCACTCCTGCGGACACAGCGGCGGCCACTGTGCCGCCATCGCAAGATGATGCTTGCCACAACACAAGGGGACGCACCATGGAGATCAAGTGCCCGATGTGCGGCGGGACGGAGTTTGATACCGAGGAGCGCTGGCTTGTGGGACCCAGGAAAGTCAAATATTGCCGACCGGAGTTTTTCGCCTATTTGCGTGGCTCGGACATTCAGCCTCGGGTGTGCCTGAACTGTGGATTCGTCGCAATCTTCCTGAAGCCCGACTAAGCGGTGTCAGACAAGTACTCTTCCGGGTGGCATGCCTGCCCCGCAGCCATGCGTGAGGTGGAAACCGTTCGGCATGCCTGCGGGGGCAGGCATGGCACCCGCTACGGCGGATACCCCAAAGGACTTATGTGATACTGCTTAGGGCAAGGGTCAGGCTCTGTTTGCGGAGGCCGGGCACCGCTGCATCTGGCACGGCCTGCCTGTCCCGAGCAGAGTCGAGGGGCCGTGCCCGCCTTCGCACGGACCGTGATCTCGCCTGGCGCGGCTGTGACGCAAAGGTCAGACAAATCTTCGGCCAGACAGGCCCGCGGAGGGCCCTTTCATGCACAATCCTATGCCCGCCGCCGCGGCAAAACCTAGCAAATCGAGCAGAACGTTGTGTCGCCCGCAGCCGCCATGGATTATCCTCTAAAGCGACCGTACGAGGGCGGCAAGGGGTTGTCTGGGCGTCGGTTACGGGTACAATATATGCTGAGCAACCTGTAGCCGTCGCGGGTCGGACCGTCCGGGGCTTATGCAGGACGGGTAGCGAGACCGCGCAGCCGCAGGGCCGCTGGGGAGCCCGAGCATGATTGCGACCAACAGCATCGAGCAGGACCTGCCGTATCTCTGGGACAAGTTCAAGTCGCCCACCCTCGATCCGGCGACGGGGCTCGACCACGAAACCCTCAAGAAAGACGTTCTGGCGCTGGCCGAGAGGATGAAGGACGACCCGCACCCGGTCGTCAAGGCCAGGGCCTTCGAGTACGTGGCCCGGAACGTGCGGATCGACGTCAGTCCGCACGACTGGTATGTCGGCTTCGGCTGCTGGGACCGCTGGGACCGTCCACTGGATGCCCTGGTCGCGAAGTGGGACAAGGAAGTGGACGCCCGCTTCATGAAGACCCTGCCGATCATGGAAGGCCTGAAGCAGTCGGGCGCCTGCGGCATGGGCAAGGACTTCGACCACTCGGTTCCTGACTGGGACGCTGTTTTCGAATTGGGCTTCCCGGGCCTTCGCGAGCGTGCGAGGCAATACCGTCGGCAACGCGAGGACGCCGGGCAGATGACGCCGCAGGCTGCGGCCTATTTCGACGGCATCGAGATTACCTACACGGCCATCCTCGAGATGCTGCAGCGGTTCCACGACTATGCCACGGAGCACGCCGACGGCAACCCGCGGATGCTGGCCTGCGCCGAGTGCCTGGCCACGCTGATCCAGGGGCCGCCGACCAACACCTACGAAGTGCTGCACCTGGTCTACCTGTATTTCATGTTCAGCGAGTACGTCGGCCGGCTGCAGGTCCGTTCGCTCGGGAACCTCGACCGTACCATGTACCCGTACTACCGGCGGGACCTCGACAGCGGCACCTACAGCGAGTCGCAGATCCGCGAGTTCTTTGCGTACTTCATGATGCAGTTCGCCTCGATCGCCAATCCGTGGGGGCATCCGTTCTACTTCGGCGGCACGCGGCGCGACGGCCGGAGCGAGATCAACGAGCTGAGCTATCTGATTCTCGACGAGTTCGACAAGCTGGACATCTGCTCGCCGAAGCTGCAGATCAAGCTGGCGCCGAACACCCCGCCGGCTTTCGTCGACAAGGCAGTGGACATGATCCGCCGCGGGCACAACAGCATGGTGTTCCTGTGCGAGCCGTCGATGAAGCGGGCCATGATGGGCTACGGGGCCACCGAGGAAGAGGCCCGCACCTGCGACATCACCGGGTGCTACGAGTTCGGCGCGCGGGCCCGCGGCAACACGACGATCGTCGCCTACCTGAACATGCTCAAGCCGTTGGAACTCGTCCTCTACGACGGCGTCGATCCGTACGCGGGCATCGAGTGCGGTTGCCGCACCGGCGGGCTGGAAGCCTTTGCGACCTTCGACGATTTCTACTCGGCCTACCTCAAGCAACTGGGCCACATCATCGAAAGCGCGATCCTCTGCGCCAACGATTTCGAGCAGTACCTGAACTTCATCAACCCGACGTCGGTCTTCTCCGGGACCATCGAGAACAGCCTGAAGACCGCCCAGGACGCGTTCCATAACGGTTCGATCTACAACATCTCGACCATCCTGACCGCCGGTTTCGCCTCGGCCATTGACGCCCTGATGGCCGTCAAGGAATTCGTCTACGACAGGCAGGTGCTGTCGCTGGCCGAACTGAAGAACGTCCTTGCCGCCGACTGGAAGGGACACGAGAAGCTGCGGCTCAAGATGCTCTACGGCAAGAACAAGTACGGCAACGGCATCGACGCCGTGGACACCTACGCCGGGGCCCTGTCGCGGTTCCTGGGCAACAAGATCAACCTGCGGCCCAACAGCCGCGGCGGCTTTTACCTGGCCTCGATGCACACGCCGCCGCGCTACTACCTGACCCACGGGCAGAAGACCGGCGCCACGCCGGACGGGCGAATGGCCGGAGAGGAAATCTCCAAGAACTGCTCGCCGACGATGGGTATGGACATCAACGGCGTGACCGCGCTGGTCAAGTCGGCGACGCGGATGGACTCGGCCATGCATCCCGGCGACTTCCCGCTCGACGTGATGCTGCACCCGGCCACCGTGCAGGGCGACGAGGGGCTTGCGGCCGTGCGGACGCTGCTTAACACCTACATGGACAAGCACGGCGTCGCCGTGCAGTTCAACATCTTCGATGCCGAGACGCTGATCGATGCCCAGGCCCACCCCGACAAGTACCAGGGCCTGCAGGTGCGCGTCTGCGGCTGGAACGTCCACTTCACCGACCTGAGCCGCAACGAGCAGGACATGTTCATCCGGCGGGCCCAGAACATCTGCGAGTGAGTCCATGGCGCCGACCGGAACGGTGTTCGAGATCAAACGTTTTGGCGTTCACGACGGCCCCGGGGTCCGCACGGTGCTCTTCCTGAAAGGCTGCCCGCTGCGCTGCCGCTGGTGCCACAATCCCGAAGGCGTCGAGCCCGGTCTGCAACTGGCCTACCACGAGCACAAATGCCTGCATTGCGGCGAATGCGCGGCGGCCTGCCCGCACGGCGCTCACAGCCTCGTGGACGGGCGACATGCTTTCGACCGGACCAGGTGCGTCGCCTGCGGGGCCTGCGTGGATGCGTGCCTCGGCCGCGCCCTGAAGCTGTTCGGCCGCACGCTGACCGTCCAGGAGGCCCGCGAGATCGCCCTGGAGGACCGGGCCTTCTATCGCGACGGCGGCGGGGTGACGCTCTCCGGCGGCGAGCCGCTGCTGCAGGCGGAGTTCTGCGCCGAGCTGTTCCGGCTCCTGAAGGACGATCGTATTCACTGTGCCATCGACACGTCCGGGGCGGTGCCGTGGGAATGCTTCGAGAAGGTTCTGCCCTGGACCGACATGTTCCTGTACGATGTGAAGCACACCGACGAGCGGCGGCACCAGGAGCACACGGGCAAGCCGAACGGGCGGATCATTGAGAATCTGCGACGGCTGGTCGAGCGCGGCGTCCCGGTCGAGATCCGCGTACCGGTGATTCCCGACTTTAACGACGATCCGCAGAGCATCGACGCGATCGGCCGGTTGCTGAAGGGGTTGCCGAACATCGTCGGTGTGCGGCTGCTGCCCTATCATCAGGTGAGTTCGAAATACGCGGCCGTCGGTTACGCCGACACCATGCCGGATGCTGACGGCCCGACGAAGGACCGCATGGCGGCCATCGCGGCCCAACTGCGGGAGTTCTCGTTGAAGGTTCTCGGGTAAGACGGCGCAGCCGCGTCGTGCGGCGTGCGATTGCAGGAGGACAGCGGCGATGTCTCGACATTGGATGCACGTGGCGACAGTCGTGGCGGTAGCTGCCTGGGCGGTGCTCGGCGGCGGCACAGTGGCCGGGGAGGACGATGTGGGCAAATCCGACAAGACGGGCGGCCAGTGGTCCGAGCCCGTGGACAAGGAGTTCAAGGCCGACCTCGACAAGACCTTGCAGAAGTACGTCGAGATGTTGCCGAAGAAGTTCGACGCCGACGAGCCGCACGACCTGATGATCGCCCTGCACGGCCACGGCTCCGACCGCTGGCAGTACATCAAGCAGGAGCGCGGCGAGTGCAAGGGCGCTCGCGACGCCGCCGCGAAGCATAATATGATTTACGTGTCGCCCGACTACCGGGCCACGGCCTCGTGGATGGGTCCGGCGGCCGAGGCCGACATGGTGCAACTGATCGCCCTGCTTCGCAAGCAGCACAAGGTCCGCCGCGTTTACCTCGTGGGCGGCTCGATGGGCGGCACGTCGTGCCTGATCTTCACGGCCCTGCATCCCGACCTGGTCGATGCCGTGGTCTCCAGCAACGGCACGGCTAACATGATGGAGTACGAGAACTTTCAGGACGCCATTGCCAAGTCGTACGGCGGCGACAAGAAGACCAAGTCCGAGGAGTACAAGAAACGCAGTCCCGAGCTGGGATGGAAACGGTTCAAGATGCCCGTGGCCTTCACGGTCGGGGGCAAGGATACGTCCGTGCCGCCCGACAGTGTGCGGCGGTTGTACGCCCAACTCCAGAAGGCCGGCAAGAAAGACGTGCTGATGATCGACCGCGAGAACACCGGTCACAGCACCAACTACGACGACACCGTGACGGCCATCGAGTTCGTCGTCAAGGCCGCGGCAAAGGCCAAACCCGGCAAGGCCGGGCATGCCGACCGCAAGGATGACGACGAGGAGAAGGACTGAACGCGGTCGCGCGGAGGCCCTTGGAACCAGCCGCAGCGAATGCCGCCCACCCGGGGCCTGTCGGCGTTCAGAAGTCGCTGACCTGCAGCCTATATGCCGCTCCCCCGCGGAGGTGCACCCCCGGCATCCATCCCATCTGGCAGCTTTGTGTGGATTCTGTAAACTACTGAATATGAATGCCCTCAATGTCCGATAACCTGTGCGAGGAAGCGCTACAGCGCCGCATGCTCCGCCCTGTCACGGCGATGTTCTGCCGCGGAGCATCGACCTGACGTCCCGGATCGGAACTGCCGGAACTATTGGTCGCAGGTGCGGCAGGCAGCAGCCCTGCCACGCAAAGAATCACTCGTACACATCGGCCGCATGAGTCGGCCGCTGACCGGACCACGTGGGGTGGCCGGTGGTCTGTCCGTTCTGTCGGTGAAAGGAGACGCGTCATGAGGGAGGAACTGGCAAGAACACGGAGGTTCGCTGCTGTCGGAGGGGCGCTGCTCGCTGCCGCAATGCTGATCGTTTGTCTGGGCTCGGGTCCCGTTGCGGCCTGTGAGGGTGGAGGCGGTCACGGCGGCGGTTCGTGCGGCGGAGGCGGCTGGGGTGGGTGGGGCGGTTGGGGTGGCTGGGGTGGGTGCTGCCCCTGCGACGGAGGCCTCACCGAATGGCTGGCCGACTATGACGACTGGTTCGTTGCCGAGAACTGGAACAACGGTGTCCCCAATTTCCGCAAGACGGCTCGCATCGACAACTGGGGCACGGCCAATATCGAGACGTCCTGGGGCACGGCCGATGAACTGCAACTCGGTTACGCCGAGTTCTCGGGCGGCACGTTGATGATTGGTCCCGACGGCAATCTGGCGGTTACCGGCGACGAGTTGTTGGGCGTCACGGGCGACGGCACCATCATCCAACTCGGCGGCGAGAACCGCCTCTACTGCGGCGGGCTGTTGATGGGCCGCGACGAGACGGCCTCCGGCACCTACGCCCTGGAAGACGGCGAGCTGTCGGCCTCCTGCGGCGAGACGATCGGCCAGGCCGGCGTCGGCTCGTTCTATCAGGCCGCCGGCTGCAACGCCATTTACGGCGGCGGCCTGGGCCTCGGGATCGAGGCCACGGGCGTGGGCTCCTACGCGATGGACGACGGGTACCTCTGCGTCGCCGGCTGCGAGACGATCGGCGACGACGGGCTGGGCTCGTTCTACCAGGCCGGCGGCACACACGCCGTCTGGTGGGGCGGCATCATGCTGGGCAAGGCCGTGGGCAGCCAGGGCGCCTACTCGCTGGAAGCCGGCGACCTGTGGGTTTGCGGCTCGGTCACCGTGGGCCGCGAGGGTCTGGCCTCCATCGACATTCTCGACGGCGAGATGCTCGTGGGCGGCTGCCTGATCCTCGGCGACAAGGCCGACGGCAGCGGCACCGTCGCCCTGGACGGCGGCCTGCTGAACATAGGCGGCTGCGAGGTGATTGCTGACGAAGGCACGGGTATCTTCGCCCAGACCGGCGGCGTCCACGTGGTTCACCAAGCGCTGGTCGTCGGCGGTGCAGCCGATTCGTTCGCCATGGTCTCGCTGGCCGGCGGCGAGTTGATCGCCCGGCGCCTCTGCGTCGGCACGCAAGGCGGCATGGGCATGTTCGATATCTTCGATGCGGCCGCTTATGTCGAGGTGGACGACTGCCTGGTCTTCGGCGCCGACGCGTACCTGACCGCGGCCTACGGTTCCCAGATCGTCGTGACCGGCGGCTCCGTGGTCAACGAGTCGACCGACGAGTATTCGCTGGCGGGCCTTGAGAATGTGGCTGTCGTCTTCGACGGCAACAGGCATTGCTGGGCTTGGAGCAGCTACGAGGTGGCCGGCGCCGACCTGGGCGACGACGCCATCGGGTTCCTCGACAACTTCGCACTCGACGCCCTGGTCGTCGGCGGAGCGGAGCCGGCCAAGGTGGTCCTGCGCGATTGCATCGACAACGGCAACCGTTCGTCCTGCGAGGCCCTTTACGTTCACAACGTCATCGTCGGTCCGGGTAGCGTGCTGCACCTCGGCGGCCTGAACCTCTACTACGACGGCGTCCTGGACAATCAGGGCCAGATCATCGGCGGCGAAGTCACCCCGATTCCGTGAGTCGCCTGCCCCGGCGATGAAGCAAGCGGACATCTCCGGCCGCCTCCGCCTGATCGCGGGAGCGGCCGGTTGTCTTGCCGCACGCCTCATCATCTTCATACCGCACCGCACGACCTGCATGCACAGCCTTCCGCACACGACGCATGCCTCGGTGGCGAGGCATAAGGCTTTGCCCGCCAATGGGATAACATACTATGTGCGTCAACATGTTTTATTTTTATTCTTTTCTTGACTAGCATGAATAATGATCATACATTGCCAAGTGTGCGGTTGTGGTCAGTCCCATTGCAGCGGAACTATCTGGTTTCAGCATGGCAGCGTACGCCGGTGCATTAGTGTGACGTATGGAGCCCATGAGATGAGCGACAGACCTCAGCACCAATGGCGGGTTATTTCGTGTTGCCTTGTGCTGCTGACACTGGCAGGCAGTGTGCAGGCGGCCCAAGGGCACATCGTCGTTGACCCCAACAGCGAGATCTACGAGACTCAAGAAGCAGTGGACCTTGTGGCC
>JAFGPY010000102.1 GCA_016935955.1 Planctomycetota bacterium
CGTGCTGGGCATCGGCGGCTCGGCCCTCGGGGCTACGGCCGTCTACACGGCGTGCGCCAAACCGTACGCGTCCCTGCTCGACAAGAAGCAGCGCAAGACCCCGCGGCTGTTCGTGGTCGACAACATCGACCCGGCACAGTTCGCCGCCCTGCTGGCGATGATCGATCCGGCCAAGTCGCTGTTCGTGCCGATCAGCAAATCAGGCAGCACGGCCGAGACGATGTCCCAGTTCATGATCTGCCGCGACCTGTTGCGGAAACGCCTCGGCACGAAGTACGCCCGCAACGTCGTGGCCATCACCGACCAGGCCAAGGGCTACCTGCGTCCGATCGCCGAGCAGGAAGGCTACGAGACGTTCCCCGTGCCGGATGGCGTGGGCGGCCGGTTCAGCGTGATGAGCCCCGTAGGCCTGTTTCCGCTGGCCATGGTGGGCATCGACATCAAGGCCCTGCTGGCCGGGGCCGCCGCGATGGACCGCCGCTGCGAGTCGCCCGACCTTGGCCGCAACCCGGCTTTCATGTCGGCCGCCCTCCAGTACCTGTGCTACCAGCGCGGCAAGCCGCTGAGCGTCATGATGCCCTATAGCCAGGCCCTTCGCGACGTGGCCGATTGGTACCGCCAGCTCTGGGCCGAGAGCCTGGGCAAGATTCGCACTCGCGGCGGCAAGAAGGAATGCGTCGGCCCGACGCCGATCAAGGCCCTCGGCGTGACCGATCAGCACAGCCAGGTGCAGCTCTATCGCGAAGGCCCGAACGACAAAGTCTTCACGCTGCTGGCCGTGGGCGACTTCGGCCGCGACGTCACGATCCCGAAGGTCTTCGGCGACGTGGAAGGCTGCGGTTACCTCGGCGGCCATACGATGGGCGAACTGATGGACGCCGAGCGGCGGGCCACGACCTTCGCCCTGACCAAGAGCCTGCGGCCCAACGTCACCATCACGCTGCCGGTGGTCAACGAGCACACGGTCGGCCAGTTGCTCTACATGCTGATGGTGCAGACGTCGTTCGCCGGTGAGCTGCTGGGGATCAACACGTACGACCAGCCGGGCGTCGAGGAAGGCAAGATCGCGACCTACGCCCTGATGGGCCGCAAGGGCTTCGCCGCCGCCCGCAAGGAGATTGGGTCGCTGAAGGGCAAGAAGAAGTTCGTGATCTGACAAGCAAGAGCAAGGAACCGCGTGGCTGTGTGCAGCCACCCTACGCGTTCAATGACACGGGCACGGCCGCACATGCTGCCGTGCCCGTTCGTTTGTTCTGGATGTCCTCGACTCTCATTCATCCAAGGCCGAGTGCCTCGCTGATGAATTCGCTGAGGCCGACCGCCTGCTCGCCGCTTGCCTCGGCCAGTCCGGGAACCGGATCGTCGCGAAGCGGCAGTTCCTTGATCGCCTTGGCCTTCTTGTGGCGGCCGACGAGCATGCCGCCGCGAACCAATCCGCCCTCGGCCACCAGGGCCGCATACGATCCGTCCGGACCGCGAAAGGTTACATAACGCGCTACTGGGTACGCAGCAATCGGCGAGCCGAACAGCGTGAACATCGTGTTGCCGACCTTGGTTGTGTACGACGACGGCTCGCGGTACGTCTCGGCCTGGCCGAGCATGTTGCGAGCCGCCGTTCGGCCCATGGCCGTCGCGTTGAGCCAACTGGCCTGAATGAGCGTGCGACCGGCGGCATGAATCTCGGCGCAACTCCCCGCGGCGAAGACATCGGGCAGGCTCGTGGCCAGGTGCTCATCAACGACAATCCCGCGGCCGACCTCCAAACCGGTGGGCTTCAGCCACTCGGTGTTGGGCATCGCCCCGATGGCCACAAGGACCAGTTGGCAGGCGATCATCTCACCGGCACGGGTCACGACACTGCCGACGCGGCCGTCGGCTCCCTCGATCCGGGCCACCTCAGTCTGCAGACGAACATCGACGCCGATCGACCGAAGCTCGTCCAGAAGCATTCCACCACTGCCTGGGTCGAACTGCGGCACGCCGATGCGGTCTTCGCGGACCAACAACGTGGTCTTGATGCCCGCGGCGTGAAGCGCGGCGGCCATGTCCTGCCCCAACAGCCCGCCACCCACGACGACCGAGGAATTGGTCGTCGCAGCGAAGCCGCGGACCACGTCGGCCTGTGGCTGAAAGTGCATCTGGCAGACGCCTCGCAAGTCGCCGCCCTCGAACGGAACCGGACGCGTGGCCATGCCGAGCGTCAGTAGAAGCTTGTCGTACGCCAGCTCCTCGCCGGTTGAAAGCGTCACGCGGCGGCGGGCAGGATCGAGTTGCGTGGCTCGCGTCTCCAGGCGAACGTCGAGCCGAAGATCATCGAACCACTTCTGGTCCCTGGTCTCCAGTTCGAACAGGTCAATGACACCCGAGGCGTACTCGACGAGCCGCGGCCGGGCCAACACGCGGACCTTCTCGAACGACATCAGCGTGATCGATGCGTCGGCGTCCGCCTGGCGCAGTGTCTCGGCGGCAGCGCTAGCCGCAGCCCCGCAACCGATCACCACGTATCGCGTCATGCCGTCCCTTTCCCTCCCCAACGCTGCGTCCCGGCGATGTCGATCAGCCGCACGTGTTGCCGTTCTGCAGAATGACGGGCACGAGCACCACGGTGGGCCGCCCGTCGATCGACAGTTCGGCCACGCAACGGACCACGGACTCCCGGACTTCCGTCGCGCAGAGCGTGGCCACCACCGTGACGGGGCCCCCGAGGATGCCCGGCCAGCTCTGGGCCAGGGCCGTGCGGGCGGGCTCCACGCGCCAGCCATCGGGCATGTGCCAACGCACCAGCACGTTCGCCTGGACCTTATAGCGGTTGTGGATCGTTAGCCGCACAACCTTCGCCTGCCCGTCGCGGATCGTCGGTCCGCCGTCGGCCTGGACGTCGACGTCGAAGAAATCGAAGCGGTACCGCGCCGCGCCGACTCGTGCGGCCAAGTCCCGCTTGAAGGCCTCACTCGCCTTCATGGCCTCGACGGGCGACACCTTGCGCAATTTCTCCCCCGGCAGCGGATTGGTCTTGCCCGTACGGTCGTAGTGGGCCAGCACCTGGCGGCTCATACGCTCGGTGCGGTCGGTCAGGTTGTCCACTGTCTGTGGGACCTGCATGCTGAGTTCGCCCAGGTTCAGGCACATGGTCTTGATCTTCTTGCCGATCGGCTTGATCCACTTCTCGGGGATGGCGTCGATGCCGTGCATCAGCCCGAACAAGGCGCCGGCCGTGGCGCCGGTGCAGTCCGTATCTTCACCGCAGTTGACGGCCGTCGTGACCACGCGGCCAAAGTCGTCGCCGCCCTCCAGAACGGCCAGCACAGCCATGGCGACGTTGGACGGAGCATCGTAGCCGAGCCTGCCCTTGTCGAAGCCTTTGGCGCGGTCCTCCTCGCAGGTCCGCTCCGGCATGTTGAAGAGAGTCGATCCACGATGGTGCTTCAGAATCTCGTCGCGGGCGTCGCGCCAGCCCATGCCCGACTTGTGGGCGTCGACGGCACAGCGCACCGCGGCGGCGATGTCGCAGTCGGCCGGAATGTACGACAGCCCGATCTCGATCAGCGCGGCGATGTCGTCGCAGACGAACGCGGCGCTTTCCAGGGCGGCGAAGAACACCTCACCCCAGGTTCCCTCACCGTCGGCATGATCGACGACGGCGTCCTCGGCGGCATAGCGGACCGCGACCTCGGGCAGCCCCGGGGCGATGCAGGCCCAGATTTCGCTACGGATGAATGCGCCGCAACTGTGTCGCCACTCGTTGCCGCACAGGCCCGACCACGGCGGAGGCAGACCGGCCCGCAGGTTGGCCTTGGCGATGCCGTACTCGGACCAGTGTGGCGTGATGTAGAGGCACCAGTAGTCGGCCAGCGTGTGGGCATCGATACCCAGGCCGCGCTCCTCCAAGGCGATGAGCCACAGCAGTTGCAGATCCAGGTCGTCGTTCGGCAACGGCTCGCCGCCGAGATCCTGCGTGTAGAACGAGACGTCATTCACCTGGCGGATGAACTCGAACGGGGCGCCCAACGTGCCGCCAATGTTCTTGCCCATCCAACAGCCCAGCACCCTACGCCGATATTCCTCAGGACTCATCTGCATTGTCGCAACCCCATTGGCCGACGGCCAGCCATCCCAGAATACTTGCAGGCCCACGACCGCCGTGGACCTATCCGACGATTCTACCGAGGTTCGGGTGCCCGACAACCCCTTTCCGCGAGGGATAACAGAAGGATTGGCCCGCCGCCATATCTACGGCGACTGGTGGAGGGTCCGCAGGTAGACGACCAAGAAGCCGAGTTCCTCCGGGGTGACCGTGTCGCCGAATCCGGGCATCAGGGGACTGAGCCCGACGCCGGCGCCGCCGTCACGGACCGTGACCGCCAGTCGGTCGTCGCTCAGGGCGGCCATGTGTTCGGCGTCGGAAAGATCGCGGGGACGAACGGCCAGGGCGGCTACATTGTAACCGTCGCCCTGCCCGCGGTCGCCATGGCAGGCGGCACAGTAGCGGACGAACAACTCGCCGCCGCGGGTCTGCGGCCAATTGACACGGTAGGCCGTCTCGGTGGTCCCGGGCGTGTTGGGCGTTTCGCCGCAACCGGCTAGGACCGCCACTGCAGCCAGAAGGCAAAGAAGCGGAAGTCGTCCGATCATTGTGGCCCCCCTTCGCCTGCCGCGCCGCCCGAGCTGCTGGAAGAGGTCGCCTGCCGAAGGATGAAGGCCGTCAGGGCGCGGGCCTCTTCGTGGCCGAGCACCTGCACGGGCATGCGCGAATCGCGAGCAAGTTGGCGCCCGTCGCGGAGCCACGTGTAGACCCACTCGGCGGCAAGTCGCTGCGGCGAGCCGCCGAGAGTCGGTCCCGTCAGTCCGCCAGGACTCGTCGTCGTACGGTGACAGGCGATGCACGCTACGGCGGCCCTCTCGTCACCAACGGCCAGACCGCGAAAGAGCGATTCGCCGACCTTCGCCTCATCGTCGCTCAACCCAACAACGTTCCCGGCATTGTCACGCGCAGTGCGGTTCCCGGTCGCTTCGGACAAGAACGCGGTCACGGTGTCGATCTCCGACTCCGTTAATCCGAGCAACGGCATGCGGGCCTGTTCGGCCACATCGATTGGCCACGGCGCGGCCAGGTACTGTCGCAGCCACGGGACCATGAATTTGCTGCCCGCCCCGTCCAGTGCCGGGGCGACACGTTCTCCCGCACCGGCCAGCACGTCATGGCACGAGGTGCAATGACGTACACGGTCCACCTCGGCGAATGGCCCGTCGATGGATTGCCCGGCAACGGCCGGGGCCTCGACGATGAACTTCTCGGGAATCGGGACCAGGCTGCGACTCAACAGGTAGGCGGCCAGGCTCCGCCGCTCGTGCTGCGAAAGGCGATACTCGGGCATTCTGAGACGACCGTCGTCGCCATTGTCCACCTGCGGCGAACCTTCGAGCTTCCATTGCAGGTAACGTTCAAGATGACGCTCGTCAACCGGCACGTCCGCAGCGTACCATTGGACTTGCCAGTAGCGACGATCGGCCACGTCCGCCAGCACCGGGCCGATGCGGTTCTCCTGCGGCCCCTGCCCGCCGTGGCAGGCGGCGCAGCCGAGGCGATTCATGGCCGCAGTCGCAAGCTCTCTCTCGGCAGCAGTAGGCGAGGCGGCGGCTTCCTCGCGAGCAGGCCGGTTGCGGGACGAGCCAAGGCCGACTACGAACGCGGCAATGCCGAGCCGGTCGGACTCCGGGTACTCGAACTGCGGCATCATCGTGCCCGGCATGACCGTCTGAGGATCTGCGAGCAGCGCCGCCACATAAGGCAGCGTCATCTTGTTGCCGCTGCGGTCCAGATCGGGACCGATCATCCGCCACCCCGGAACTGGGTGGAAGCCTCGCCGCTTCAGCCGCGGCCAATCGTGACATGTCGTGCAACCAGAGGCACCTTCGGCCAGTTCGCGGCCGCGACGCTCTGATCGCGACCAGTCCATTCTGGCGGCCGCCTTCAGGTAGCCGGCGACGGCGTCCACTCGCTGCGAGCGCTCGGCCAGCAGGACCCGGGCGATTGCCGCCGCCTCGCGGGCATCCAGGCGCGGTCGTGGCATGCGGGTCCGCGGGCGGAAGGCCTCAGGCTGCATGAGCCACGAGACGAGCCAGTCTTCGGACGTCTTGGATCCCAGGCCGGTCAATGGCGGGCCGGTCCGCGTAGCGGCGATGGCCTCGCCGAAATCGTGGCACCCCGAGCAGCCACGGTCCTCGGCCAGATAGCGACCGCGATTCCAGGCCGGGGCCCCATCGATCTCGCTCGCCCGGTGGCATTTGCCGCAGGCCGCCTGGGCGAACTCGTCTTTGCGGCGCGGCATTTCGCCGACGCCCTCCTCGCCATGAGCGGCCGTGGCTTCGGTCGCGCGGCCATTGCCGCCGTGGCAGACGACGCAACCGTACTGCTCAAACGGGTGCCAGTGGGCTTCGAGGTAAGGCTCAGGATGGCGTTTCCACGGGAATTCGGTGCGGGCTACAAGGGGCTCGGTGCTCGCCTCGTGGCAACTGACGCAACGGGAGACCTGCCCGAGTTCGGGCACATAGATCTGCCGCAGTTCGATGCCTTCAGCCACAATGCGATCGGCGGCCGCGATCATGTCAGCGCGGAGTTTCTCGTCGGACACCCGCTCCAGGCGAGCCGGCAGGTCGGCCTTCGTGCGACGGATGAACTCGGCCTGGTACCAGCGCCACGTGCGCGTCTGTTCCTGACGCAGGGCCGCAACCACCAGAGCGACAACGCCGAGGCAGAGCAGAATGACCAGGATGTAGAGGCGGTTTTCGCGCATCGGCGGTCACCAGGGCCAGACGAGGACCCAGTTGGGCCCGCGCAGAAAGTAGCCGACGAGGGTCAAAGTGAGGATCGCCAGCGAGATCAGGATGAAGACCGTGCAGGCCAGGCGGCGAGTGCGGGCGAAATAGATCCCGACACCGCACCTCCGCTGACGAACGTAGGGCAACGCCAGCAGCACCACCATGCAAACGGTCGGCAGCACCACGCCGCCCCAGAATTCGGCGCCGAGGGTCGGACCGTCGGGGTTCCAAGGCGGCCAGTGCACCCGAGCCAAAGCGCCGTAATCGTAACTGACGATTTCCTGGAGCCAGAGGAAGTACCATGCGGCCTTGGCCGGCTCGGGCGCGTGGGCCGGATCGGCGGGCTCGCCGAGCGGCGCGTCCCATGCCAGGGCCATGGCCGCCACAACGACCACGCAGCCCAGGGCCACGGCCAGTTCACGGAGCACCAGGTGCGGCCAAGCGGCTACGGTTGCGGGCGGCTTTTGCGGCGGCGCATCTTCGTTCTCCATCGCATGGGCCAGGCCGCCGTTCTGCCGCACGCGCCACAGGTGAATGCAAGTCAGCACGCTGATCGCCGCGGGCATCACGAGTACATGCAATCCGTAGAAGCGGACGAGGGTGGTTTGCGAGATTTCGTGGCCGCCGAGCACCATGCGCCGCAGTTCGTCGCCGATGCCCGGAATGCTGGCCATCATGCTGCCGCCGACCTCGATCGCCCAATAGGAGAGCTGGTCCCAGGGCAACAGGTAGCCGGTGAAACTTTCGACCAGCGTGACGCCGAGCAGCAGGACGCCGATGACCCAGTTGAACTGTCGCGGCGGCTTGAACGCCCCGGTCAGGAAAACCCGGGCCATGTGCAGAAACGCGGCGACCACCAGCAGGTGAGCGGACCAGCGGTGCACGTTGCGAATGAATTGCCCGAAGGCGGCCGCGTGGCGCAGCTCCAGCATCGAAGCGTATGCCCCGGTGGCTGCGTCGGTGCTCGGCACGTAGTAGAACATGAGCAGGATGCCGGTGACCACAAGCAGAAGGAACAACGTGATGCAGATGATGCCGAGACCGAAGGTGGCCGACGGCCGCAGGCTGTCGCGGCGAACGCGTCGCGGGTGGAGCAGCAGGAAGAAGTTGCGGTAACGGATGCATCGCAGTGTGCCGCCGGGCATGGGCGCAGTCTCGCCGAAGATGCTGCGAACCACACGATTATCGGCCAGCAGTTTGCCGCACCGATGCCGGAAGCCCATGAGTGTTTCCCCGTCTGTCAGCCCACTGCCAGGTCCGCCGGGACCGCCGGCCGTTTGTGGGCGATTGCCGATGCCACCTTATAAATCGGCGACCGTGCCCGCGCCAAGGGTTAGTTTCGTCTCCGTGCGATAAGGCGTGAAGGTTGCAGCCGAACGGCCTAGCCGAGATCGAGCCATTCGGCGCCGTCGGCCGCCAGCACCTGCTTACGGTGGGCGATGACCCGTCCGTCCGCATCTCGCGACAGGCGGAAGAACGGCAGCGGCTTGCTGGCCGGACCGGTGGGATTCGTTCCGTCGGGCATGAAGTCGCTGCCGTGGCACGGGCAGCGGTACCGCTGCATGGCCTCGTCCCACTTGACGAGGCACCCCAGGTGCGTACAAACGGCCGACATGCATCGGACTCGCGCGCCGGCCCGCTCGACGAATGCCTTGGCCTCGGCCACGAAGATGCGGCCCTCGGACAGATCCTCGGGCTTGCCGAGCACGAAATCCGCCGGAGAATCCAGCGAAGCGTCGGGCTTCAAGAAGCGGTAGGCGACGTAGCCGCCCGCGGCCGCCACGGCAAGCCCTGCGCCCGCCGTGCAAGCCTGGAGAAACCGCCGCCGCGTGATGGGCTCGCCGGAGGACGGCTGTGTGTTCGCGCCACAGGGTTCAGGACAAGACGCCGGTGGATTGTCGGCATGCTCATGGTCTTGGTCGGGGCAATTCAAAGGCATCTCATGACTCCTCACTGTGCGGCGTCGGTGCTATGGCCACATGGCTGTGACGGCGTTGATGATGTGGCCGGCGCAAAGGGCGCCCGCGCCCGCAGCCGCAACGAGGCCGAGCAGGATTGCCGCCGCAATGACCTTGGCGGACATCGGCACCGAGGCCGATGTCTTCTGGGACAATCGCCAGAAGAGAATGGTAAACCGCGACGCCGCCAGCACGAGCGCCGCAACCACCATGGACCTGGCGATCGACGGCAATTCGATCTTCCCACCGGGGCCTCCCATGTAGAGCACCACGGCGGCAAGGGCCAGACAGGCCAGAGCCAGAATGAACGTCGGGCCGGAGGCCACGGTCCTGCGGACGGCGGTCCGACGGTCGGTCGCCGGCGCATCGAGGTCGACATCGCACAGGGCCGCAGTCGCCACACCGCACAGGGCGAACAGCATCGTCGTCAGCAGTAGCGCCAGGGCGAAGGCCTCCTGGACGTATTCGGTCTGCTGCTCAATGCCGACCATGCCCGTGCCGGCAATAAGGATCAAGGTGATGCCGACAAGACACGCGGCCAAGTGGCCGACTGTCCGCCGGGGATCGCTTTGCACGGTGGCCAGCAGTGCGCCGCCGACCAAGCTCACGATGCCCAGCACGAGGACGATCGGCCGCGCAACGTCGACCACGACGGCAAACGGTCCCTTAAGCAGACGCACAAGCACCAGCACGGCAGCCATGGTGGGCACGGAGACGAGGAAACCGACCGAAGGGGCCGGGGCGCCCTGGTACGTGTCAGGCACGTGCATGTGAAACGGGACTAGGCCGACAAGCAGGGCCATCCCCGCCAGCACAAGGGCCAGGCCCGCGGAGGCCAGGCCGATCGGCCCCTGCCCTGCGGCCACGAGTCGCGTCAGGCCTTCGGCGACACCGTCGTACTGCGTATCGCCCGAGGCGGCATACACGAGGGCCACGCCGAACAGCAACAGGGCGAAGGCGACCATGCCGGCCAGAAAGTGCTTCATCGCCGCCTCAGTTGCGGAGGCGTCGTGCGACTGCATGCCGAGCAGAATGGTGTTGCACAGCATCATCAGGGCGAGCCCTGTGTAGAGGGTCAACAGATCCGTAGCACTGACGGCGATTGTGGCGCCTGTTGCGGCAAGGATGAGGGTCACGAGGAAGTCGGCCCGGCGGTCGCCCATGCGGCGAATCTCGAACAGGGACGCCGCCACCATGACCGCCGAGACGGCCAGGAGTGCAAGCTGCCCGAAGACGGCGAACGGATCGAGTCGCATCAGCCCCATCATGTCATGCCACTCGGACGACAGCGGATCGTACAGCTGGACAAGGGTGGCACCGGCCGTCACGAGGCCCGCCAGCACCAGTACGAGGGTCGGCCAGAACGCGCGGCGTCCGAGGACCACCTTGGCCAGGAGTCCCAAGACCGCGGCGGCCACCAGGGCCAGTTGCGGCCACGCGGCAACGATCTCGACATGGTCGCTCTGAGCGGTGGCCCGCGCCGCTATGGGTGCAGTGGTCAGGGGCGGCATATCGGGCCACGGAAGGTTGCCGGCGGCGACGCAGAGGAGAACGGTACCGATGACCGTCCAGAGGACGTGCATGCGGACGTCGCCGGTGTGCAGCACGCTGAGCAGCCGCGCGGGGAAGGCCAAAGCATCGGCCAGACGCAGGACGGCCCGGGCAGATCGCGACGGCTTGCGGCCGGTGCGGATGATCGCCGGAACCAGCAGCAGGAACATGGCCGCCAGCAGACCGCCGACGATCGCGAGCCAGTGCATGTTGATGAGCGGCATCGCCCTTACCCTTTCAGACCGGTCCAATGCTGTGTGCTGACGCTGCGACGATAGCGATAGAGACTGACGACGATGACCACGCCGATGGCGGCCTGGGCCGCGGCGATCATGATGATGAAGACGGCAAACACCTGGCCGTTGTAGGTCCTGACGTGGTGGGCCACGGCCACGAAAGCTGTTGCAGCGGCCGCGAAGACCAGTTCAAGCGACATCAGCAGAAGGAGCATATTTCTCCGCCGCATGAGGCCGAACAATCCGAGCCCGAACAGCAGCGCGGCGAAGATGAGGGCCGTGCGGGCGTCGAAGATGACCATGGGTTGCGGCATGTCAGACGTCTCCCCTCGCCAGCCGGCGTTTGGGCGGGCGGCCAATGGCCACGGCGCCGACGACGGCAACCGTCAGAATGAGCGAAGCCACTTCGAACGGTACGGTGTAGCGGGTGTACAACTCCCACCCGACAGCGCGGGTCGTGCCGGAAATGGGCCGCAACTCGTACCGCTGACCGTCGCGTATGGCCTGCTGCTCTTCAGGCGTAGCGTCGCCCAGCCGCGTGGGCTCAAGCGTCGCACCGTAGGCCTGATACGCGAAGTAGGTCGCAGGAGGAGACGAAACCGGACGGTTCCTAGGTCCCCCTACGGAGGCCAGCACGGTCGCCGTCAGCACCGCGGCGAGGACGGCCGTCGTGACATTCCACGAGGTCGTAGCCTCACGACTCAGGGCCATACGCAGATCGATGAGCATCAGGATGAACAGGAACGACACGATGACCGCCCCGGCATTGATGCTGACGAGTATCGCGCCGAGGAATTCGGCACGGTAGCTGACAAAGATGCCGGCAAGCGACAGGAATACCACCAACAGAGACAGCGCACAGTGAACCGGCTTCTGTCCGGTGACGACATGCACGGCCGCCACCAGAGCCGCAGCGCTGAGACCGTAGCGCAAAACGTCGCTGAGGCGGTAGAGGTCGTAGCCGAAGTAGAATGCCGTTGCGGCCATGACCACGATGCCGGCCAGCACCGTGAAGGTCCGCGTGTCGCGGCTGGCGGCACCGAGGCCCAAACGGGCCACATAGTAGCCGGCCACAATCAGAGCGTAGAAGATCAGGATGGCCACAAGCGTTTGTTCTCCGCGTCACCAGCGCGACGGATGCTTCTGGTCGCGCGTCAGGTCGTAAACAGTCAGCAACTGCTCCTTATCGAAGATCATCTCCTCGCGGCGCGTGCCGACAAGCGAGTAAATGCGCGTCAGTTCAATGGCGTCCTCGGGGCAGGCTTCCTCGCACATGCCGCAGTAGACACACCGCAATTCGTCGATCGTGAATCGCACGGCGTACTTCTCGCGGTCGGGCCACGGTGACTTGCCGGCCTCGATGCGAATGCAGTTGGCCGGACAGGCCGTTTGGCACAGAAAGCAGGCGACGCAGCGCATGCGGCCGCGCTCGTCCCTGTTCAGCCGATGCACCCCACGGTAGTTGTCGCTGACCTCGCGCGTCTCGTCGGGCCACTGAATGGTGAACTTCTTCTGCCAGATGTGCCGCACACCCGTCCACCAAGCCCACAGCAATCCAGGAATCTTCAGTCGCTGCCAGAACGTGTCGCGACCGCGAAGCCGCTTCTCTTTTTGCGGTCCGCGCCGCGGCGTGTCGTACGACGGTTGCGGCAGGCCGCGGTCGGCTACCGAACGGCCGGGTGCATTGAAGATCGGACCAGGAAGGTGCGTCACGCGAGTCTCCACTAAGGCATCATCCGCCGCAGGAACACCAGTGTACCGGTCAGCGCGATGTTGAGCAAAGCCAGAGGCAACATGACCTTCCAGCCCAGACGCATCAACTGGTCGTATCGCAGTCGCGACAGACTCCAGCGCACGGTGATGAAGAGCAGGACGAACAACATCGTCTTGACCAGGAAGACCGCCGCCTGGGCCAATGGCAGCCACCACACGGAGCCGCACTCGGCCGCCGACAGTCCCGGCAACCCGTAGCCGCCGAGGAAGACCGTGGCCAGCAAGGCCGACATCGTGAACACGGCGGCATACTCGGCCATGAAGAACATGACGAATTTCATGCTGGAATACTCGGTGTGGTAGCCGCCGACGAGTTCCTGCTCGCTCTCGGGCAGGTCGAACGGCAGGCGGTTGGTCTCGGCGAAGGCCGCCACCAGAAAGACCACGAAGCCCAGCGGCTGGCGAAAGATGTTCCAGGCCGGCAGCCATCCCCAAAGCAGATGCTGCTGCGAAGCCACGATATCGTTCAGGCGGAGCGATCCGGTCAACATGACGACGCCTACCAGCGAACCGCCCATGAAGAGTTCGTAAGAAAGCATCTGGGCCACGCTGCGAACGCCGCCGAGCAGGCTGTACTTGCTATTCGAGGCCCAGGCCCCGAAGACAATGCCGTAGATTTCCAATGATCCGACAGCCAGGATGAACAGGAGGCCCAGATTGATGTCGGCGACCTGAAGCGGAACGACGTGGCCGAACATTGTCACGGGTTCGCCGAACGGCACAACAGCGATGGTCATCAGCGCTGGGGCCAGCGACATGGCAGGGGCCAGGTAGTAGAGCAGACGATCGACGCCCTGGGGCGTGATGTCCTCCTTGAGCAGGAGCTTGACGATGTCGGCCAGCGGCTGCAACAGGCCGAACGGGCCGACGCGATTCGGTCCCCAGCGGTCCTGCATCAGGCCACTGATGCGTCGCTCGGCCCAGAGCATCAGCCCCACCATCGCCTGAACGAAAGCGAAGATGACGAGGACCTTGAAGATGGTGATAACGGTCATCATGCAGCCGTTTGCCTAATCGTTTCTGCTCGCGCCTCGTGTGTAATCCCATTGCGCGCCGTCGCGGTGGCCGACAGCAGGCAGCAGTTCGTCGCCGACGTCCAGGGCCATCGCATCGGCCAGTGCCCGGAGGATGTCCCAGTCGCGCCGCGCCTGCCCCGGCGGCGGCACTGCCGCATTGACATCCTGGAGCGATCCGGACTCGCTTCTGACGGTTCCGGTCTTCTCGTAAGGTGAGGCACCGGGCAAGACGAGGTTGGCCTTCAGCCCTTTGTCACTCATGAAGCACGTCTGGACGGCGAAGAACTCCAGGAGTTCGAGGCCCAGGTCCTCGTACGGCACGAGAGCCCCGCGATACGCACCGCCCAGAGCGTACACGGCGCGGAGTCGGCCGTCCTCGATTTCGTCGGCCAGCCGGTCCAGGGTCAGCAACTGTCCGGCCACGTCGAGCAGCGCCCGTCGCGCACCGGCCACGTTCCATGCCTTCTCGGCCGAGATTCGAAAGCCCGGGAACCGTTGCGACGTCTCAGTTGGGGCCGGCCAGATGGACGCCGCCGTGGCCCCGAGCGAGACGAACAACTTGGCCAGAAGCATGTTTTCTTCGATGGTCGCCCACGGCGATCCGATGAAGGCGATGGCCTCGGGACCGTAACGCTTGGCCACGTGCCGCAGGCTGCGTGCCGCCAGGGCAAGAGCTTCGTCCCATCGGCAATGGGTGAACCCGTTCTCCTGGTTCACCAGCGGCACATCCAGCCGCCCGGCCCCTTGCCACTGCCGAAACGTGAAGCGTCCCTCATCGCAGATCCACGCGTTGTCGGCAGCCGCGTTCTTCCGGGGCTTGATGCGCAGAATCCGGTCCTCCGCGGTATCAACGCGAATGGTGCATGCCGTGGCGCAGCGTGGACAGGTCGAGGCCGTGGACGTCAGCCACCAGACGCGACACTTGAACAGGAAGTCCTTCGAGCACAGGGCCCCGACCGGGCAGATGTCGACGATGTTCCCCGCCAGCGGATTGTCGACCGGGCGGCCGGGATCGACGTGAATCTCGCTGCGAACGCCGCGGTTGACGACCGACAGTTCGCCCGTGCCGCTGACTTCACGCAGGAAACGGACGCAGCGTGTGCACATGATGCAACGGTCGGCGTAAAGGACGATGTCAGGGCCGACGTCCTTGACCGGCTGAGTGACCTTGGTCTCCTCGAAGCGGCTCGTCGGCGATCCCCAGGCGTAGCTGTAATCCTGCAGGACACACTCGCCCGCCTGGTCGCACACGGGACAATCGAGCGGGTGGTTCGTCAGGTAGAATTCCATGACGCTGCGATGACTCTCGTGGACGCGCGGCGTGTTGGTCCGCACGACCATGCCTTCGGACACCGGCGTGGCACATGACGGCACGAGCTTGGCCTGTCCCTCAATCTCAACCAGGCACATGCGGCAACTCGATGGGACACTGAGGCCCGGGTGATAACAGAAGTGCGGAATCTCGATGCCGACCGAGCGCGCGGCCTCGATGATCGTCGTCCCCTTGGGCACGACCGCCTCGCAACCGTCAATGGTCAGCCGCACGTCGCTCACGATGCGTCGCTCCTGAACGTCCAATCCGGAAACGGGCAACCGCCCGCACGAATGTGCTCAACAAACTCGTCGCGAAACTTCCTGACGATGCTGCCGATGCCCCAGGCAACAGCCTCGCCGAACGGGCAGATCGTTTGCCCCGCAATGGCGTCCAGACGGTCGAGCACCAGATCCACGTCGGCCTCGCGACCGCGGCCGGCCTCGATGCGGTCGAGCGCCTGACGGACCCAGTGGACGCCCTCGCGGCACGGGGTGCATTGGCCACATGACTCGTGATCGAAGAAGGCGCAGGTGTCGGCGGCCACACGAACCATGCAGGTGCGGTCGTCGAGGACCATCACGGCAGCCGAACCGAGCATGGAACCTGCAGCCCGAAGATGGTCGAAATCGGCCGCGACGTCAATCTCGTCGGCACGAAGGACCTGTGAACTGCTGCCGCCGGGAATGATCGCCTTGAGCGGGCGGCCGCCGGCGATTCCACCCCCGAAACGATCGTCGAAGACCAGGTCACGCAACGTAACGGTCATCGGTGATTCGTAGACCCCCGGCCGGTTGACGCAGCCGCTCAGGCAGTAGAGCTTCGGCCCGGTGTTGTTCGGCGAACCGATAGCGGCGAATGCCTCCGCCCCCTCGCTGACGATCATCGGCACGCAGGCCAAGGTCTCAACGTTGTTAACGGTCGTGGGCATACCAAACAGCCCCTTGGCCGCGGGGAACGGCGGCTTCTGTCGCGGCCATCCGCGGCGACCTTCGGTGGTCTCGAGCAGACCGGTTTCCTCGCCGCTGATGTAGGCTCCGGCGCCTTTGCGAAGATGGACCTCCAGACTGTAGCCGCTGCCGAAGATGTTGCGACCGATGAGACCGATCTCCACGGCCTCGTCGACGGCCCGCTGCATCGCCTGAGCCGCACGGGTGTACTCCCACCGCATGAAGACGTAGCCGCGAGTGGCACGAACGGCGTAGCAGGCCAGCAGCAGACCTTCAAGCACCTGGTGCGGCGTGGCCTCCAGCAGGCGGCGGTCCTTGAAGGTGCCGGGCTCGCTCTCGTCGGCGTTGCAGCAGACGAAAGCCGGGCCCTGACCATCACACGGCATGAAGGACCACTTGCGGGCGGTCGGGAACCCTGCCCCACCGCGGCCGCGCAACTGACTTCCGGCCACCTCGTCGAGAACGTGCTGCGGATCACCGTGGCCGACAGCCATGCGCCAGGCGGCGTACCCGCCGCGAGCCTGGTAGGCGTCGAGCATCTCGGGATGCTCAGGCAAAGTTCCACTCGGCAACAGCACCAAGTCCACGTTCAGCCATCCTTCAGTGAATCGAGAATCTCGTCAATGCGATCGGGCGTCAGCGGCCCGTAGACCTCGTCGTTGATCATCATAGCCGGCGCCCGGTCGCAGAGCCCCAGGCACTCGACTTCCAGCAGCGTGAAACGTCCGTCGTCGCCGGTACAACCCACCTCCAGGGAGAGCCGCGTTGCCAGATGATCGACCACTCGTTTGGCTCCCATTCGCGCGCACGGGAGCGAGCGGCAGACCTTGATCACGTACTTGCCAACCGGCTGCCGATAGTAGACCGGGTAGAACGACAGGACGTCCTCGACGTCGGTGCGGCCCACCTTCAGGCGATTGGCCACATAACCCGCAGCCTCGGCGTCCACGTGGCCGTGCCGTCGCTGGACGATCTCCAGAGCCTGAACAATAGCCTCGCGCCGCGTCTCGCACGTAGCGATCAACCGGTCAATATCCCGACGTGTAGCGTCGCTGAGTTCCATGGTCTCCTTACCGAACCCGCTCAGCGGTCCAGTTCCGCAGCGATGATGTTCAGGCTCGACAACACACTGACAACGTCCGACAGCAGCCGCCCCTCGACCAGCTTGGGGAACATGGCGTAATGGATGAACGAAGGCGGCCGCACGCGAACGCGGTACGGGAACTTGGTCCCGTCGCTCACAAGATAGAATCCGAGTTCCCCCATGGCCGTTTCGTTGGCGGCATAGACTTCGCCGACCGGTGGCGCGCCTCCCGAAGCGGGCATAATCAATTCGAAATGATGGATCATCTGCTCCATCTTGGCATGGACATCGGCCTTGGGCGGCAGGGTCACCTTGTGAGCCGGGTCAACGTTGACCTGTCCGGTTTCGGGCAACCGCTTGATAGCCTGCTGCAGAATGCGGGCGCTTTGGCGCATCTCCTCGACGCGGACGAGGTACCTGGCGTAGCAGTCGCCCTCGGCACAGGTGGGAATCTCGAAATCGAAGGTCTCGTAGCCCAGGTACGGTTGGTCGCGGCGCAGGTCGCGGCACACGCCGCTGGCCCGGGCGTTGGGACCGGTGATGCCGTAATCGGTGACGTCCTCGGGCGTAATCACACCGATGCCCTGCATCCGCGACCGCCAGATCGGGTTGGTGCAGAGGATATTCTCGATGTCGTCCAGTTCGCCGGGCGTGCGATCGGCCACATAGCGGACGCGGTCCTTGAAGTCGGGCGGGACGTCCCACATCAGCCCGCCTGTGCGCGTGTAGGCGGTCATGTAGCGCGAGCCGGTGACGAATTCGAAGACGTCGTAGCATTCCTCGCGACCGATAAAGCTCCAGAGAAAGGGCGTGACACTGCCGAGGTCGAGGGCCGGCGTGCCAAGGAAGAAACTGTGATCCTGGAGCCGCGCGACCTCGGCCAGAATGAGCCGCACAAGCTGCGTGTACTCGGTGCATTCGATACCGTAAAGCTTCTCGACGGCCATGTGGTAGGCCAGGTCGTTGGCGAACGGCGACATGTAGTTCATGCGGTCGACGACTGTGACGTACTGGTTGTAGGTGTGGTGCTCGCCGAGTTTCTCGAATCCCGAGTGCAGATAACCGATGTAGGGCGTGCAGCTGACGATGCGTTCGCCATCCAGTTCCAGGAGCAGGCGGAACGTGCCGTGCGTGGCCGGGTGCTGCGGGCCGAAGTTCAGCACCATGCGGTCGCCGCCGACATAGCCGGTCGGGCCTTGCTCTCGGATGTCACTTGAAAATGTCGTCGGCTGCCTGTCGCTCATCGCCACGTGCGGTTCTAAGTCGCCTCCTGTCTGCGGCTGCGTGCGGCCTGCGGGAAATCGTCGGCCACGACCGCGAAGTCGTCCCTCTCGCCGAGGCCCCGCAACGGATAGTCCTTGCGCAGCGGAAAATGCTCGAACTCCTCCCACATGAGAATCCGCCGCAGGTCCGGGTGGCCCTCAAAACGGATGCCGAACATGTCGTAGACTTCTCGCTCGGTCCAGTTGGCCAGACTCCACAGGCCAACCGCCGAGGGACATGTCGGATCGTCTTCGGGCACCGGCGCCTTGATACGAATGCGATCTTCACTATTGGGACTGAGCAGGTGATAGACAACGGCGAACCGTTCGGAGAACTCTCGCTTCGGATGGTCCCTGTAGTCCACGCCGGCAATGTCGATCGGGAACGTGAATTCCAGGCCCTGCGTGTCGCGAAGGAAAGCCAGCACACCGAGCACGCTCTCGCGAGATACGATGAGCGTCAGTTCGCCGCGAAAAAACGCCGATCCGCGCAGGGCATCGGCGAATCGCTCTCGCGTCTGTTGCAGGATGTCGTTGGCTCGCTGCTGGTTCATGCTGCGGTCGCTCCCGCACGTCCGGCTACTCGGTCGACGCCCCCGTGGCGCCGCGATAGTCGCTGAGCTTCTCCCTGGCCACCAGTTCCTTGACGCGCAAGATGGCCTCGATCAGGGCCTCCGGGCGCGGCGGGCACCCGGGCACGTAGACGTCCACGGGAATGAACTGGTCCACGCCCTGGACGACGGCGTAGGTGTCAAACTCGCCGCCGGTCGAGGCGCAGGCGCCCATGGCGATGACCCACTTGGGCTCGGGCATCTGGCGGTAGATCGTCTCGAGGACGGGCATCATCTTGGCGGAGATGCGGCCGGCGACGATCAGCAGATCGCTTTGCCGCGGGCTGAAGCGGACGACCTCGCTGCCGAAACGGGCCATGTCGTAGCGAGCGACCATGGCGCCCATCAACTCGATGGCGCAGCAGGCCGTGCCGAAAGCCATCGGCCAAAGGCTATTGCCGCGAGCCCAGTTGACGAACGTTTCGGCCCGCGTGGTCAGCCAAGCCGGTCCGCCTCGGGATTCGAGTCCCACTCGTACGCTCCTTCACGCCAGCCGTAGAAATAGCCGGCTAGCAACACGATAAAGAAGAAGAACATCTCCAGCAGGATGAAGCTGCCCAGTTCGAGACTCCTGCCATAGATGAGCGCCCACGGAAACAGGAACGTGACCTCGACATCGAAGGCCAGGAAGATGATGGCCATCAGGAAATACTCAATCGAGAGCCGCAGGCGCCCGCCGCCGAGAGACGGCATGCCGGACTCGTAGGGCTGGCTCTTGACGCGGTCGCGCTTCACGGGGCCGAACAGGTGCGACAGGAGAATGATCGAGAAGGCCATGCCGACCGCCAGAACGGTCAGGACAAGCACCGGAAGATAAGCCGAGAGGTCAACATCGTTGGTCATGGAACTGGGCAGTCCTCTGACATCGAGTTGCCGGGACGCGAACGCTACGGATTGGTCATCACTTGCAGGCCCAGGTCCATCTGCGCTTTGCAGTTGGGACACTGCAAAAGCAACTGGAGTCTGCCGGGGTCGCTCGCCTTCTTGAAGAAGACATGCCACCCGCTGTCATGGCTGCAGCTCGGGCACGCGTGCCAGAGGCCGTCCACCGGAACCTTGTGTTTTTCGATCGTCATGGTCGCCCTCCGTCGTTCGACGCGAAAGTGAGGATAGTCGCATTGGGCTTCGGTGCTGAGTTGACTTGCAGCGTACCCTCATCGCCGCCAAAACTCAAGGGCTTTACGACCGCACACGCCCCTGCACGGCAAGCGCAACGAAACGGCGCTGCAACGGATCTCGTCGCAGCGCCGCGGCTTGCTCCACTGAAGGCGCGATCAGCCTTTCATCATCTGGCCGATGTAGGCCTCCATCTCGTCCGTTGCTTCGGCGAACTGGGTGCCTGTGGCGACGACCGGCGGATAGCTGATCCACTCGGCCGGCTTCAGCCCGTCCTCGTTGTAAGCCTGCTGGAAGTACTTGGTCTTAAGCAGTTCGTCGATCACGTTCTGCGGCACAGCATCGTCGATGTGCGGTCGCAACTCGCCCGCGTCGTAACCGGCCAACAGCCCCTCGAAGACGTTCGGGAAGACGGTCAGGACAACGTTGCCGCCGGCCAGGTGCTCCAGGTGCCAGACCTTCTCGCGGCCGGCCACCTTCGGCCCGGTGCGCATCGAGGCGGCCAGCATCTTACTCTCGTAGCCGCGTTCCTTGAACAGGCGCACGGCCTTCTTGAAGACGGCCAGGCCGGCGAGCCGCTTCTTCTCGGCCGTCAGTTCGATACCCGCGGCCTTACACTGGTTGGCGAATTCCGCGTGGTCCTCCAGGCGGCCAAGCATCATCGTCACGACGCTGCGCCACTTCGACAGGTCCACGTTGCTGGCCCGGGCCCGCTTCAGGCCGCGAAGCACGGCTTCGGCCACGCCGGTGAGCTGGCTCAGGGCGAAGGTCAGCGTGGCATTGGTCGGAATGCCGCGGGCGGTCATCTCTTCAATGGCATCGACCCCTTCCTTCGTGCCGGGCATCTTGATCATGACATTCGGGAATTCCTTGTTCAGGGCGATGCCCTGCTCGACCATCTTGGCCGTGTCGGTCAGAATACGCGGATCGACCTGGCCGCTGACGTAGCCCATCTTGAAGTTGGACTTCTTGAAGACGGGCAGGAAGGCCTCGGCCCCGGCTTTGACGACGGCACGGTAGGTGTGCCAGAAGAGTTCCTTCTGCGTCATCTTGGGATTCTTCTTGTGTTCGGCCTTGATCCAGGCGTCCCACCGCGGACGATCCTTCTGGATGGCCTGCCACGACAGCGGCGGATTCGTGGTGCAGCCGACGAAGACGCTCTTCTCGGGCGTCTTCTCACAGTACAGCCGCTCCAACTGGGTGCGCAGCCGCTCCTTGCTGCAATCGCAGGCCTGGCCGACGACCTCGTCCACCCAAGGCTTGAAGATCAGGGGTGAACTGTCCCACCAGATTTCAATGCCGCCACCCGTCGCGGCCAATTCCTCGATGACGCTCGCAGGCACCTTGTCAGCCACTTTGCAGTCTCCTTCCCGAACAGGTCCAACGAAATCTTCGACGATCACACGAAACCGCGGCCTTGCGGCCCCGGGCGTGAACAGGGAATTGTACAGCACCGGCAAGGATTTACAAGGCCTCTTCAGGACCGTTTGCCGCGCGGCCCGCGGCGGATGGCTAGAGCAGGCTGTCCAGCAGATTCCACACAACCAACACCAGGGAAATGGCCGACGCTCCGCCGACAAGGAGCGACACGGGATTGGCCATGGCCAGGAAGGCCAGCATCGGGCTGCGGCCGTAGGTCTCCAGGCCGAACACCAGCATGGCGACGTAGCCCCAGCGGACGGCAAGAGCGATGCCCAGGAGCAGAGCCAGCACCGTCAGGGCCGCGCCGGCCAGGGAGAGATCGATCCCGATCTTCCATCCCGCCACGGCAATTATCGTCGCCACAACAATCATTGCGACAGGAGCAATCAGAGGCAGGTAGACGATCGACGCGAAATACATGATCCGCACAGCTCCGCGATCGGTGTTGCGGCGTCCGGCCAGACGAAGCAGCATGCGAAACCACAGATGGCTGGAGAGATGGGCCATGGCGGCAATGATGATGCTCCCAACGAGGGGACAGCAGAACACTCCCGACAGGAGGTCGTGGGGGAAAACCATCACACGCAACAGTGGCACAACGGTGACGATCGCGGCCACCAGGATGAACCAGAAGAAGAAACTGTGCTCGGGTGCGATACGCAGATAGTGTTGCGGCCCCTTGAACTGCCGCACGTAGACGCCGGGCCGCAGCAGCACGCCCTTGATGACGTTGCGGAGCGGTCCGAGGTCGTATCCCGCGAGATGCCTGGCTCGCAGGTCGTCGAAGTCGATCGGATGGCCGCACTCGGGACACTGCGTCAGGCCCGAGCCCTCGACGCCGCGCAGCAGGTACTCGCAGTTGGGACAATACAGGCCTTGCTGATCGCACATTTGGCGAACAACGTCGGGACAGGAGCCCGGCTCACCGGTCCAGTCGTGCGGATCGTGAGGTGTGTGGTCACCCAGATACGGCACGGTTGTCCTCCGCGAAGCCCAATCACAACGATTCGGGGACGGAGGTGATTATCACCACCAGGCCCCAACCGACGAGAATCACCAACGCCAGAAAGCATCCCGGGTTGAAGACCACCAGACCGCGGACAGCATTGCCGCCCGTGCGGTAGTATCCCTCGGACATGAACAGCGTGTAGACGTGCCTAGACCAGTCCAGCCAGAGGGCCACGTTGATGAATGCCGCCGAGAGCCCGACAGTAAGAGCCATCGTGATAACCGCGTTGCTGCGGGAGCCAACGAGGACGACGATGCCCATCGTGACGACGCAGAGGGCCAAGTTCACGGTCATGGGCACGAACTGCGTATTGGCGACGTACAGAATGCGTCCCGCTGCGGCCCGGGCATCCGGGTGGTGAGCCATGTCCAGGAGCAGACGAAGCCAGACTCGCTCGCCGGCGTGGACAATGCCCATCACCGCGAGGCACGCGGCCACGAGACCGCAGAGAAGGATGCCTCTGATACCGGAAAGCCAAGCCACCATGCCGGTCCAGAGCAGCATGGCCACAAAGGCGAGGAGCAGGACGACCGTGTACCTGGGTTGAACCTCGGGCAGACGGATGAAGTAGTGGCGACGGCGGACCTCGTTGTGGAACTTCCGCCGCAGGAGGAACAGCTTCCACACGAGTTGCCACCACGTGAAGCCGCTGAGGTCGAGGCCAGTCCGGACCATCGTCCGCAGGGCGTCGAAGTCGAGCGGCTCGCCGCACTCGGGACAGCAGTCGAGGCCGGCCTGCTCGGTGCCCGTGAGGTTGTAGAGGCACTTGGGACAGAACAGGTCCGGGGCCGCGCCATCACGCGAACCGCTCTCAGCAGTCGAATCCCGCTCCGGCACGGGCTGTTCCATAGGCCTCTCGTCAGAACCTCACCAACAGTCTAGGGGTTGTCATAGTCATCGTCACACCCAATCTGCCGGCCGGCCAGCCAAGCACGTCCCGCTTCGGTTGACCGGCGACCTATCGGAAACCTGCCAGCGCCAAAGCAAATATCAGCAGCATGAGAGGCAGCATGACCAGCAGCGCCGACGGATTCAGGTGGGCGAGCAGACGTGAGAACCGATCCACCTCGAAGTAACGGGTCTCAAGGGCCCAGGCCCACCTGTAAATCTGAAACCAAATGGTGCAGTTATTCAGATGCAGAATACCGGCGACAAAGACGGCGAACGTCGCGATAACCTGGCTGGCGGTATTGTCGCCCACAATGCCGACAGCCATTCCGGTAGCAAACAGCACGGACGCAACCGCCATCAGCAGATACTGCGTCGCCGCCAGCAGCATGATTCTGCGGGTCGCCTCTTGAGCATCGGGATGGTTGACACGATTGAGCAGCCAACGGCTCCATTGGCCCATAATCGCGTGGGATGCGACAAGGCCGATGGGATAACCGATCGTCATGACCGACACGATAACGGCTGCGCCGATGTCGAACGCCGCAATACCCACCGAAACAGCGGCCGCGAGGCCAAACAGGACCGCCACAACGAGCAGGTAGCTGCGGTCCATGCCGGGCACGCGTACCGAGTAGTACGACGGCCTGCGTAATTCCCGGTACCAGCGTCGCGATGGGATGAAGTGGCGAACCACTTGCCAGTACGTGTGACTGCTCATGTCAAGGCACAGCCGCATCTTTCCGCGGAGAGTGTCGAACGGCACAACCTTGCCGCACTCCGGACATTCGCGCATCCCCATCTCTTCAAGACCCGTCAGGTTGTAGGCGCACCAGGGGCAATAGAGCGTCGGGCCGCCCTGCTCCGCCTGCTGCCGCTCACCAACAGGCGTGCTTGCATCTATGGAACAACCCTGGCTGTCGCCGTGCAGAGAAGCCACTTGCTGTTCTCCCGAGCCAGAAGGACTGCTCCCTTCGGAACGGCACAATACGTGCTATCCAATCCTGAAACCGCTTGGAAGCAAATCCCCCACCCTCTTAACCTCTGAGGTGTTTCCATTGCTGGCGATAACCAGTAGATCGCGTCCCCCCAATTCGAACAATGACTGCAGGCACATGCCACATGGCCATGCTAACTCAGATGAGCCCGTGACCACCGCAATTGCATATACCCCCGTTTCACCGCCGGCAACAGCAGCGGCGAGCGCCGCTTCTTCTGCATGAATTGTGTTGCTGTAGTTGTCGAACTCAACATTGCAGCCAACATACGTCTTTCCAGAAAGACCACGTACTGCCGCTCCAACCTTGTACCCGGAATGCTTGGCGCTAGCGTTCATGCGAATGGATGCGGCAAGGCTGATCAGTTCACTGTGGTCTCCATCCGTCGTCGCCACACGCAGAATCGGGACACTGTCTTGCCGGTAGATACTCCACACTGCAAAGCGATAGAGCAGGATCAGCAAGAAAGTGGCCCACACACAGGCTGGCTCCAGTTGCGGCCACCTGAAAACAACAGCAGATAGGGCCAGCATGAATACCGCCGCAGCGACATTGAGTGAACGTGCCCGCTGCAGTTTGGCACAGCCGTTCACACAACGCACTGCCTCCCAGAGAACGTAGAGCGCAAACACCACGGCGTACGCCAGCATTACGGGGGGCGTAAAATGCTTTCTGTAAATTGATCGTCCTGGGGCGGCGCAGCGGAGGCGAGCGCCAGCGAGCCGAAGCGAAGCCGCCC
>JAFGPY010000103.1 GCA_016935955.1 Planctomycetota bacterium
GTGCACCACGTCGCCGCCGGTGATCTCGCAGGACGGTTTGACCTTGCGGCCATTGACGACCACCTGCCCTCCGCGGATGAGCTTCTGGAAGAAGGCTCGTGAATGGTCACTGAATCGCCGGGCCAGGAAACTGTCGAGCCGCCGACCGCCGTGAACCGGCCGGATACGCAGCTCGACCACTTCGATCGCGCCGGTCTCCTCGTCACCGAAGTCGTCTTCCAGCACCTCGGCCTCATCGCCGTTGGCACCCGGCGTGGTCGGCATCGGATTGTCGTCAGGAAGCTCATCCATCGCTGCGAAACCGCCCCACGAGCAAGACAGCGGGGACAATCGGTGAATGGCCGACTGTCCCCGAGTTCATTCCGGCATTGCCGCGGCCGCGATCAGCCGATCAGGCTCTTGGCCACGTCCACGGCCGACGCCGCATCGGGAGCGTAGCCGTCGGCGCCGATCTCGTCGGCGTAGTTCTGGGTAACCGGGGCGCCGCCGACCATGGTCTTGACCTGGACGCCAGCGGCCTTCAGGGCCTTGATGACCTCGGCCATCTGCGGCATGGTCGTCGTCAGCAGGGCCGACATGGCCACGACGCACTTGCCCCTGGCCTTGGCCGCATCGACGAACTTCTGGGCGTCGGCGTCAGTGCCGATGTCCTGAACGGCGAATCCGCCGCCCTTGAGCATCATGCCGACCAGGTTCTTGCCGATGTCGTGCAGGTCGCCCTTGACGGTCCCGAGAATAACGTGCCCGGCGGGCTGCACGCCGGCCTTGGCCAGCACCGGCTCGAGAATGTCCATACCGCCGTGCATGGCGCGGGCCGCAATCAGCACCTCGGGAACATAGACTTCGTTCCGCTTGAACTTGCCGCCGATGATGCCCATGCCGGCGATGAGTCCCTGCTCGAGGATAGTCTGCGGCGCGACGCCTTCGTCGACCGCCGCCTGGACCAACTTCTGTACCGTGTTGCGGTCGCCCTTCTGAAGAGCAGCGCTAATCCCTTCCAGATCCGCCATTGAATCACTCCCTATCGCTTACACTTGCCCCGTTTCTGGCAGACACACTACCGCGCGGCTGCCCTCTATTCCGCTATTCATCGCCCTCGGCGGCAGGAGCGGCGTCGCCCTGCGCGGGCTTCTCGGCATCGCTGGTCCCCGGGGTCTTCTCGGCGGCTGCATCAGGCTTGCTCGTCTCGTTGGCTGCGCCTTCTCCGGCTTCGACCTTCTTCTGCGGCTCGGCGTTCGGCTCGATTATCAGCGGCTTGCCGTCACGGATGACCTTGGTCCGCTCTTCGGCCAGTTGGGCCACAAGCGCGTTGCCGTCCGACTCGGCCAGTTTCGACAACTGGCTGATCGCCTCGTCCTTATTGCCCAGGGCCTTGGCCACACAGATGGAGCCGAACTTCGACAACTCGCCGATGTGGCCTTTGACGCCCTTCAGGCCGTCGAACGCCTGGGCAGCCTCCTTCAGGAACTTCTCCGCTTCGGCCACGTCGGCCACGTCGGTCCGGGCCATCATGCCACGGTCATACAGCTTTCCGGCGCGGCTGAATTTCGCCAGGTTGATCATGGACGAATCGGGGTACTTGGCGATGTACTTGTCGAGTTCCTTGATCTGAAGGTCAAGAATCTCGGCCATGGGCAGCGCCGGTTCGCGTCCGAGCCCGGCCATCTCGGCCGGCATCAGCGACAGGACCTCTTCGGCCGCCACCTGCTGCGAACTCTTGTGCCATTCGTACCCAGCCCAGGCGAGTCCCACAATAAGGATCAGGACCACCAGGATGTGGGTCGTGTAGTTGCGGCCTCGCGAAACAGCATCGCCGACCGCTTTGGCCAGTTCATTGGTCGCCAGATCGTGTCGTTCTTCGGATTTCACCTGCGGCACTCCATGTCAAGAGCGGTTCAATGCCTGCTGTCGGGCCGCCCAAGTGCGACCAAACGGGGCTTGCGAAACACAGATGCTACCGCATCGATCCGCCAATGACAACGCAAAAAGAATCCCCGCCAACAGCCCGATCGAGCAGTCGGCGCGGGTTTCGACGTCGCGGATCAGGATAGCCCAATACCCGCCTAACGCGGGTGACTTGCGTCACATAGCCAGACCGGAAAGTTTTTCGGCATTGGCGAAAGCGGCGGCAACCTGCGCCTCCGAAAGCCCCGCCCCGCGGAGGACCCGCTCGGCGGCGGGCCGGTCGCGGAAGTCGTCAACGGAGTGGGCGTCGGAGCCGAAAATGAGCCCTGCCCCGACCTTGGCCGCCACGGCCGCCACGTGGCCGTTGGTGAGACTGTGTCCCCCGCGGCCGCTGATTTCCAGCAACACCCCGCGCCGGGCCGCCTCGGCGGCATCCTCTTCGGTGATCATTCCCGGATGGGCCAGGATGTCCACGCCGGCCTCGATGGCCGCCCGATTGGTCCCGGGAATCACCGGCTCGACCGGCGTTTCGCCATGGCAGATCACCACGTCGGCCCCGAGCTGGCGAGCCCGCCCGACCAGACGGGCAATATGTTGCGGCCGACAGTGGGTCACCTCGCACCCGGCCAGGACCTTCATTTCCATGGCCTCGCCGAGTTCCCGGGCCGCACGAATCAGCACCGGCA
>JAFGPY010000104.1 GCA_016935955.1 Planctomycetota bacterium
TGAGGCCGGCAAGGGCTTCGCGGTGGTGGCCGAGGAGGTTCGCAACCTGGCCCAGCGCAGCGCCGAGGCGGCGAAGAACACGCAGCAGTTGATCGACGAGAGCCAGAAGAACGCCGACGGCCGCCGTGTCGCGAAAGACCGAGGCCGAGGAGACCATTCCGCTGGAGGAGGCGGACGAGTCCGTCCTCGCCGAGTTCTAAGGTTGTACCTGTCTCAGACCGTTCAGGTTCGCTCCTGACTCCCGGAAGTCCCCTGGCAGCCCGCCTGCCGGGGGACTTCCCCTTTCATCCGCCGACCGCTGCGATACGATATTGCAATATTCTATAGAATTTATCGTATACTCCAGTTGTCAAGCCCTCCCTCTGCGGCCGAATTCCAATACTGATACCCGTGGTCGGGCATTCCTTGAGTATCCATGGACCGGCTTCCCATGGGGCGTTCACCCCATGGCGAGCGTGTGGCACGCCATGCGATTTAGTACGCATGACGATGCATTGGGGGAATCTTGCCGAAAGGAGAAGCTCGACCGAGGGGAGTCCAGTCCGCACCCCGTGGTTTCGCTGTGGTCACGGGGTACTGTCCAAATGGAGGAGTCAATCATGTTCAGTCGTCTTGGGATCAGGGGGAAATTGCTTGGCTTGGGGGTGATTCTGACGCTGGCCCCGCTGCTGGTGGTGGCATCTGTCGTCTACAGGCAGAACACCAAGATGTCCGACGTCGCCGCGACGCGGACCGTGGAACTGGCGCAGCGCGGCCTCGACGACATCGGCCGTGGCGTCTACTCGATGTGCCTGGCCCAGCAGCAGCTTCTGCAGCAGAACGTCAGCGCCACGTTGAACGTCGCGCGGGCCCAGATGCGGGGCGTCGGGGAAGTGCGGTTTGCCGAGGAGACGGTCACCTGGGCGGCCGTGAACCAGTACACCAAGAGCAGCAGGAACGTCGACCTCCCGAAGATGCTGGCCGGCGACACCTGGCTTGGTCAGAACCGTGATATGGCTGCCGAGTCGCCGGTGGTTGACGCCACGGCCGGCTTGGTCGGCGGCACGTGCACCATCTTCCAGAGGATGAACGAAGCCGGCGACATGCTCCGCGTCTGCACCAACGTTCAGGGCGTCGACAAGAACCGGGCCATCGGCACGTACATTCCGGCGGTGAATCCCGACGGGACGCCCAATCCCGTGGTGGCCAAGGTGCTCCAGAAGGAGACCTTCACCGGCCGCGCGTTCGTCGTCGACCAGTGGTACATCACGGCCTACGAGCCCATCCGTGACGCTGCCGACAAGGTCGTCGGCATGCTCTACGTCGGCGTCAAGCAGGAGAGCACGCCGTACCTGCGCCAACAGATCATGAAGCTGCAGGTCGGCGAGACCGGTTACGTCTACGTCCTCGACAGCAAGGGCACCTACGTCATCAGCAAGGACGGCAAGCGCGACGGCGAGGTCATCTGGGACTCCAAGGACGCCGACGGCAAGTACTTCATTCGTGAGGTCTGTCAGAAGGCCGCCGCTCTCCGCGAGGGCGAACTCGACACCGTGCACTATGCGTGGAAGAACCCCGAGGATCCTGCGGCACGGACCAAGATCGTCCGCGTCATCTACTTCCAGCCGTGGGACTGGGTGGTCGGCGTCGGCTCCTACGAAGACGAATTCCGCCAGGCCGAGCGCGAGGTGACGGACATTGGGCGGTTCGGCAATATCCTCCTGGGCATCATCACGCTTGCCGCTGTCGTGATCTCGTGCCTCCTATGGGCGTTCGTGGCCGGGCGGCTCTCGGGCAAGATCAGTCGAATCGTAGCCATGCTGACCGACGGTGCCGAGCAGACGGCGGCAGCCGCCGGCGAAGTCTCGGCCTCCAGCCAGTCGCTGGCCGAAGGTTCCAGCGAACAGGCGGCCAGCCTCGAAGAGACCTCCTCCAGCATCGAGGAGATGTCCTCGATGACCAAGCAGAACGCCGCCAACGCCAAGGAGGCCAACGCCCTGTCGACCGAGACGCTGGAGGCCAGCGAGCGCGGCACCGAGGCCGTGCAGCGGATGAGCGACGCCATCGGCAAGATCAAGGCCAGTTCGGACGAGACGGCCCGGATCATCAAGGTGATCGACGAGATCGCCTTCCAGACAAACCTGCTGGCCCTGAACGCCGCCGTTGAGGCGGCCCGGGCCGGCGAGGCTGGCAAGGGCTTCGCGGTGGTGGCCGAAGAGGTTCGCAACCTGGCCCAGCGCAGCGCCGAGGCGGCCAAGAACACGCAGCAGTTGATCGACGAGAGCCAGAAGAACGCCGACGATGGCGTGAAGGTGACCGAGAACGTAACCAACGCCCTGGGCGAGATCGCCGGCGGCGCGAAGAAGGTCAGCGATCTTCTGGGCGAAGTGGCGGCCGCCAGCGACGAACAGGCCCGCGGCATCGGCGAGATCAATGCGGCCGTGGGTCAGATGGATCAGGTGACCCAGCAGGTGGCGGCCAATGCCGAGGAGTCGGCGGCAGCCAGCGAAGAGTTGTCGGCCCAGGCCGAACAACTCAACCAGATTGTCGCCGACCTGGCCCAGATCGTGGGCGGTTCGCGTGCTTCCCAGAGAGATACTTCGTCGCAGGCAGCGTCGCGACGGGCCAGGCAGCCGGTTGCCTCAAGCGGCTACCAGTCGAAGTTGGGACGCAAGCCGTCCGAGGCCTCGCAGAAGAGTGAGCGGAAGGCTGCACGATCCGCGACGTCGCATTCGTCGTCGGCCGCAAAGTCGCGGAAGGCCGAGGCCGACGAGGTCATCCCGTTGGACGAGGCCGAGGAGGCAACCCTGGCCGAGTTCTAGCAAGTACACGTGACGGACACCCCGGGTGTGTGCCCGGTTTCCATGAAGTCCCCCGGTGCCCCCTCGCCGGGGGACTTCTCTTTGTCGGGGCAGTCGGCCGTGCCGCGACCGGTCAGATTTGACCCTTCTCGCGGCGGTGGTCGATGACGCGGCGGGCCTTGCCGGCCGATCGTTCCAGCGTCTGCGGATCGACCAGATTGACGCTGACGCGGATGCCGGCCACGGCGTGAATGGCCTTGACGATGCGGTCGTGCAGGGCCTGCATCTGGCTCATCTTGTCGGAGAAATCCTGCGGCCGCATCTCGACGTGCACCGTGACCTCGTCCAGGTGGCTGGGCCGATCGACCTCGATCAGGTAATGCGGGGCGGTGCCCTCGACGCGGAGCAGGGCCTCCTCGATCTGCGACGGGAAGACGTTGGCGCCTCGGATGATGAGCAGATCGTCGGTACGCCCGACCACACGGCTCATGCGCACGCCCGTCCGGCCGCAGGGGCACGGCGACCGGTCCAGCGACGCGATGTCTCGCGTGCGATAGCGGATGACCGGCATGGCCTCCTTGGTCAGCGCCGTCAGCACCAGCTCGCCCTGCTCGCCGTCGGGCACCGGCTCCAGCGTCTGCGGATTCAGGCACTCGACCAGGAAATGGTCTTCCTGGATGTGCATGCCGCAACGGGCGGCGCATTCGCCGCTGACGCCCGGGCCGATGACCTCGCTGAGGCCGTAGTTGTTGAAGGCCAGCAGCCCCAGCTCGTTCTCGATCTCGCGCCGCATGTCCTCGGTCCAGGGCTCGCCGCCGAAATGGGCGAACCGCAGGTTCAGCGTGCGCGGGTCCTCGCCCTGGTCGCGCATCACCTCGGCGATGTTCAGGGCGTAGCTCGGCGTGCAGACCAGCACGTCGGCCCCGATATCCTTCAGCAGCATGATCTGTCGCGGCGTGTTGCCCGCGGAGGCCGGCAGGACGGCCGCCCCGACGCGCTCCACGCCGTAGTGCAACCCGAAGCCGCCCGTGAACAGCCCGTAGCCGAAGGCGATGTGCACCATGTGCTCGGGTCGCAGGCCACCGGCCACCAGGAACCGCGCGCACAGATCGGCCCACAGTTTCAGGTCGTCGGCCGTGTAGGCCACGAACGTCGGCTTGCCGGTCGTGCCGCTGGAACCGTGGACGCGGGCCAGCTTGTCGCGGCCCACGGCCAGCAGGCCCAGCGGGTAGTTCTCGCGCATGTCGTTCTTGGTGGTCATCGGCAGCCGCCGCAGATCGTCCAGGCTGCGGATCGATTCGGGGCCGACCTTCATCCGGGCGAACGCCTCGCGGTAGAAGGGCACCTGGGTCGCGCGGCTCACCGCCTCGCGCAGGCGATCAAGCTGCAACGACGCCAGCCGCTCGCGAGGCAGCGTCTCGTCGGTGCTCCAGATCCGGTTCTCGGTCACAAATTGGCTCATGGCGTACCAGTTCGTTCGGGGAGGCTTCTCGGGTTCGGGTGCCGCAGCGTCTCAGTCGGCTCGCTTGTACAGCTCCACGCTGTCGACCACGTTGACCCCTGCGGCCTGTAACTGGCCGACGGCCGTATCGGGATCCTCGAAACGGAAGACCAGCACGGCCCGGTCGCCGCTGCGGATCGTGAAGGCGTACATGTACTCCAGGTTCATGCCGGTCTTCTCGATCGCCTCCAGCACCGTGGCCAGTCCGCCCGGACGGTCCGGCACCTCGACGGCCACCACGTCGGTCACGTTGACCACGCAGCCGGCCGTCTTCAGCACCTGGAGGCCCTTCTGCCACTCCTTGACGATGACCCGCAGGATGCCGAACTGTTGCGTGTCGGCCAGCGACAGGGTCACGATGTTGATTCCCGACTCGGCCAGCGCCCGGCACGGATGGCTCAGTTGCCCGGGCTTGTTCTCCAGGAAGACCGACAGTTGCTTGAGTTTCATGGGCTGTCCTCTCTTCTGCGAATTCGGACACGACCTGTCGACTGTCTTACACGATCCGGCGCCGGGTCTCAGACGCCCGCGCGCCCGACGAAGGGTGCCACGCGTCTACGTGTAGACGCGTGCTCGTGCGCAACCGGCTTGTCAGCACGCTTCTGCGAGCAGAAGCGTGGCACCTACGGATGACCTTCGTGCATAATCTCGTATGGCGGCCGTTACGTGCCGCCATGGTCGGCCTCGCTACTCGTTACGGCGATCGATGACTCGCTTGGCCTTGCCCTGGCTGCGGTCGATAGTGTGCGGCTCCACCAGGCGGACGTTCACGCGGATGCTCAGCGTCTGCTCCACGGCATCACCAAGCTTCTTCTGCAGCGCTTCGAGGCTGCGGATCTTGTCGGTGAAGACCTCCGGCGTCATCTCCACCTGGACCTCCATCTGGTCCAGCCCCTCGCGCCGCGTGAGGATGATCTGGTAGTGCGGCACCGTGCCCTCGACCTTCAGCA
>JAFGPY010000105.1 GCA_016935955.1 Planctomycetota bacterium
GCCGCCGCCTTGGAAACCGTTACGGCCTCCGATGCGTTGGGCTGGTTTATGTCTTGTGGCTACACTCAATCGTGAAGTGCTCTAGCATGCTTTTTCCCTTCGACGAGTTCAGGGCCTGGCGGCAAGGAGAAGCATGACACCCCGTCTCGCACCTACGCCGACTGCGGTCGCGAGACCAGGACACGCAATGCCTCGTAGAGCACCAGCAGTGCCGCCAAGGCAATCAACTCCGGCCACAACTCGGCCTGCCTCGTCGCCGCCACGGCGATGTGCTGCGCGTCGGCGGGCGACTCCAGTACGCGTCCGCCGCCTGCCGTCACGATGGCCGCCAAGGCTCGGCGGTCAATGTCCAGATGGCGAAACTCCACCGAAGGTCCGGTGCTGAGCGCGCCTGCCGCTACGGTTTCTCGTGCCTCACCATCGCCCGCCGAAAGGGCATAGGCGTAGTTACCCGGCGCGACCGATTGTTCGATCCGCCACTGGCCGGGACCGGCGGCCGCAACATCGAGGACTATCGGCAACGCGGCATCCTGCCCCTGCAACGTGATCCGCATGGCCGGCATCTCCGCCACGGTGCTCGGCAGGCGACGGGCCTTGACGTCAACGATCAGGCGACCGCCGGTTGCGGAGACCTGGGCGTCGTAGTCGGCAGCCAGGGGCGGCGCGGAGCTGGCCCACTCCACGGAGTTGGCCAGCGCCTGGCGGATCAGCGGCTCGCCCAGCCACGAACGATTCGCCTCAATCCACGGCAGCGGCCAGGCAATCACGCGTCCCAGCCCGTGGCGCCACGAGGTGGCTAACGGTCGCTTGCGATGCGGCGCGGGTGACGGCGATACGTTGGCCTCGCCGCGCGTCTCGGCCCACAGGTGCGTGAGGGCCCGCGGCCGCGATTCAGTCATCAGATGCTGCGGAATGTCCGGCAGCCTTACGTCCTGTGGCTCGGTCGGCAGCAGCGGCCGGCGGTCGCCTGTGGTGACGGTGGCCGGCGTTTCTTCCAGGATCGCCAGCGGCAGGTCCTCCAGGAAGATTCGCGCCAGGCGATTTCGCCCGTCGGGAGCCACCAGTCCGTCTGCCACATCGTAGAACCGGCCGCCGGAGTCTGTGGCCATCGTGTCGAGTCCCGGCCACGATCCTTCGGCCGCCGTCGAGACGGCCGAGATGCTCGCCCCGAATCGCTTCGCCTCGGCCACTGCGGCCGCCATGTCGAACGGTTTGCTCTGGCCGTCACTGACGATGATGACGTGACGGCGCACCGGCTTGCCGTCGGTGTCGGCGGTGGGCGTTGCAGCCAGGATCTTCAACGCGGCCGCGAGGGCAGGGCCCATCTCTGTGCCGCCTCGGGCCTCCAGACGAAGCAGCGGCAGACGCAGCCGCTCCCAATGCTCCGTCCCGACGTCCGAGGCCACTACCTCGTGCTCGTGATTGAAGGCCACCAGCGAGACGCGGTCCTTGTCGTTGAGCAGGGCAGCCACGTCCAGCACAGCCGTCTGGGCCAGGTGTAGCTTTGTGCCGCCGCGGACCCCCTCGCTCATGCTCGCCGAACGGTCGAGGACGATGGCCAATTGAATGGGCGGCCGATCCTCCGGGTCGCTCTTCACGGGCAACACAGCGTCGAGGGCGCTCTTGGCATAGCCGCCCAGGCCGAACGAGTTGCGGCCGCCGAGTACGACCAGCCCGCCGCCCGAGTCGGCGACGTAACGACTCAGGGCCGCCATGGCCTGCGACGACAGGGCGTAAGCGGGCACGTCGGCCAGCACGATTGCGCTGTAGTCGGCCAGCGATACCGGGGAGGACGGCATGGCTGCAGCATCCACGCGACGCACCGGCATCGATGGCGGCAGGACTACGTCCAGCACGTCGTCGCGGCGACTCTCCCCGCGGTAGGTGACCAGCAGGACCGGTCGCCGGTCGCCGACCTGCACGACGAACGGCCAGCGGTTGTCCTCGGCCGCCACGTCATCCGGCAGCGCGTCAACCACGACCTCCGCGCGGATCATGGCTGCCGACGAAGATGCACCGTCCGTCTCGTCCGGGGCGGCTATGGGGAACTCGACCCATCGCGACACATCGGCGGCAAACTGGACTTCGGATGTTGTCGTCTCGGTCGGTGAGCCGTCCTCGCGAACGACCAGTCGGACGGTCGCCGTGGCGTCGGTGCTCGATACGACCGCGGCGCGGACTGTGGCACTGCGGCCGGGCTCGAGTCGTTCAGGGCAGACCAGATCCACTATCGCGACATTCGGCGGCGGGGGATCGGTGATCTTGGCGGCCGGAAGGCAGTAGACCCTCATGCCACGACGATAGGCCTCCGTGGCGGCATCGACGGCGCGGCCCTCGGTCTGGTAGCCGTCGCTGTAGAGGAGCGCGGCGGTGCGTTGCGGGTCGTCGGCCAGGGCCGCGGCGGCGCGGAGAGCCTGTTCGATGTTCGTCCCGCTGCCGGTCGAGCGGCGGCGGGTGAGTTCGACGGCCGCGGGCAACGTGTCGCCCGGCGCGACGGCCACCTGAGAGTCGCCCGAGAAGACGACGATGCCCATCTGGACGTCGGCCGGGAGCTGCTCGCGAGTCCACTGTGCGGCGACGGACCAGGGTTCGCCGGTACGCATGCTCTCGCTGCCGTCGGCCACGAAAATGACGGTCGGCGCGTTGCCCGAGGGGATCTCTAGGTAGGGTCGCGCCACGGCGGCAAGCATAGCGGCCGCGGCCAGCGACAGGCACACGGCGGCCCGGCGGCGGCGCGGAGCGAACCAGTCCTTGCCGCGGACCAGCCGCACGATCAGCCAGACCGCAAGGGGGACGAACAGAAGTGCAAACCAGTTAACGAATCCCATGGCCTGCGGCACTCCGTCGAGAAGGTGAGGGCATTATAGGCGGAAGGCCAGAGTGCGGGAAACGGTAAAACAGTGGTACGCAAGCCAACGCCCGGTACAACCGGCGTAGCAACTGTGCTGCCGGCGACGGACTATGTCACTGCTTCGCGTCGTGATCGCGCAGTATCGTGGCGATGGCGCTGTTCCCCTGGAAGACCGCCCACTCCAGCGGCGTTCGACCGGTATCGTCCTTCACGTCGGAGCGGGCTCCGCGGGCAAGCAGCAGTTTAACCACGGCACGGTTCTTCCTGACAGTCGCCATGTGCAGAGGCGTCCAGCCGCAAACCCCCACTGCGTCGGGATCCGCGTCATGATCGAGAAGCACTCGAGCCACGCCGACATGATTATCGGTTGCCGCATAGTGCAGCGGAACCTCCCTGCTTGTGGTTCTGGCATTGACGTCGGCTCCGCGGGCGATCAGTATCTCTGCGGTTGGCGCTCTGCTGGCCACATGCAAGGGAGTCATGCCGTTCAAATGTGCTTGTGATGTTACGGCGGCACCGTGGTTAATGAGAAACTCGGCCATCTCACTGTCTTTGTATGCTGCCTCGTGCAGGGCGGTCAGCCCCCACCGCGGCTCCGTGCTGTCGATTGGGACGCCCCAGCTCAGGGCATGACGAATGTCGCCGATGCTCGTGGCAACTCCGATGCAGGCTTGGGGCGGAAGGCCTCTTGCAGCAAAGAAAGCGCCTGCGGCGACCACGGCTACGAACGCGACCAAGAGTTGGAGGCGGGTGGATCTCATGGCATTCCAATCATGTTGCCGGACGCCGCTTACCCGAGGGTGACTTCGCTACGACGAGCACCGCCAGGCCGCGAGTCGCTGACGCGCTTCATCGGCGAACTGGTCGGCCAGTTGCCAGCCGAATTCCGCGGTGGCGGCAAGGGGATCGTCGCCCAGGATGCCGATGTGCCGCTCGCCCGTGGCGCTCAGTTGGCCGACGTCGGCCAGGCCGGGGCAGAGGGCCAGCATGAGCGACGTCTCGCGGACGGCGGCATGGTCCTCGCCGCCGGGTATGCTGAGCCGCATGACTTCGGCGACGCCGCCCTGGTCGCAGTAGATGGCAGCGGCCTCGTCGAACGGCGCCCAGAGCGGCGCATGGCCGGCGTAGGCGGCAATGCAACGGAAGCCGAGCGACTCGACCTGGAACAACATGTTGGTCACCAGTTCGGTCCAGACGCGCCATCCGCCCGTGCGGTCCAGGCGGTCGGCCTCGCGGACCAGTTGCTCGCGCGGCAATCGCATCTCGCGGGAGATCGCTTCGGTCTGGTCGCCGAGGTGCTGCGGGAACCAGTCAGATAGGGCGGGATCGAAGACCACTTCGGCCAGGGCGCGGCGATGGTCGCCCCAGTAGAGCGTCGGCATGACCAGGCCGCCGATCCGCCGGGCGGCGTGGCAGAGCAGCCCCTCGGCCTTCAGAGCGTCCAAGCCCATGGGATTCTGCGGGCCATGCCATTCGAGGATGCCCAAGGGCAGCCAGGCCAGGGGCAGCTTCGTCCGCCGCGAGACAACTTGCGCGGGTCGCAGACACTGGTAGCGCACTTCTTCGGGGGACTCCGCCATGGGCGTTTCCTGTCTGATTGCCGCGTGGGTTCGGGAACCTACTCTACATGACACTCGGGAATCATAGGGCAAGCGGCCTGTTCCTGCAAGCGGAACACCGTGAGGTGTCCACGGAACGCGGCGGATCAGGCGCGTGTGCTTTGAGATGTTGGCGGCCGACCTGGAGTCGTCACCCGCATAAGAAGGGCTTTCGGAGGGGGCGTGAACCCTCCGAAAGCCACCTGACCGAATCCATCCTCGCTTCTTTGCACCGCACGCTGGGGGAAAATCAGCTAAGCTTTGCGAACTCGCTGCTTCCGGACGACAAGGCCCACCACGCCCAGTCCGAGTAGGGCCATGGTTGCGGGTTCGGGAACGACCGTCTCGATGGTCAGTTGGGGCGGCGTCGCAGTCTCGGCTCCTTGGAACTCCAGGAACGTGTTCGAGCCGCTGGTGATCTCCACGTTATTGCTGACGCGGAGGAAGGCATAGTTGCCGGCCTGGGCACCGTCGGTGTAGAGGCTCAGCAGCCAGTCCAAGAGATTGGCATCGCCGGTCGCGTCGGTGCTTACCTCGCGTGTGTTGGCGGGGGCGGGGTTGCCGCTGACCTTGATGGCGTAGGCTTCCTGGAGGAGTGTGCCGCCCGAGTAGTCCGACGCCAGGACGGTGTCGCTGCTGTTCCAGCGAACGCCGTAGAGATCGGCCGAGAGCGACGCACCCCAGGAACTGTCGGAGACCGTCATGGTGAGGTCAGCGCCGGTGAGATCCAGTCCGGCAAGATCGGGAAGCTCGAACACGAAGACGCCGACAAACATCCCGAGCGACGAATCGTAGAAGCCGACGTTGATGGGATTGTTGCCGGACCAGGCGAGGGAACCATTCTGGCGGACCGTGGTGTCCTGGCCGGAGGGAGTGCAGTAGATCGTGTCGCCCTGGGCCGTGACACCCATCGCCAAGACGATTGGATCAGACCAATTGCTGACAGACTGTACCTCATAGCTTTGTCCTTTCAAACTAAACCACACGGGTTACGCGTCCCCGCAGCGCACCTGAACACGAACACTCGCATCCTTCTGATGGGCTTGAGACATCGGATCTGCCGGCCGATCTGCTGACGACGTCCCTGCCACACCATCCCCCGGGACAGTGAAAGTATATCACAGGGTGTTAATGCGTGCGTGCGTCGCCGGGGGATTGCCGAACGATGTCAAGCGTGGGAAGGAGGGCGATGCAACTGGTTGACGTTCAGTGAGTTACGAGTTGGCCCGGATCTTGGCAGGACGTCGGCGAGGGAGCTCAATAACAGACCTTGTTGGGCCGCTGGAGGCACGACTTTGGCTGTTTTGATGCACGGCACTAATGTACGGCTGCGGCAAAACGGTTTCCACAGCGCGGTCATGAAGACGCCGGAAGGGGCCTCAATGGAGTTTGGCTTCGGCGATACGAATGCGGTTCAGGGCCCGGGCTAGGGCGGCCTGGGCACGCTCGACGTCGACGTCGCGGCGATGGTGCAACCGATCCTCGGCACGTTTACGTGCCGCCTTGGCGCGGGCTACGTCGATCTCGTCCGACCGTTCCGCGGCATGGGCCGTCACGAGCACGTGGTCCTCGCTCACCTCGACCATGCCCTCCGCCACCGCGACACGGTGGGTGACCTCGCCGCCGCTGCGCAGGCGGATGACGCCGATGCCCAGGGGCGCCAGCAGCGGGGTGTGGTTCTCCAGAATGCCAAACGTTCCGTCGCGGCCGGGGAGTTCCACCTCGTGGCACTCCTGGCGGTCGAAGATGCGGCGGTCGGGGGTGAGGATGGTGACCTGTAAGGACATCGTCGGGCCTCTCTGCGATTACATCTTCTTGGCCTTCTCGCGGGCCTCGTCCATGTTGCCGACCATGTAGAAGGCCGGCTCGGGCATCTTGTCGCACTCGCCGTTGATGATCTGCTCGAAGCCGTCGATCGTCTCCTCGAGCGGCACGTACTTGCCGGCCATGCCCGTGAAGTTCTCGGCGACAAAGAACGGCTGCGACAGGAATCGCTGAATCTTGCGGGCCCGGGCCACGGTGATCTTGTCGTCGTCGGACAGTTCGTCCATGCCCAGGATGGCGATGATGTCCTGGAGGTCCTTGTAGCGCTGCAGAATCTCCTGCACCTTCTGGGCCGCATCGTAGTGCCGCTGGCCGACGACGCGCGGGTCGAGCACGACGCTGCTGGAGGCCAACGGATCCACGGCCGGATAGATGCCCAGCTCGAAGATCTTGCGCTCGAGGTAGGTCGAGGCGTCGAGGTGGGCGAACGTCGTGGCCGGGGCCGGGTCGGTCGGGTCGTCGGCCGGCACGTAGATGGCCTGGATGCTGGTGATACTGCCGTTGCGGGTACTGGTGATGCGCTCCTGCAGGGCACCCATCTCGGTGGCCAGCGTGGGCTGATAGCCGACGGCCGAGGGCATGCGGCCCAACAGGGCCGAGACTTCGCTGCCGGCCTGGCTGAAGCGGAAGATGTTGTCGATGAACAGGAGCACGTCCGCTTTCTCTTCGTCGCGGAAGTACTCGGCGACGGTCAAGGCCGTCAGGCCAACGCGAAGGCGGGCGCCCGGCGGCTCGTTCATCTGGCCGTAGACCAGGGCCGCCTTGTCCAGCACGTCGGACTCCTGCAGTTCGAGCCACAGGTCGTTGCCCTCGCGGGTGCGTTCGCCGATGCCGGCGAAAACGCTACGACCGCCGTGCTCGATGGCGATGTTGCGGATGAGTTCCTTCAGGAAGACCGTCTTGCCGACGCCGGCACCGCCGAACAGGCCGACCTTGCCGCCCTTGGCGTAGGGCTCGATGAGGTCGACGACCTTGATGCCCGTCTCGAGAATCTCGGTCTCGGGCCGCA
>JAFGPY010000106.1 GCA_016935955.1 Planctomycetota bacterium
CAGCGTCTCTACACGCTGTTCATCGGCCCGCCGCAGAAGGACGCCGAGTGGAACGATTCGGCCGTCGCCGGAGCCAACCGGTTTTTGAACAGGGTCTGGATGCAAATTGCCACTACCATTGAGTACTTAGGACAAGAACCTGAATTCCGAGATTCGTCCATAGGCTCATCCGTGTATGAAGGCACCGGAGACAACTTGAGCGAAGACGCTAAAGTGATCTGGCGCAAGACACATCAGACGATTCGCAAGGTCACAAACGACATAGATAACTCGTGGCAGTTCAACACCGCCATTGCGGCCATCATGGAGCTGTCAAACGAAATCTCGACTCGCTGGCAGTTCCATTCTAGCGCCAAATACGATCCCAGTATGGGCAACGAAACGCGCAATATTGAGGTCTATCCACGAGGGTTCGATGTGGTGGAGGTGAAGCCGGGCCAGCAGTTGAAGCCGTACGATTCAAAGCACTGGACGACTGACTGGCAGGTTCTGCGTTTCGCCCTGGAGTCGATGGTCAAGTTGCTCGGCCCCATGGTGCCGCACGTGGCTGAGGAACTGTGGCAGATGATGGGGCACGAGGGCGGAATTATCGCCGCGGGCTGGCCGCCGTACAGCGAGGAGGCTTGCCGCGAAGACGTGATCGAGCTTGGCGTGCAGGTCAACGGCAAGCTGCGCGGTCACGTGACGGTTGCCGCCGGGACCGATGACAAGACGATCGAGCAGATGGCCCTGGCCGACGACAAGGTGGTCAAGGCCATTGGCGGCGCGACGGTCCGCAAGGTGATCGTCGTCGCCGGCCGCCTGGTCAACATCGTGGCCAAGTAACAGTCATTTCGTGATTGTGCCACGGCCGGTCTTGTCCGGCCGTGTTTGAGCGGGGGGTGCCATGGTCTAGCCGAAGGCTAGGCCATGATGAGCTTTCATCACTTGGCGAGCGCTTATCGTGGCCAAGCTTCGCTTGACCACGGCACCCACGATCATGGCCACGCAAGCGTGGCCATGCCACCCTGTCGTAACAAGCCCGCGGCACTGCCGCGGGATCGTGTGCGAAGACCGTGTTGTATCCCGCCGCAATGCGGCGGGCTTGTTCGCAACGGGAGGCGAGCGATGGAAGTGACCTGTCCGAAGTGCGGCGGCGCTATTGCCCAGGACGATGTGAACGTGGCCAAGGACGTGGCTTTCTGCCGCGCGTGCAACGAGGCCTTCCCGCTGAGCGACCTCGTGGACGACGTCGAGGGCGATTTCGCCGACGTGGACCTGAACGACGTGCCCGCGGGCGTCGTCGTGGAGAACTACGGCAGCCGCCTGACGATTGCCGCCCCGACGCGCAGCGGCTGGGCGATCTTCTGGCTCCTCTTCGTCGGCGGCTTCGGCATCGTGGCGCCTTTCGGCGTAATCGCCAGCCAGATCAAGAACGGCCAATTCGAGATCGGCCTGACGCTGTTCGCCATACCGTTCATGGCGGTGGGCGTCTTCGCCGCCTACATGACGCTGCTGATGACCATTGGCCGCGTGCAGATCACGCTCGACGGCGACCGCATGGAGGTCTTCACGGGGTTCGCCTCACTGGGCTTTCGCAAGGCGGCCAACCTGGCGAGCGTCACGAAGGTCTACCTGGGAGATTCGGGCACGCGCGTCAATGATCGCCCGGTATCGTGCCTCTGGGTGGACATCGAGAACGGCAAGCCGCTGAAATTCGGCACATGGCTCCGCGACGACCGCAAGACGTACGTCGGCGCCGTGCTGCGACAACTGATCCGCGAGCGTCAACGCGCGCGGCTGTAGTGATGGATCATGGCCACGCCCCTCGATGTCGCTCGGGAACTGCGTCGAGCGCGGCCACGCCACTCGTCGACACGTGGGGCGCCGTAACAAGCCCGCGGCACTGCCGCGGGATCGTGCGCGAAGATCGCTTCGTATCCCGCCGCAATGCGGCGGGCTTGTTCGCAACGGGAGGCGGGCGATGGAAGTGGCTTGTCCCCAGTGCGGTCTTGGTCTTGCGATCAACGAGCCTGAGCGGCGGGCCGAGTTGGCCGTATGCCGGTCCTGCGGCAACGCGTGGCTCTGCGAGCAGGGCAAGGACGCCGGCGGCAACGAGACGCTGCTGGCTTACCCGCTGCCGAAGCGCGTGCACTTCCGGCAGGACGACGACGGATTCACGATCTCGGCCTCGATCTTCCAGCCTGCCGCCATCTACATTCTGATGCTCGTTGTCGTCACGGCCTATCTCAGCATCCGGACGGCGATGGACAAGAACTGGATCGAGTTCATCTTTTCGGCCCTCGGCCTGTCGACGGGCATCGGCATGTGCCTGGAATGGATCCTCGGCCGTTTTCGTTTCGCGGTCCACGGCGACACGGTCGGCCTCGACGAAGGGCACTCCGTCTTTCATCACACGAAGGAGTTCGCCTGGTCCGACGTCGTGAGCGCGGACGACAGCACGACGCGGCTCATGGGGATGCACCGGATCGTGCTGGAGATGGCCGACGGGCAACTGGTTTACCTGGGCGAGGCCCTGCCCGACAATCGGCGGCGGGCGGTGATTCGGTTGCTCCGTTACATGCTTCAGCGGCGCGGCTAGCAGCCCGTTGAAGAAGTCAGAGCTTATGTAGCACGACCGCCCTCGGGCGTGAAGCGAGGTTGCCGATGACCGTGTAAGTCCGTGTTCCCCGGCCGAGGGCGGCCGGGCTACATTTCTTCAACGGACTGCTAGTCGTCGAACTGGAACGGTTGCGGCTCGGGCAGCAGATAGCGGCGCAGGCCGACGTTGCACAGCAGCCCGAGGGCCAGGTAGCTGGAGACCAGCGAGCTGCCGCCGCTGCTCATCAGGGGCAGGGGGATGCCGGTGATCGGCGTCAGGCCCACGGCGATGGCCATGTTGAGGAAGGCCTGGGCGCCGATCAGGGCCACCACGCCGATGGCCAGCAGTTTGCCGTAGGGTTCGTTGGTCGCCAGCCCGACGTCCACGCCGAAGATGACGATGAGCATGAACAGGGCCAGCACCAGGAGCGCCCCGATCAGGCCCCACTCCTCGGCGATCACGGCGAAGACGAAATCGTTGTGGGCCTCGGCCAGATACCTGTGTCGCGTCTGGCTGCCCTGGGCCAGGCCGGTTCCGGTCACGTGGCCGTGGCCCACCGCGACTTTGGCCTGCCAGGCATGGAAGCCGGGCCCCAGGAGCCACTTGTCGACGAACTGCGACACGCGGTTGTACTGCTTGCCGACCGAATCGCCCGGCTGGGCGTAGATTTCGTGCTCATACGGGGCGTCGTAGTAGCCCTTGCCCCTCAGGTACTTGGAGCCGAACAGCCACGGCACGTGCCGCCCGGACCACCACTTGGCGTAATCGGCGGCAAGGAACAGCCGCGTCAGCTTCGAGCGGCGCAGGCGATCGGCCATCTCGCGTTTCTCGTCGTCGGTCAGTTCGCGATTGTCGGCTGCGGCCTGCTGGCGTTTCATGTGAAACTGCTCGATGGGTCCGGCGATGATCCAGACGTCGAGCCGCCGCTGCTGGTAGGTGTCGAACTTCAGGTAGGCCAGCGGCGTCATGGCCAGCACGACCAGGGCCAGAACGGCCATGTGCCGGATGCGGGCCCCGGCGGCCAGCAGCATCAGGCCGAGCACGGGAACGAACATCATGGCCGTGCCCAGGTCGGGCTGGCGGACGACCAGCAGCGTGGGCACCAGGGCCATGGCCAGCGGGACGGCCAGCCCCTTCAGCGTGCGGTACTTGCGGCTATAGGTCAGGTAACGGGCCAGGGCCATGATGAAGGCGATCTTGGTCAGCTCCGACGGTTGCACGCTCGGCCGCTCGCGCGGGTTCATGCCGGGGATGGGCACTTGGAACCAACTGTAGGCGCCGTTGCGGTCTCCGATGAGTCCCTCGATACCGCCGTAGTGCTGGGCCACCAGCAGCAGCACCAGCGGCAGGAGCGACAGAACGTAGATGAGGTAGCTGAAACGGGCCAGCTTGAGGTAGCTGGGCACCAGTGCAGCCACGAAGACGCCCAGGGCCACGATCAGGTAGAGCACCTGCATGATGACCACGCGCGAGGCTTCCGGGGCGGTGTCGGCGCGGGGACTGGGCAACGTGGCGCTGTAGATGCCCAGCAGGCCGATGCCCGTCAGCAGCAGCGACGCCGCCAGGACGATCCACGGGAAGTTGTACGGCCAGTCTTTCGGCATGGGGACCCCGGATCGTTTAGCGGAACGACAACCGCCGCGCAGCGCCATGAGACCCCTCTCCCTTGACGGGAGAGGGTGGCCCGTAGGGCCGGGTGAGGGTGACGCGGGACAGGGACCACGAATCGGCGGCAAGCTGCCTCCGACGCGACACCACCACCGCCGCTTGACAGCGGCACCTCCCCCGTCAAGGGGGAGGAGTTGGTGCAGCCCTCTACCGTCGTGCCCTTACGGTGCCGTCGCGCGGCGCAAAAACGCTGGCGGCTGTCGGCGGCGACCAGTATAATCCAAAGCCCATGAGCGAGCGAATCGGAAATCCGTCGGCGAAGGGAATCTCCAAGGTCGCAGCGGCACGCCCGGCCCTGGTGGTCATGTGCCTGGTGGCTGCGGCCCTTGGCGGCTGCACGCCGGCCGACGCCCTGATGCAGCGGATCGCGGCGCAGGACGAGACGGTGCGGCCGGTGCTTCGCGACGCCGTCTGGGCCCACGGCAATCCGTACGTCTGGAGCGCCAGGAAGAATCTGGTCATCGAGACCCACTGGGCCGACTACCGCCGCGGGTTCGAGGCCATCGAGAGCCGCAGAATCTACTGCATCGACCTGACCAGCCGCCGCATGCGGATCGACGACCTGACGACGCAGACGACGTCGATGTACGACGGGGCGACGTGGCGCGTCTTCTTCCGCGGCAAGGCGATCGCCAAGCCGTTGGAGGTCACGGACAAGACGGTCGGGCGGCTGTTCATGTTTGAGCAGGCGGCCGACGAGATGCGATTCATCCGCGAATTGTTCTGCATGCCGTTCACGCTGCTGGGGCAGGGCGTCAGGCTGTCGCCGTCGGGCCAGGTGCGCAGTCCCGCGGGCGGCAACCTCTGGAACGTCGTCCGGGCGGATTTCGACCCGATGGTCACGGGGCACTGGTACGAGGATCGCCTGTACGTCTACTTCGACCCCGTCAGCGACCGCGTGGACCGGGCCATGATGACGATCTTCGACACGCACTTCAACGGCATCCCGCATTGGGGCGAATGGTCCGAGTACCGCCGCGTCGGCGACGACGGGCCGATCATGCCGCACATTCTCGATTTCCGCATGACCGACGCCGAGGGCGTGGCCGACCTGGGCCGGCACCTGTCGATTGCGGCCGAGGCGATGGCCTTCGATGTGAACCTGCCGCTGGGCGTCTACAGCAACCTCAATGCCCGGCCGCCGAAGCTGCCGCCGCAGGCCGACGCGAAGCCCAGGCAGTTGGGACGCGACCCGGTGCACACGCAGAAACCGTAGACCGCATGGCCGCGAGGGCGACGACGCGACAGGTCGCCGCGGCGCAGCCGTCGGTGCGGCAAGGAGACCCGAGGATGCCCGAACGTGAAGCCCTGACGATGGTGGCCGACCTGATGTGTCTGGCGGCCCGGACGGCGCCGAAGACGCGCGGCGTGGACGTCGTCAAGACGATGATCCTCGCCGGACCCGACAAGGACGCCGTGGCCGACGAGATGGAACGCATCGCCCGCGAGACCGAGCAGCCGTTCTTCCTTCGCGACGCGGAGAACCTGCGGCTCAGTCCGATGGCCGTGCTCGTTGCGGCCGCCAATCGCCGCGCCGGGCTGAAGACGTGCGGCTTCTGCGGCTACGAGAACTGCGCCGCCAACGAGAAGGCCGGCGCGACCTGTGCCTTCAACCACATGGACCTGGGCATTGCGGCCTCGAGCGCCGCGTCCGTGGCCGCCCTGCATCACGCCGACTGCCGCATAATGTACACCGTCGGCCGCGCCGTCTGCAACCTGAAGCTCTTCGACGATGGGGTGATTGCCGCCGTGGGGATTCCGCTGAGCGCGACGGGCAAGAGCCCGTACTTCGATCGCAAGATGCCGGACCTGAAGAAGAGCTGACCTGCCATGACCCAACACGTCGGCATCGTCGCCTGCAGCGCCCCGGGAGCGGCGCTGTGTTTCGAGACCCTCTGCATCGAGGGGCAGCAGGTCCTCGGCCGCTACGGGCACCCCGAGATTTCGATGCACTGTCCGCCGTTCGCCAAGTACATGAAAGGCATCGAGGCCGGCGACTGGGACGCCGTGGCGGAACTGATGCTGGCGTCGGCGCGAAAACTGGCCCAGGCCGGGGCCGACTTCTGCATCTCGCCCGACAACACGATTCACCAGGCGTTCGACCGCGTGGCGGCCGAGTCGCCGGTGCCTTGGCTGCACATCGCCGAGGAGGTGGCCCGCGAGGCCGAACGTCGCGGCTGCCGGCGCGTGGCGGTGCTGGGCACGAAGTTCCTCATGGAAGGACCGGTCTACCCGCGCCGCCTGGCGGCCCGCGGCATCGAGCATCGCGTGCCCACCGAGGGCGAGCGCGAGCGGATCAACGAAATCATCTTCGACGAGCTGGTCAACCACGTTTTCAAGAACGCGTCGCGCCGCTGGTTCTGCGACGTGATCTCGCACCTTGAGGGCGACGGTTGCGACGCCGTGGTCCTGGGCTGCACGGAGATCCCGTTGCTGATCAACGACGACTGCTCGCCGCTGCCGACGCTCGACAGCACCCGCATCCTGGCCCGCGCCGCCCTGCGGCGGGCCGTGGGCGAAGAGGGCTGACGAAGTACTACCATAATATGAATAGGGGGCAAGTATGGCGCGACGGGGAAGTTGGCTAGACGACGAGAAGCGACACGCCGATATTCTGTGAGCGACAACTCGGAGTGGCTGGTCCAAAACGAATACCAAATTGTCAAGTGTCCTCACTGCAAGGAGGAGCAGTACGCGAGGCTTACCCACATTTGGAGGGAAGGCTGTCGCGAGGAATACCATATCAACTATCGCAAAGACCTGGCAGAACTCAAATCGTTGCTCGTGACCTACATCAGAACCCAAGATAGGCAAGTGGGCGTCGAGGAGAGAGTTGTCGAAGGGGTGTGGTGCCTCGTCGCCCGAGACAGAATCATAGGTCGGGAGGTGCACGCCCCTCCGTTTCATTCTGCACAGTAGTGTGGTGGGTGCCCCGCACCCACCGTTGACGATGAATCCGCGTGGGTCCGGGGGACCCACCCTACATCTCCGGACGGAGAGGAGGCCGTGTGCGGCAGACAGGATACCTGTTCCGGCAGCAGCCTCTCGATGGCCGAAGAGCCAAGGCCCGAAGGGCCGACGAGAGTTTGGCCGGGGGCGAAGCCCCCGGAAACCAGGCATCACAGACACCTGAGCCCCGAAGGGGCGGCACCTGTTCGTCGATCAACTGCGTCTCGCCCCGTCGGGGCTCAGAGAATTGAGAGGGTCTGGCACCGGGGGCTTCGCCCCCGGCTAAAATGCTGACGGCCCTTCGGGCCTCGGCAACAGATCTACGCAGGAGTTGCGGCAGAGACCGGACATCCTCGATTTGCCGCTTGCCGTTGCCCATCGCGGCACGATCACGTGCGCCCGAATTACCGGACTGCCTCGGACAAGACCCGCCGTGACACATCGGGCCATGCCACCCCATTTCGTCTGAGAACGCGATCAGGGCGTTACGGTCGGTTGCTCTTTCGGTTTCTCGGTGTTGTCCGGGGCGTTCGTTATCGTCGGTCGCTCGGTGGTTTCCTTCGTCGTGCCGGTGACGTTCGTCGGCGCCGGGGCCTTCTCGTCGACGACGGGGGTCGTCGTTGCGGCGGCCGGGGCCTTCGACTTCAGGTGTTTGTCGAAAAATTCCAGGACCATCTCGTTGAGCATCTGGCCGCCGAAGGCGTGACCTCCGCCGGCGATGGTGTGCAGCGACGACTCGACGCCCGCTTTGCGCAGGGCCTCGTCGAGGATCACGCTCTGCTGGTAAGGCACGACGCGGTCGTTGTCGCCGTGCATGATCAGGAACGGCGGATCGTCGCCGCTGACGTAGGTGATGGGACTGGCGGCGCGAGCCTTGTCCTTGAGTTCCTGCAGGGCGCCGCCCACGAGCACCGACTCCGGCGAATCGGCGGCATTGTGATCGTACTGGCTCCGCTTGTGGGCCTGCTGGGCCATGCTCAACAGGTCGCTCGGGCCGCACCAGTTGCAGACGGCCTGGACGCGGCTGGACTGGTCGAGGTGGCCGAGGGTGCCCTCGAGTTCCTTGACGTCGCCCGAGGTGCCCAGCAGGGCGGCCAGGTGCCCGCCGGCGGAGGAGCCCCAGACGCCGATCCGCTTGGGATCGATGCCGTAGGTGTCGGCGTTGCTGCGGAGCCAGCGGATGGCGGCCTTGCAGTCGTGGATCTGCGCCGGCCAGCGTCCGTCCTGGACGAGGCGATAGTTGATGCTGGCCACGACGTAGCCCTGCATCGCGAGCGGCGTGGCCCGGCACTGTTCCTTGCTGCCGGTTCGCCATCCGCCGCCGTGAATCCAGACGACCAGCGGCCGCGGCTTGGCCGTGTCCTCGGGCACGTAGAGGTCGAGCAGCAAAGGCGTCTCGCCCGCGCGGGCGTACTCTAGGTCGCGCGTGATCTTGACGTCCTTGGGCAGGCGGACCTGCTGCGACCAGCGGACCCGGCGGGCCTCGCTGCTGCCGGTGTTGGTGGGCGTGGCCTGGTTGGTGTTGGACGGGGCCGGTCCGGGCGGCGGTCCGGGAGGCGGACCCTCCTGGGCCATGACCGCCACGGTCACGACCAGCATCGCCAGCAACATGGCCGGCACGGTCAACACGACTCCGACGCTCGAACGATTCCTGCCACACATGGCCGCTCTCCTTGAACGACACTGGGCTATTCGGATAGGCTCGACGACCTGTTCATCACTTTATTCTACCATTTCGGCGGAGCAGGGTGCAGGGTGCCGTGGTCAAGCGCAGCTTGGCCACGATAGGCAACGACAACGCGGCGACACCTCATTAAGGCCTGGCCTTCCTCTCGGCCGCGCTTCACGTCTGTGTTCCCCGGCCGAGGGCGGCCGGGCTACATGGCGCCCGCGGGCACGGCCCCTCGGCTTCGCTCGGGACAGGCAGGCCGTGCTACGGCACTCGCTCTCCTTGGAACAACACGATTCTCTCGACGCCGCTCTTGGTTCTATCAACGCTTCGGCGGAGCGCTTATTGCATCACAGAACGCGGCCCTTGTCGCCGTAGAACTCTCGTTCGCGGGCGTTCCAGGCCGCCACGAGGTCCAGGCGGCGAATCGTCGCGGGCCACGGTTCCATGGGCTCGCCGGCCCGCTCCACGGCGGCACGGAGCCGGCGGTCCAACTCGTCGCGCACGTTCGCGTGATCGGGGCTGTCGGCCAGGTTCCGCGTCTGGTACGGGTCGTTCCCATTATCGTAAAGCACCCAAACTTCATCGAGCGTCCGGGCGTAGGTCCATCGCGGCGTACGCAGTCCCCACCACGGCGGCAGGTCGCGGCCGTCATCGATCGGCACCGGGTCCACGATAAGCACGTCCTGTTGCGGGGCGTCGCCGTCGCGGCCGCGGACCATGGCTGCAAGGTCACGACCCTGCACCGGATGGCGGCACGGCACGCCGGCCAGGCCGCAGAGGGTCGGCAACAGGTCGACCACGCCGACGAGGTGTTCGGACGTGCGGCCGGCGGGCACGCGGCCCGGTTGCCGCAGGATCAGCGGAATGCTGATCGACTCTTCCCACGGTTTCTGTTTGCGCATCTGGCCCTGGCTTTCGAGCATGTCGCCATGGTCGCTCGTGAACACGACGAGCGTGTTCCCGGCCAGGCCGAGGTCGTCCAGGGCCCGCATCAATCGGCCCATCTGCTCGTCCAGGGCGGTCACGTGGGCGTAGTAGCCGGCGATGTCACGGCGGGCCTGCTCGGCGCGGTCCGGCGGCACGTTGGGCCGCAACTCGATCGTCGACGGATCATACATAGCCCGGAACCGTTCGGGCACTTTCTGGTAGGGATCGTGCGGCGGTCCCCAACTGAGCACCAGGCAGAACGGTTGCCGCGCGTGCTCGGTCAGAAAGTCGAGGGCCAGGTCGGTCTGCGTGACCGGTTCGTAGTCGCCGGAGGGAATCCGCTCGGGCGTGTCGCGATAGTGGAACGTGTCGAGGTAGTTGTGCGTGCAGTTGTGGACGGCCCAGAACGTGTCGAAGCCCAGCCGTCGCGGGCCCGGCGGCGTGAACTTGTCGCGCGGCACGCCGTCGAGGTGCCACTTGCCGACGTAGCCGGTCGCGTAGCCCGCGTCGCGGAAGAGCGTGCCCAGCGACGGCACATCGGTCCGGACCGCGATGTCGTTGACATAGGCTCCGTGGCCCGCGGGATAGAGTCCCGTCAGCAGCGTGCCGCGCGACGGCGTGCAGACCGGCGAGTTGCAGAACGCGCGGCTGAATCGCGTGCCCTCGGCGGCAAGGCGATCCAGGTTCGGCGTTCGCAACTGCTTCTCGCCGGCGCAGCCCATGGCCTGGCCGCGCATCTGGTCGGCGAACACCAGCAGAAGATTGGTCGGCGTGCGGCTCATGCGGCGGTATTCCTCCTTTGGGGCAGAGTTGCGCAGGGTCAGTATACCTGCGTGCCGGCGGCAAGCCAATGGCTCGTTTGTGCCGGACGCGGTGCCATGGCCGCTTGTGGCCATGCGTAGGCAAGCGGCGTTCGGCATGCTTCTGCCCCTCGACTTCGCTCGGGATCCTACGACAAGTAGAAGCATGGCGCCCGGCAGGCCAATGGGCCGCACCCGCAATCGCTTTGACCGACGCGGGGCCGTCTCCTAGAATGGTCCGTGGCAGCAGATCTTCCACCTGGAATGCGACATCAAACCGCGCGAGCGGACGGTCGTTGTCACGGTGCAAGGCGAGTAGGGGACAACGGCGGAAGGAGGATATCATGGCCACGATTACGGTTCGCGAGATGCAGGCCGAGGACGAGTACTTCGTCGCCACGTGCTCGCACGTCAGCGAGTCGGCGGAGATCGATGCCTGCGGCGTGCGGCGAAGCGAGTGGCTGCGGGACCACTATGACCGAGACGTGCGGGTCCAGGTGGCGCTGGCCGACGGGCGGCACGTGGGTTTCGCCTTCGTCCTGCCGATTGAGCTGTCGCCGTCCGGTCCTCTGGGCCGTGACCTGGCGGTGCTGCCGTGCCTCTGGGTGTTGCCGAAGGAGAAGGGGCAGGGCGCGGGCCGCGCCCTGCTGGGCGCCGCCGAGGAGGAAACGAGGCGGCAGAACCGCAAGGCCCTGTGCACGACGGCCTACACGGGCGATTCCTGGTTCATGCCGGCGTCGTTCTTCGAGCGGCACGGCTACACGGTCGTCGCCCAGGAGGGCAAGAGCCGGCTGATGTGGAAGGTGTTCGACGATTCGGCCGAGCCCCCCGTACCGTTCAAACCGCGCTACACGTTTGAGCCGATCGCGGGCAAGGTCGTCGTGGACCTGTTCTGGAGCCCGTTCTGCCAGACCACCGACATCGAAGCCCAACGGGTTCGCGAGGTGGCGGCCGAGTTCGGCGATGCCGTCGTACTGCGCGAGCAGTCGTCCGACGATCGCGAGGCGCTGCTGTGCCACCAGGTCTCGCGCGCCATCTACGTCAACGGCAGAGAGATCGGTTGGGGCTACGAGGCCCCGCGCGAAGGCATCCGCGAGGCCATCGAGAAGGCGCTCGCCGATACGTGACGCGCGAGGCCCGTCGGGACAAACAGAAAGGTCCGCTCCGCGCGCCCGGCGCGGAACGGACCTTGATCGTCGCTGTGGAACCGTCGGCGGCCTAAGCTGTCTGGCACAATGAATGCACAGCATGCTCATTGTCGCCGACTGTTTGCCGCACGATCTCAGGACCGGGTGCCATGGCCGCTTGCGGCCATGAGTTTTCAGGCCCACCGGCATGGCCGCAAGCGGCCATGGCACCCCGTTCCTCGGGTCTC
>JAFGPY010000107.1 GCA_016935955.1 Planctomycetota bacterium
CAGACCGATTCGCTGTGGGGATTCCGCACGCGGGTCGTTCACTACGAGGGCGGCTCCTACGGCGAGTTGTGCTACAGCCCGCTGGCGGGCAAGGACGAGATCGCCGACATCGACGCCCACCCGTGGCCCGCGGCCGACGCGGTAAGCTTCGACCACTGCCCGGCCGATATCGCCTCCCATCGCGAGCGAGCCGTCATCGGGACGTTCGGCTGGGGCGCCTACTTCCGGGCCACGTGGGTCCGCGGCATGGAAGGCCTGATGATGGACATGGCCCTGCGGCCGAAGTACGCCGAGCACCTCATCCGCACGATCGCCGACTGCACGCTGGCCCACCTGGACCGGCTGCTCGCCACCTGCGGCAAGGACCTGGACATCGTCTACATGGCCGACGACTACTGCTCGCAACTCGGCCCGCTGTTCAGCCCGCAGGTGTTCAAACAGATGATCGTGCCGTACCTGAGCGCGGCGACCGAACGCGTGCATGCCGTCGGCAAGAAGTTCCTGCTGCATTGCTGCGGTGCCGTGCGGCCGCTGCTGCCGATGATCATCGAGGCCGGCGTCGACCTGCTGGAGCCGATCCAGATTCGGGCCGAGGGCATGGACCCGGCCGGACTGAAGCGCGACTTCGGCCGCGACATCTGTTTCTGGGGCGGACTCGATCTGCAGCAGGTGCTGTGCAAGGGTTCGCCGCAGCAGGTGGCCGCCGAGGCCCGCCGATTGATCGACATTCTGGGCGCCGACGGGGGTTACATCTTCGGACCGGGACACACCTACATCCAAGTCGACGCCCCCGTGGACAACATCCTGGCCATGTACGAGACCGGCCGCACGCACCACCCGTGGGCCGGCGACAACAAGTAGGGTGGCTGCTATGCAGCCACGCGGTGAGAATCAACGCTGTGTCGGCATGCTTCTGCAAGCAGAAGCATGGCACCCAGACGGTTTGTTGTCGTAGGGGCACGGCCTGCCGTGCCCGCATAGCTGGAGGACGTTCGGCATGGCCGCAAGCGGCCATGGCACCCCGGCTTCTGAGGCAGCACAACACTCCAAGGAGATTCACGATGGGCGCACTGAAACTCGGCGTGATCGGTTGCGGCGTCATGGGCACCAAGCACCTGCAGTCGGCCGTGGAGATCGACGGCGTCGAGCCGTTCGCCGCGGCCGACCTGATCCCCGAGCGCATCGAGCAGGCCAAGGCCAAGTTCGGCGTCACGCGAACATACTCCAGCGGCGCACGGCTCATCCGCGACCCGGACGTCGAGGCCGTGGTGCTGGCCTTTCCGACGGTCGGGCGGCCGAAGCTGGTGATGCAAGCCTTCAAGGCCGGCAAGCACGTGCTCACGGAGAAGCCCGTGGCCATGAACGCCGGCCAGGTGCGACGGATGATCGCCGCCCGGGGTCCGCTGGTCGGAGCGGCGCTGTCGTGCCGTCATCGCTTCACCCCGCACGCCATTGCGGCCGCGGAGTTCATCAGCACCGGGGCCCTCGGCGCCCTGCGGCTGCTGAGGATGCGGGCCATCGACCAGGCCGGTTCGCAGCCCGAGACGCTGCGGCCCACGTGGCGACTGCGCACGGCCGAGAACGGCGGCGGCATCCTGATGAACTGGGGCTGCTACGACCTGGACTACCTGCTGGGGCTGACCGAGTGGGCCTTGGAGCCGCGAACCGTGCTGGCCCAGACGTGGCCGATCCCGCCGCAACTGGCCTCGCACGTCGTGCCCGACAGCGACGCCGAGACGCACTACGCCGCGCTGATCCAGTTCGAGGGCGGCACGGCCATGACGCTGGAGCGCGGCGAGTACATGCCGGCCCAGGCCGACTACGCCTGGCAGATCATCGGCACGCGCGGGTCGCTCTCGATGCGGATGATTCCCGGCAAGAACAAGCAGGTGGTTTTCGACGAGACGACGACGGCCAAGGGCGTGACGCCGAAGGTCATCTGGCAAGGCGACGAGGATTGGGGCGTGGCGGTCAACGCGCCACTGGCGGATTTCGCCGAGGCCATCCGCACCGGCCGCCAGCCGGCGACGCCCCTGGAGAAGGCCCTGATCGTTCAGCAGATCAGCGACGCCATCTACCGCTCGGCCGCCACGGAGAAAGCCGTGAGGATCAAGTAGAGGCGGCCACTTGCCAGGGGGTGGTTTCCGCGTGGGTGCAAGCACCCACCCTACGCCTCGGCCGCCACGGAGAAGGCCGTGAGGATCAAGTGACGCGCACGCGAGGGCGAGGGAATCGGCATGGCCGCAAGCGGCCATGGCACCCCGGGGCGTAGGGGCACGGCCTGCCGTGCCCGATGGTGTCAACGATGCTCGGCGCGCGTTTGCACTCAAACGAGTGGCACTCTGATGCGGAGGAACGGGCAGCCTGACGGCCCAGACCAGGAGGATTGCGATGAAGTACTCGTTCATGACGTTCTCGTGCCCGGAGGCCACGCTCGGCGAGGCCCTGACGATGGCCAAGCGGTTTGGCTACGACGGCATCGAGCCGCGCATCGGTTCGGGCCACAAGCACGGCATCGAGCTGGCCAGCGACGAGGCCGGCCGCGAGGCCGCCCGCGAGTTGGCCGAGGCGAGCGGCGTGGCCTTGTGCTGCGTGGCCACGAGCTGCAAGTACGCCGATCCCGCCACGGCCGGCGAGCAGGTGGCCGAGACGCTGCAATCGATCGACCTTGCGGCCGACGTCGGCTCGCCGCGGATACGCGTCTTCGGCGGCCAGATTCCCAAGGGCCGCTCGCGCAGCGAGTCCATCGCCCTGCTGGTCGAGTCGTTGAAGGAAGCTTCCGATCACGCCCTCGAACGGGGCGTGACGGTCTGCCTGGAGACGCACGACGACTGGTGCGACCCGGCTCACGTGGCCGAGGTCGTCGCCCGCGTACACAGTCCGGCCGTGGCCGTCAACTGGGACGTCATGCACCCGGTGCGGGCCGGAGGCTCGACCATGGACCTGGCGTTCGAGACGCTG
>JAFGPY010000108.1 GCA_016935955.1 Planctomycetota bacterium
CCCTATGGGTCGCCGCCAAGTTCATCATCGACGCCGCCCGACGCATCCGACTCCGTCAAAACAATGACCCTTGATGCATAATGTTGAGTGCCGGGGGCTTGTCCGGCCAGCTTGCCTGTCACGAATCGTTCAGTGCTGCAAGCCGGCTGCGCACCTCGTTGATCAGATACGCGCCGACCTCGGCTACAGCCACCTTAGTCGTTTCGCCGCTGGTCCGGTCGCGAATTTCGAGCAGACCTTCCTTCAAGCCGCGACCGCCGATGGTCACCCTGAGCGGCACGCCGATCAGGTCGGCATCGTTGAACTTCACGCCGGCCCGGGCGTCGCGATCGTCGAGCAGCACCTCAACGCCGGCCGCCTGCAATTCATTGTACAGCGTTTCGGCCGCAGCCATCTCCTCGCCTTCGGCCCGCAACGGCACCAGCAGCACGTGGTACGGCGCCAGGGTCATCGGCCAGACGAGCCCCTGCTCGTCGGCCAGGATCTCCACGGCGCTGGCCACGATGCGGTTGACGCCGATGCCGTAGCAGCCCATGATCATCGTGTGGCTCTCGCCCGCCTCGTCCTGGTAGACGGCGCCCATGGCCTGGCTGTACTTCGTCCCGAGCTTGAAGACGTGCCCGATCTCGATGCCGCGACAGATCTCCAAGGCAACGTTGCAGCTCGGGCACAGATCGCCCGGCACTACGAACCGCAGATCGTGGACCCGATCGAGCGCGAAGTCGCGTCCCGGATTGACGCCCGTAATGTGGGCATCGACCTGGTTGGCCCCGCTCGCGGCATTGACCATGACGCTGACGGCCTGGTCGATGTAGACGGGCACCGAGGCTTTCAGGTCGACCGGTCCGGCGAATCCGACCGGTGCGCCGGTCACTTCCAGAACGGTCCGCTCGTCGGCCAGTTGCGCGCCGGGCCCGACCACGTGGGCCAGCTTCATCTCATTGACGTCATGGTCGCCACGAACGCAAACGATGAACGGCTTGCCCTGGCCATCCACGTAGACGAGCGTCTTGATCATGTCGGACGCGTTCAGGCCGAGGAAGGCCGTGACCTCGTCGATGGTCCGCTGGTCGGGCGTGGGCACGGTCTTCAGTTCGGCAAGCGTCGGCGGATTGGCTGGCGCTTTTAGTGCCTGTGCCGAGGCCTTCTCCATATTGGCCGCATAGCCGCACTGCGGACAACGAACCAGTTCGTCTTCGCCGGCGTCGCAGGGCACCATGAATTCGCTGGAGGCGGAGCCGCCGATGGGGCCGCTCTCGGCCTCGACGACGACATAGCGAAGCCCGCAGCGATCGAAGATGCGGCAATAGGCGTTGTATTGCGCCTGGTAGGATTTCTCCAAGCCTGCGACGTCGCAGTCGAACGAGTAGGCGTCCTTCATCAGGAACTCGCGTGACCGCAGCACGCCGAACCGCGGACGGATCTCGTCGCGGAATTTCGTCTGAATCTGGTACAGCGTCACAGGCAATTGCTTGTAGGAACTGATGAAGTTGCGAACGAGGTCGGTAACCACCTCTTCGTGCGTAGGCCCGAGGATATTGACCTTGCCGTGACGGTCTTTGAAGATCATCAGGTCGGGACCGAAGTTGGCCATGCGACCGGACTCCTCCCACAACTCCTGCGGCTGAAGGACCGGCATGTGAACTTCCAGAGCTCCCGCCTTGTCCATCTCCTCGCGGACAATCTGCTCGGCCTTACGCAGAATGCGGTAGCCCAGCGGCAGGTAGGTGTACGCCCCGGCCGTGAGCTTGCGGATCAGCCCGGCCCGGATCATCAGTCGGTGGCTGACCAGTTCGGCCTCGGACGGCACTTCCTTGAGTGTCGGGATGAGCGATTGGGTCCAACGCATAAACACTTTCCTCGTGTCTTCGAATCGGTAGCGGCAAGAACAACGGCCCTCACACATCGTGAGGGCCGCCATGATAGCTCAAACTCGCGGGCCATGCAACCGGCAGCCGCGCCGGCGTCGGCAGATGCTTAGCGCGTGTCAAGCTGCTCCCCTTCTGGGCTGCTGACGCCGAACCGTTCGCCGACGTTCCCCAGAAAGCCGACGCTGTCCATGCCGGCCGCCCGGTTGACGCGCACCTGCTCGCCCATGCCGCCCGGCGGATTGGCCACGGCACGAACGCCGGGCTGCGAGCGGTCGGGAACCGGCTCAAGGACGGCAACGAAGACGGCCCGTTTGCCGCTGCGGCGAACGATGACCACGGGCACACGGTCGTCCACGCTGCGAAACGGGCCCGTGGCCGTAAAAACCCGATCGCCCGGCTGACCGACCATCGTCAAATGCAGGGCAAGGTCTTTGGTGCTGAAGACGGTTCTGATCTGCGACTGGTTGAATAGCACATCAAAACGGTCTGCATCGGAGTCGGCACCACCGTTCTGTCGTTCCGCGACAGGAGCATAGGCGACAATGTCCTTCAGGTAGCCGTAGCCGGGCGTGTCGCCGAGGGGCGTATCGGCTTTCGGCAGATCACAGGAGACCTGTCCGCCCAGATTGTGATAGAGCCAATCGAACGTGTGTTCCTTATTGTCCGTGGCCCTCAACTCGTCGACCACGAGCAAGTAGGTGGGCGTAAGCAGCAGGAACCGCTTGTGCTCGACGTTCTCATACGCGTCCCCGTCGTCGGTCGCCACGGCAGCATAGGACGGATTGGCTTTGAAAGCGACGAACTTGCCCTCGGCTCCCTTCTGGTCCTTGCCGTCGACGAGCACGGTATTGTGACCGACCGTAGACTTGTACCACTGAGAGTGAATCGGCAGGCGGTAGGCCTGGCTCTTGGCACGGCCGGGATCGACGGCCAGTTCCTGACCGTAGCCGAAGAAGACGAAGGATTGCTTGTCGTAGTGTCCGTGGAATCCGCCGTAGGGTCCAAAGGTCACGGCGGCGCTCAATTTACCAGGCCCGTCGGTCGAGAGGATGGCGTGCCCTGTACCGGGGAAGACCTTGCTGCCCCCTGCCGGCAAGTTTGCCTTCCGCGAGACGTCGCGACCGTAGAGGACGCTCAGCCAAGTGGGCTTGGCGTCGAGGGCCGCAAGGACGCGCTGGTCACCGTAGACGGCGTAGGCCGGTTCGTTGGCGAAGTCGGCCTTCAGATCGTCTTGCACGGCATCGCCGAATCGCGGCAACGATCCGTCGTCCATGCGATAGTCGAAGGCCAGCAGGTACATTTTCTTCAGCGACGGGTGGCTCCAGAGGTCGATACCCAGCCGCCGCGAGCCCTCGGCCAAGTGAGTCATGGCCATGAGCGTGTAGTAGTGGTAGCCCCAGGAGTTCTCGAACCACATGCCTTCGGGCATGACGCTGGCACCCATCTGAAAGACAAAACCATTCTCAGGGTCCTCAATGGCCGATCGGACCAGCCCGACGTCACCGAGTATGCCGCCAGCCCAGAGTAGAGCCGCATTGTGCCACGTCTGCCAGTTGCTCTTGCCCATGCGGTTCTTGGCGATGTTGTCGGCCACGGCGCGGATCAGGTCACGCTCGATGGTTTGCTTGTCGGCGTCGGTCAACACACCCGAGTCGTGGACAAGATCGTACGCGGTCACGAGGTAGATCATCCACATCGACTCGTTGAGCGTCTGCTCGAACATGTGGCCGGCCGATTTGTACTGCCAACCGTCCTTAGGCATCTTGGAGACGTCCTGGTCCTTCGCGCCCACGCTGGCCGTCAGCATGTCGTACTTCAGGTACCGTGCGGCATACTCGCGCAGTACGCGGGCGGCGAATTCGGCATACTTCTTCTCGCCGGTGACCACCCAGGCCCAGGCGGCGTCCTCGGCGCGGTAGGTGTTCTGCATGTGCGTCCGGCCGTAGAGGACATTGTCGAACGGATAGCCGCTGTAGACGTGGCCGCACTTAGGACACTTGTGGTGATGGGCGTCGACGGTCTGCAGTGCAATCTGGCATTTCTCGCACTGATACCACTGGTTGTGCTGTCCACCTTCAGGAGGAATCTCCAGCGTGCGCTTCATGGCCTCGTCGGCCCGGGCGAACAGTGCCGCAAGGGTGTCATGCTCGGCGCCCTCGGAGGCCCAGGCCTTCCTGAGTTGCGACAGTTCGTCGGCCGTGGCGGCAACGCACGGGTGGCGGGCCGGCGTCTCGATCGTGATCTGCGGCTGCTGCCACGAGGCATCGTCGGCTGCCCACGACATACTCTGCAGCAGCACTAGCCAGACCAGCGAAACCAGAACGAGCCAGTTTGTTGCGTTCATCATTGCCTCCCATCCGGCGTCTGGGCCGCCGCGGACCTTGGCATCGAAAGAGCAAGTGCGTCCCGCCGGACGGCTTCCCGTTCATGTTAACCAATGCCGCGTCCGGGCGGCACTGCCGAATCGGCCGGAAAACGACCGCCGACGAACCGTCCATGCGTCATCGTCCGAAAAAACCGAATATGCCGCCTGCACACGCGTCGAAAATCATGTAAAATAAACTAGATGGGACCCTTCTGGTCGGAGGTGGGTCATGAGAATACATGGCAGCCTGTTCGCCGGTGGCATGGCCGCTTTGGCGGTTCTCCTGCTTTGCTCCCCGGCGGCCCAGGCCGGCGTCTCGTTTAGCCTGTCCATTGGCGGCGGGCATGGCCATTTCGGTGGGTACGCCGGCTCCGGATACTTCTACTACAGCTGCGGCGGTTGGGGATTCGGCAACCACAGCTATGCCTGGCCGTACCACACTGGGCCGCACGGTCCCGCATGGCATCATCCTGGGCCGGTGTACTGGCATGGATCGCCGCACTACCGCACCTCCAGACGGGTTGTCGCCTGGCCACGACTTACGTCCCCTGCGTCACGGTACTGGTGGAACGACTATTACGGGGGGTCCTACCAGCCATACTCCGGCTACAGGAGCTACTACGTCACGCCCGGCGCGTACGTCTACGTGGACGAGCCCGTGGTCTACGAGGAGCCCATCGTGGTTCGCCGCGTCTATCGTGTCGCGGAGACTCCCGAGGCCGACGACAAGAAGACCGACAACCGAACCGACCCGAGCAGCCCCGGCGTGAACGGCAACGTGCGTCGCGATGAGCCGGCCGCCGCGGCCAAGCGCACCGGAAGCTGGGCGGACGGTGAATGGCGAGTTTCGAGCGACGAGCGACAGCGCGTAGCCCGGGACATTGAGCGGGCGCTGGGCAAAACTGCACAGCAGACCGCCGCCAAAGAATCGCAAGCGACTGAGCAGCCGGCGGCGACCCGCGAGGCCGCCTACCGCAACGACGAGGCCGAGTTGTTGCACCTGCTTTGTTGCGGCAAGGAAGACCAACGAGAGGATGCCGCCGAGAAACTGAAACGATTCTCAACGCCGCGCGTCGTCGAAGCTCTGAGCGAGGCGTTGGCGCGCGACAGTGACGACGACGTTCGCGAGGCCGCAGCCGAGAGCCTGGGATCGATGCTGGCCAAGGACGCTCTGAAGGCGTTACGTCATGCGGCCCAGTTCGACAGCGATCGCAGCGTTCGTCGCCAGGCCCGGCAGGCCGTCGACAAGATCGAGGCCTACAAGGACTGATCGTCGAAGCACACGACCCGGCCGCGATGGTCGGGTGGGGCGTTGCGGGGATGGGTTGCCTTACCCAAGCAGGGACGGCGCAAGCCGTTCCTGCCTATTTTCTGCGCCGTCAGCCAAGGCCGTGCCCCCATGACAGGGTCCACGCGGCGAACCGGATGCCATTGCCCCGCCGGGCGTTCTCTGGTACGATGCTCGTCTGTCGTGACCCAATTGGCGACACCCTGGAAGGAGACTCTCGATGGCCCGTAGGCTTTACATCAAGGACCTGGTTCGCGAAGGTGAGCGTTTCGACGAAGTCTTCATGCTCGGCGAGAAGGAGTTGAAGACCGCCCGGACCGGAAAGATGTTCATCCGCGGCACGCTCCAGGACCGCACCGGCCAGGTAACGATGATGATCTGGGAAGCGACCGAGAAGTTCTACGAGGCGCTGCCGCGCGGCGGATTCGTCCGTACCAAGGGCCGCGTCGAGATGTACCAGGGACGCCCGCAACTGGTCGTCGATGCCTGTATCCCGGTGGACGAGAAAGAGGTCACCCTGAGCGAATTCCTGCCGGCGACCGAGAACGACATCGGCGAAATGGAAGCCGAACTGCGGAAGATCATGGGCACGATGGGCGAGGGACCTGTCCGTTCGCTGGCTCAGGCGTTCCTGAGCGATGATGAACTGATGGCCCGCTTTCGTCGTTCACCGGCCGCAAAGACCTTCCACCACGCCTACATCGGCGGCCTGTTGGAGCACACTCTCGGCATCATGCGGCTGGCGCAGAAGATCGTACCGCTCTATCCGCTGCTCGACGGCGACCTCCTGCTGCTGGGCATCTTCCTGCACGACGTCGGCAAGACGGCCGAACTGACCTGCGACCGCGAGTTCGCCTACACCGACGCCGGGCAACTGATCGGCCACCTGGTCATGGGCGTCGGCATGGTCGAGGACAAGGTGCGACAACTGAGGGCCGACGGTTGCGACATTCCCGAAGCCGTGGTCCAGCAAATCGAACACATGATCCTGGCCCATCACGGCCAATACGAGTTCGGCAGCCCCAAGCTGCCGATGACGGCCGAGGCCCTGGCCCTGCACTTCCTGGACAACCTCGACGCCAAGCTCGTGGCCTTCGCCCAGGCCGTCGACAACCACCCCGTGGACGCCGATGCCTGGACCTCGCGGCAATACATGTTCGACAACCAGATGCTCTTCCGCGGCGCCGCCGACGACCGCAAACGCGCCGCCGAGTCGGCCAATGAGCAGGACAACGGCGACGCCGGCGACGTGGGGCCACTGCTCAAGGGCGGGATTGACTGACAGCGGCCGGTTCACATAGAATACCGCGTGGGTCCGGGGGCCCCACGCTACATACTGCAACAGCAAGAAGCGAGATAAGTGATCCTTGAAATCACGTCAGGCTGTCCAAGCTGGGTCGCAATGCGGCCTCGAAGCGGATCATCGTATCAACCATGGCCTTCTGAATTCGCGGCCAGTTGGCAGGATCGTCGAAGCCACCCTCTGGAATCTCCGCGAGAATCCGACACGTCTTCTTGCCAGGTAGGGGTTTCCACTCTAGCTTCCCGCCATACCGCTCTTCGATGGTCTCTTTCTGTTCGGACAGCTTCCCATAGATACGCTTGTTCTCCTCTGCCGTACCCCGATTGATATACAGCTCGACGCGGTTGATGTGCCGGCCGAAGCAGTAGTTAAAACTCAATCCGCCAACACCAGCCGTGGCTCCTGCCCAACTATCCCAACCCGGTGAGATGTTCTGATGAAGGGGAGTCTTCTCGCGAGCCATGTCGAGCAACTGGGTCCAGAACTCATGCAACTGTTTCTGAGTTTCGGTCTTCCCCCTGCGGTCAATGCGACTTATGGCTTCCTTGTTCCGCAAACGGACCTGATAGTCTTCTGCTTCAGGAAGTGGAATCACCTGCTGCACATCGACAAGCACACGCAGCCCGTCGCGATAAGGCTGCATGCGAATGCAGCGGATATCCATGGTCCGTTCGTTCAGCCACATAACCGCAGTGGTTAGCTCTTTCGAGAAATCTGCAGACACGAGGACAATTCGCACATCTTGGGCAAAATTGTCCTCGTCGGGCTCTTCCCACCCCAGAAACTCCAACAGCGTGTCCCGGGCCTCTTCTGTCCGATTCTGTTTCGAAAGGTAGGACGCAAAGACCTCGGCCGCCTGGTCGAAGGTCATTGTGGACACCATCGCGGCATAGCGAATGGCCTGAAGCTCCATGTGTCCTCCGTCATCGGTTCGCTTCAGTTCGACAACAACTAGGTTGGCGTCCTTGTCGACGCCAAGAAGATCGATTCGCCGTTTGGATTCCTCCCACTCGCCAAACTCCTCGGCGATGACGAGCGTCTCCGGAGAGATGACTTCGATCTGCTTCCGGAGCAGCCGCTGCAAATCGCTTCTTTCCTCCAGTCCGACATCACTGAAGGATACTGGCTCCAGAGTCTGAATGCTGCTATTCGTCAATTCGTACACTACCATGGTCTGTTCTCTCCGCTCTCCCGCTGCCACCGGAGCGTGCCCATGAATGGTCGGATCATGCTGTCAATCAGTTACTCCGTGCTCTTGAGCTGCACCATAGGCACAGCCATGCTGTGAATGCCACGAAGTCGCAGTACGTAGTGGTTTCCCCGACCCCCGTGCAAATGAAACCCCAACTGTGCAGGTGCGTCAGTTGCCGTCGCCGCGGGGCTCGCTCCGCGGGGCGATCTTGCCGAAGATGGCCCGGTTGACGCGGTTCAGGAGTTCGCTGAATTCCATCTGGGCCTTGGTCAGGGCCTTGATCTGCTCGTCGGCCGCGACGACCTTCTCCAATTCCGCAAGCTTGTGTTTGTCCTCGACCTCGATCGGCTTGTTGGCCAGGGTCAGGTCCTCGATCCGCTGGACATGCGTTTCATAGTCGGTCATCAGCTTGCGCGAGGTCTCGTTGTTGCGGACGGCGTCGCGGGCGGCCATCAGGGCGGCGAAGCGCGGATGCACCGCCAGCAGACGGCCCAGATCCTCGGCCTTCTGGATCAAATCTTCCATCGTGGTGTCTCCTGACTGGTTGCATGCACGATAACCCCGCGGTACGATGGTGGCAATGAAATTCCACCTCCGTTTAAGGGGCCTCCGCCGTGACCATTCGTGACGACATTCTGGCTCATCTCAAGAGCCGCAGGTACGCTCCCGTGAAGACTCGCGGGCTGGCCCGTTTCTTCGACGTCCAGGAAGACGAGTACGCCGAGTTCCGCAGTCTCATCAAGGAGATGATCGCCGAAGGCGACATCGTCGAGGGTTCCGGCGGCAAGCTGCTGCCTCCCAAGCCCGAAGCTGAGGCCCCGGCCGGATCGTTCACCGGGCGGCTGCACCTGAGCCCGAAGGGCTTCGGCTTCATCGCCCCGGACGATCCGAAGATGAGCGACGACGTCTTCGTGCCGCCGGGCGACACGTTGGACGCTATCACGGGCGACCAAGTGCTGGCCGTCCGCGTGCGGCGGAAGTTCGCCAAGCCGGGGCAACTCGACTACGTGGCCCGCGTCATCAAGGTCGTGGCCCGCGGACAGAAACGCTTCGTCGGCACCTACCGCGTTCGCGGCAAGACCGGCGCGATCAAGCCCGACGGCGGCGTGCTGCTCACCGAAGAGATTCCCGTGGCCGACGCCTCGTCCAGCGGCGCGCGGCCCAACGACAAAGTGGTCTTCGAACTGCTCACCTATCCGGCCATGAACCAGCGGGCCGAGGCGGTGATCGTCGAGGTCCTGGGGCCGCGCGGCGCGCCGGGCGTCGATACTCTGGCTGTGATCCGCCAGTTCGACCTGCCCGACGAGTTTCCCGAAGCGGTGCTCAACGAAGCCCGCGCTGCAGCAGACCGTTTCACCGACGAGGAGATTGCCCGCCGCACCGACCTGCGCGGCCTGCTCGTCGTGACGATCGACCCGGAGGACGCTCGCGACTACGACGATGCCATCAGCATCGAGCCCTTGGACGGCGACCTCATGCGACTGGGTGTCCACATTGCAGACGTCTCGTTCTTCGTGCGCCCGGGATCGCCGCTCGACACCGAGGCCGCCACGCGCGGGACCAGCGTCTATCTGCCAACGATGGTGCTGCCGATGTTGCCGGAACTGCTCTCCAACGGCATCTGCAGCCTGCAGGAAGGCAAGGATCGCCTGGTCAAGAGTGCCTTCATCGACCTGGACGCCGCAGCCAAGGTTCGCCGCGTGTCGTTCGCCAATGGCGTCATCCGCAACCGCAAGCGACTGACCTACGAACAGGTCAACGAGGTGCTCGAGAAGGGTCGCCGCGACCTGGTCGAACCCGAGGTGCTGACGCTGCTGGAAAACATGGACAAGCTGGCCCGCCGGATTCTCGATCGCCGCCGCAGGTGGGGCTACCTGGAGTTGGAGTTGCCGGCGGTGGACTTGGAGTTCGACGAGAACGGATCGGTCGTGGACGCCCACCCGGAAGACGACAGCTTCAGCCACAAGATCATCGAGATGTTCATGGTCGAGGCCAACGAGGCCGTGGCCCGTCATTTGGCCAAGCGAGGCGCACCGTTCATTCGCCGGGCCCACGCCGAGCCTGAGGGCGACCGGCTGGAGACGATGCACCGCTTCCTGAAGAGTTGCGGCTACAACATCAAGAACCCTCGCAGCCGTCAGGAGCTTCAGCGGCTGCTGGAGGAGACGCGACAATCAACGGCCGCCTACCCCGTCCATGTAGCCGTGCTGCGGAGCATGATGCGGGCCGAGTACGCCGTGAGCGACGAGGGGCACTGGGCACTGGCCAGCGAGTGCTACAGCCATTTCACGAGCCCCATTCGCCGCTATCCCGACCTCACGGTCCACCGCACACTGGCGGACGTGGAGGGTTGGACCGACAGCCGGACGGGTGAGCGCCCGGCCCGCCGCGGCCGCAGGGCCAAGGCCACAGTCGATGGCGAGGCGGCGCTAAAGGAAACGGCTTCGCGATGCAGCCAGACGGAACGTCGTGCCGAAGCGGCCGAGCGAGAGTTGACGAAGGTCAAGGTCTTGACGTTGCTGGAGAAACACGTCGGCGAGGTGTTTGACGGTGTCGTCTCGGCAACGGCAGACTATGGTCTGTTCATCGAGATGCCGAAGTACCTCGTCGAAGGTTTGCTGCACACACGCGATCTGCTGAACGACAGCTACGAGCTGGACCGCCGCAGCTTCGCCCTCAAGGGACGGCGGCACGGCCAGGTAATCCGCGTCGGCGATCCGATCCGCGTGACGATTGCCTCGGTGGACATCCCGCGGCGGGAACTGAACCTGGCCCCTGCGCCCGACACCGACCTGGCCAAGGCCGGCGCGAAGACGGCCGGTCGCGGAGCCGACAAACCGCGCAGCGACCGTCGCGGCAAATCGTCTCGCACCCAGCAGACCCAGCGAAACCAACGCGGCGGACGCGGCAAGTCAGGTCGCCGGAGAAACCGTTGAACTCAGCCGCTCGTGCCGTGGTGGATTGACCTTCGGCGTCATCGACTGACGATCAATTCGTACTGTTGCGGACCGCTCGGCTGCACAGCCACGAACACATAGGTCGAGCAGCGGTCGTAGTACGTGGCGGCCTCGACCGCCTGCCCGTTCAGTTCGGCCTTCACCCGGCCGCGCACTCCTCGCACGCGACAGCATAGCGTGAAACCGTGCGACACCGAGTCGGTCGCGTCGCCGCTGTAGTGGGCCGCAATGCGGACCGTGTTGCGGCTCGGGGCCTCGCGTCGACCAAGATGGAAGAATCGCCGGTTCTGCCAGATGGCGGCTCTCGACTTTCGCCGCGCGGCCGCATCGGCACCCAGGGGACGAATCGATGCGGCGAAGTCACCGCGCAGCAGGTCGGTCGGGTAGCCGTCCCACGCTTGCCAGGGCGACCGCCCGTTGCCCTCGTCCAGCAGCGTGCGAATCACCGACAGACCTGCAGCCCCCGCCTCATCGGGCGATAGGACATGATGATTGACCTCCATACCGATGGCCAACGTATGGAACCAGTCGTAACACAATCCGGCAATGAAGTTGTTGTACCCCTCGTTCCGCTTTTCAGTGTGGATGAGAAACGGGTACCCATTCTCGGCAGCCGCCTCGACCAGCCGATGGGCCACCGCACCGTAAAGGAATCGGTCTTCCCCTTCCTCGGTGTTGTTGCCCGTGACCACGGCCTGCAGGTCGGCATCGTCGGCGCCGAAACTGTGCACGTCGATGATCGCATCGGGGCCCAACTCGTCGGCCAGCCGGCCGATGGTTCGCCGCTCCATCGACGACAGGTGCCACGGCGGCGCGCCGAACTCCTCGCCCGTGCAGCCGTCGGGATTCGCCACCGGAACGACAACCACGTGCTGATGTTGCCGCGTCGTTGCCGCTTCGTCGGACACCAGCCACCGCAGCATGGCCGGCCCGACAGCTCGCGTGCCCAGTTCGTTGCCATGACGCCCACAGACAATGACGGCCGTCTGCTTGTCATCGTCGCTCGCGTCACTATCGGTCACATGCACGGCCCGGACCTCGCGTCCCTGGTCACTCAGGCCGAGACACTCCGAACGGACCAGACGATCGTGAGTATGGGCGATCCGCTCGACCTCGTCGTACACCCTATCCAATGACGGAAACTCGTGCTTGCTCATGGTGCTACCTCCTGACTTGTCTGAGAAGCCTATCATACAAACCCCGACCCCACTTCCCGCTTCCTATAAATCCTGGTAGAAATCCTCGGGAAAACGTACACGATTAGCCTTGCAATCACCACTGGCCGGACCTATACTGCGGCCCTCTGGCGAAATGTGACCCAGGTCACAATCCCTGAAGACCCCACAACATGTTGGGCTTTCAATCTCGGAGGAACACATGCTGCAGGATACTGTTAAGACGACACCTCTTGCCGAGGCCGCCGAGAAGGACGGGCCCACCTGGGTCGATTTCGCCGGGTTTCGCATGCCCGTGCAGTTCGAGGGCATTGTGGCCGAGCACATGGCCGTTCGCCGTCACGCTGGCCTGTTCGACATATCGCACATGGGTCGCCTGATGGTTCGAGGCGAGGGAGCCGGCGAGGCCTTGGACCGCTTGCTCACCCGCCGCGTCAGCGACATGACCCTGTCGGCCATCCGCTACAGTTTTATCGTCGATGCCGAGGGCAACATCCTCGATGATCTGATGGTGGCTCGTCGCCGCGACGCGTGGCAGTTGATCGTCAACGCCGTCAATCGCGAGCGCGTTATCACCCACATGGAGAACGAAGGCTACGGACACCTGCTCGAAGACCTGACGTTCGAGACGGCCATGCTGGCTCTGCAGGGCCCGGCGTCGGCTGAGTTGTTGGAGCGTGTCTGGCCCGAGGCTGACGCCATCACGCGCAGACGATACCACTTGTGGTGCATGCCGAGGAACGGCCGGGTGATGTGCGGTTCGCGCAGCGGCTATACAGGAAGCGACGGTTACGAGATTCACGGTCCGCCCGAGGCGGTCAGTGCTCTGTGGACCGATCTGCGCGAGGCAGGGGCAGCCCCGTGCGGTCTGGGTTCGCGCGACTCGTTGCGCAATGAGGCCGCCCTGCCCCTCTATGGCCACGAGTTGAATGAGCAGTCCAGCCCTTGGGAACTGGGTCTGGCTTATTCAGTGGACCTCAGCAAGGACTTCGTTGGCAGCGAGGAGTTTCGCCGCCGCCACGATGCCGGAATTTCCAGAATGCGGGTTGGTCTTGTCTTGACAGGGAGGCGCATCGCACGTGAGAATATGGCCGTCTACGACGGAGACGTGCAAATCGGCTGCATCACCAGCGGCACGTGGTCGCCGCTCCGCGAGGCGCCGATCGCCCAGGCGATGTTGGACGTGGCCCATGCCATGGAGGGCCGCCCGGTGACGATCGATATCCGCGGCCGCAGAGAGCGTGCCACGGTCGTCGGCCTCAAGAGCCTGTTACCCCGGTCATAGAAAGGACAGTTCATGAGTAATCCGCAGGACTGCAAGTACACGGAGTCCCACGAATGGTGTCGCGTTGAGGGCGATACGGCCGCAGTGGGCATCACCCAGCACGCCGCCGAGCAGTTGACGGACCTCGTCTACATCGACCTGCCGTCAGTGGGCGACACGGTCAGCGCCGGCCAGTCGTTCGGCGAGATCGAAAGCGTGAAGGCGGTCGGCGACCTGAACTCGCCGGTGAGCGGCGAGGTCGTCGAGGTCAACCAAGCCGTGATCGACGACGTGTCGATCATCTCGTCCGACGCGTTCGGGGCCGGGTGGCTCGTCAAGGTCAAGCTGTCGGACCCGGGCGAGCTGGGACGACTGATGGACGTCGCCGAGTACGAGAAGTCCCTGGCCCACTGACGTCTCGAGAAAGGACTCCCACGTGGCTTACCTGGGCAATCCCCCGGACGTACAGAAGGAAATGCTCGCCGAACTGGGCTTGGCCCGACACGACGAACTGTTCCGCAGCATCCCCGAAGCCCTGCGTCTGAAGGGTGAATTGAACGTGCCGCCGGCCGAAACCGAGATGGAGTTGACGGGCCACGTCCGGGCCCTGGCCAAACGCAATCGGCCGGCGGGCGACATGGTCGGTTTCCTGGGTGGAGGCGTTTACGATCACTTCATCCCGGCGGCAGTCGACCAGATGGCCTCGCGCGGCGAGTACCTGACCTGCTACACACCCTACCAGGCCGAGGCCAGCCAGGGCACGCTGCAGGTGCTCTGGGAATACCAGACGATGATCGCCGAACTGACGGGCATGGCGTTGGCCAATGCCTCACTGTACGACGGCGCGAGCGCCGTGGCCGAAGCGGCGATGATGGCCACCAGCGCCACTCGCCGCAAGAAGGTCATCGTCTCGCAGACGATTCATCCCGAATCGATCGAGTGTCTGAAGACCTACCTGATCAACACCGACCTGGAGTTGGCGACCGTGCCCTGGAAGGAAGGGTGCACGGACATGGAAACGATCGCAGGCCTGCTTGACGACGAGACCGCTTGCGTAATCGCCCAGACACCGAACTTCTTCGGTGTCATAGAGCAACTGGACAAACTCAGCGAACTGGTCCACGCAATCGGTGCGCTGCTGGTGGTCAGCGTCGATCCGATCAGCCTCGGGCTGTTGAAGTCACCGGGCGAGTATGACGCCGACATCGTCGTGGGCGAAGGCCAGTCGCTTGGTCTGCCGATGAACATGGGCGGCCCGTCGCTGGGTTTCCTGGCCACGCAGAAGAAGTTCGCGCGGCAGATTCCGGGACGCCTGGTCGCCCGGACGGTCGACCGTCACGGCACGGTCAGCTACTGCCTGACCCTTCAGACCCGCGAGCAGCACATCCGTCGCGAAAAGGCCACGAGCAACATCTGCACGAACGAAGGACTGATGACCGTGCGGGCGATGCTCTACCTTTCACTTCTGGGAGCCGCCGGACTGAAGGAAGTGGCTCAGCTCTGTGCGGCCAAGACCCACTACCTGGCCGAAGAGTTCTCGCAGATCAAGGGCTTCCGCATTCGCTACGCGGCCCCATTCTTCAAGGAGTTCGTCCTCGAGTGCGACCAGCCAGCCGACCGCGTGCTGGCCCGCGTGGCCAAGCGCGGCATCCTGGGCGGCGTGCCCCTGGCGCGGTTTTACCCCCAAATGGCCAACCGCCTGCTCGTGGCCGTCACCGAGAAACGCACGCGAAGCGAACTCGACGCCTTCATTGCCGCCGTGAGCCAGTAGCCCCGGAAAGGAACGCATCCGCCATGCCGGAACCGTCCATCTTCGAAAAGTCTCAGCCCGGGCAGCGAGCCGTGGTGTTCCCGGCGTCCGACGTGCCGACGTCCGGCCCGGTCCTGCCCGATAACCTGCTTCGCCGCAGGAAAGCGCGCCTGCCCGAGGTGGCCGAGCGCAGCGTCGTGCGACATATCAGCATCCTCTCCAAGGAGAACTTCTCGGTCGACTGCAACTTCTACCCCCTGGGTTCATGCACTATGAAGTACAACCCGCGGGTCAACGAACAGTTGTCCGGTCTGCCGGAATTCACGGGGGTCCACCCGTACCAATTCGACGAGGATTGCCAAGGCACACTGGCCGTACTCTGGCAACTGCAGGAGATGCTCAAGGAGATCACTGGATTGTCGGGCGTCAGCTTGCAGCCGGCCGCCGGAGCCCATGGCGAACTGACGGCTATGCTCATGTTCGCCGCCTGGTTCCGCGACCGCGGCGAGCAGCGAACAACGATTCTCGTACCCGACAGCGCCCACGGCACCAACCCGGCCAGTGCAGCCATCGCGGGCTTCAAGATCGTGCAGGTCCGTTCCAACGATCGCGGCTTGATCGACCTGGACGACCTGCGCAACAAGCTCAACAAGTCGGTCGCCGGTATGATGCTGACCTGCCCGAACACGCTCGGCCTGTTCGAGAGCGACGTCGGCGAGGTGGCCCGGTTACTGCACGAGGTCGGCGCCAAGCTCTACATTGACGGGGCCAACCTGAACGCCATCCTGGGCGTCACGCGACCGGGCGACTGGGGCGCCGACGCCATTCACATCAACACGCACAAGACCCTCTCGACACCGCACGGCGGCGGCGGACCGGGGGCCGGACCGATTGCCGTGGCGGCCGAACTGGAACCGTTCCTACCTGTGCCGGTCGTTGAACGGAACGAGACGGGCGTCTTCCGCCTGAGCACGAAGCGGCTCAAGACCATCGGCCGCGTGCGATCCTTTTTGGGCCAGACGGGCGTGCTCCTGCGGGCCTACTGCTATCTCCGCAGTCTGGGCCCCAAAGGGCTCCGCAAGGTGGCCGACAACGCCGTGCTGAATGCCCGCTACCTGCAGAGCAAATGCCCCAAGGATTTCGCGTCGCCCTACGGCGGCGATTGCATGCACGAGTTCGTGCTGTCCGCCACACCGCTGAAAAAAGCCCACAGTGTACGGGCGCTCGACATCGCCAAGCGGCTGATCGACTACGGCATCCATCCACCGACGGTCTACTTCCCGCTGATCGTCGACGAGGCCATGATGATCGAACCGACCGAGACCGAACGGCGGCGAACGCTTGATCGCTTCGCCGAGGTGCTGGGCGAGATCGTCGCCGAGGCCCAAGCCGATCCGGATAAGCTGCATGATGCGCCGCACACGACGTCCGTCAGCCGCGTGGACGAGGTTCGGGCGGCCAGGGAACTGGATCTGCGTTACACGTGGAGCGATGAGGACTGAATTGCTGTGCATACAGCAGAGGATGACAAGGTGACGCCGTGACGAGCCCGTGGCGATTGATCATCGACGAGCCCTCGCCCGGCGACTGGAACATGGCGGTGGATCAGGTTTTGCTGGAGCAGGTCGCCCGTGGGGACCGACCTGCTCTGCGTTTCTACGCCTGGGACCAGCCGACGCTGTCGCTGGGCTACTTCCAGACGCTGGATGAAATCCCCGAGGACCAGCGCGACCGCTGCCCCATCGTTCGCCGCGCGACCGGCGGCGGGGCGATTCTCCACGACCGCGAACTGACCTACTCGTTGGCCGCACCGGCGAACCTGCTGGACGGCCCGATGCTGTATGAACTGGCCAACCGCGCCATCGTGGCGGCCGTGGCAATCCTCGGCGGCGAGACGGAGGTACGCGGCGAGCAACGCGGTGAGCGTGCCCAGCGCGGCCCGTTTTTCTGTTTCGCCCGCGCAGGCTCGACCGATATAATCGCCCGTTCGATGAAACTGGCCGGCAGTGCTCAGCGCCGAGCCGATGGCGGCGTCCTGCAACACGGGTCGATCATGCTCGACAGCGATCAGGACGGAACGATCGGCTTGGCACAGTTGGTTGACCGGCCGGTAACGTTCGACGAGTTGGCCGCGCCGCTGGCCGAGCGGTTTGCGGTCACGCTGGAGGTGGCCTTCGAACGATCGGAGTTGTCGGACGACGAGCAGCGGCGGGCCGAACAGATTCGCTGCGAGCGATTTGCCGATCCCGAGTGGCTTCTGCGCGGCAAGAGGAAGGGCACGGCGTGAGTGCATCGATAGCTCAAGATGCGTACGCGTTGCAGGACCAAGTGGTCGCATGGCGTCGCGATTTCCACCAGCATCCCGAACTGGGTTTCCAGGAGAGCCGCACGTCGGGCATTGTCGCCGACGAATTGGAGCAGCTTGGCCTGACGGTTCGCCGCAACGTGGGCCGGACGGGCGTGATCGGTGATATCGACGTGCCGGGTGCCAAGGGTCGCATCCTGCTCCGTGCCGACATGGACGCCCTGCCAGTTCAGGAGGCTTCGGGTGAACCGTTCGCTTCCCAGACGGCCGGATGCGCACATCTGTGCGGCCACGATGCCCACGTGGCCATGCTGCTCGGTGCGGCCAATCTGCTGGCCCGGCACAAGAAGGATTTGAAGTCGTCCGTGCGGTTGATGTTTCAGCCGTCCGAAGAGTCGCCTCCAGGCGGCGCGGCGGCCATGATCGACGAAGGCGTGCTGGACGGCGTCGACCGGGCCTTCGCAATCCACGTTTTCACGGCCCACGAGTCGGGCGTGTGGGGGCTGCTGACGGGGCCGGTGATGGCTGCGGCCGACGCGATTCGGATTCGCGTGACCGGCCGCGGGGGTCATGCCGCAACACCGGAACTGTGCGTCGATCCGGTGGTGGCGGCAGCCCAGGTAATCACGAGCTTGCAGACGATCATGAGTCGCAGGATCAAGCCGCACGACATAGGCGTTCTGAGTCTGTGCATGGTCCATGGCGGCAATGCCTTCAACGTCATTCCCGACACGGTCGACCTAGGGGGCACGCTACGAACCCACAGCGAGAAGACCAAGAATCGCGTCGTTAAGCTGATGCGCGATATTCTCAGCGGCATCGAAACGTCGTACGGCGTGACGATTGACATGCAATTCACGCACGGCTATGGGGCGGTGATCAACGACGCGACTGTCATCGCCGACACTCAGACAGCCGTCGAACACCTCTTCGGCCCGGGCCACGTCACGGAAGTGGAGAAAAAGTTCGGCGGCGAGGACTTCTGCTTCCTGCTCGATCGGGTACCCGGAGCCATGGTCTTCCTGGGTGTCGGCAACGTGGCCAAGGGTATCACAGCGGCCCACCACAATCCGCAGTTCCGCATCGACGAGGACGTGCTGTGGCAGGGCGCGGCCTTGTACACCCAGATGGCCTTGAACCATCACGCCAGCGACTGATTGCCTCCCGGGAAAAAGTCTCACGACGAAGAGATCACTGGCCGGCGGCTACCTGGTCGGCGGCGCGGTTCGCTCCGGCGGCAGCGAGCACTTCCTGCCATTCGGCCTCGTTGTACCTGCAGCCGGGGTCACTCTTGCGAACGTCGCCGAAATAGCCGTAGCTCCGCGCCCGGCACCCGCCGCAATAGTACTTGTAGTCGCAGACCTTGCAATGGCCTGTGCGATCCTCGCGGTCGCGGAGCACCTTCAGCAGCGGATCGGTGAGCCACATCTGTTCGAAATCGTTCTGGCGAATGTCGCCGATCTCGATGGGCATGAACACACACGGCGTCACTTTGCCGTTGGGCTGCACGGCGCAATAGCACCGCCCCGCCCCGCAGCCGCCGACGTACTTGGCCAGGATCCGCGTCTTCTTGCCCGACGAGTAACCGTAGTGACCCGTGTTGATGGCCGACTCCGAATCGCCCAGTTCGATGCACGCGCGGCCGTATTGCGTGGCCGAACTCATCACCGCGATCTTGTCCTCAACGAGCGTCTTCTGCAGAATGGCCAGCATCCGCTCGCGCTCGGCCGGCGACAGGTCGAGGTTGACGATGTCCTTGCCACGGCCGGTCGGTATGAAGTTGAAGGCGTAGAACGTATTGACGCCGCGATCAATCGCCCACTGGATGATGCTCTCCAGCTCGTCGATGTTGAGCCGCGTGACGGTCGTGGCCACGCCGGTCTTCATGTTCGGATTGGCGATGCAATTGTCGATGCCACGGACGGCCGCGTCCCAGTAGCCCTGACCGCCGCGGAAGTGGTCGTGCTTGGCGGGGTCAATCGAGTCGAGCGAAACCTCGGTATAGCCGATGCCGCAATCGACCAGTCGCTGTACGTTGTCGGGCGTACAGAGCGACCCGTTGGTAGCCACCGACATGTGGAAGCCCACGTCGCCGGCGTGCTTAGCGGTTTCCCAGAAGTGACGGCCCATCAGCGGCTCGCCGCCGGAGAAGGCCAGCATCGACACGTCCATGGCCGCAAGCGTGTCGACCACACGAATCTTCTCTTCGGGAGTCAGCTCGTCGTCCAGGGCCTTGTGAGCATCCTGGTAGCAGTGCTGACACTTGAAGTTGCAGGCCTGCGTGAAGTTCCAGACGACCATCAGCGGCGCGACGAACTGCTGCGGCTCGGTCAACCCGTAATGCCCGACGCTACGGACCGTGTTGACCAAGGCCCTCGCCGTCGGACCATGTCCGAAAACCCGCTGGCGAAGCGTCTCCCGCGAGGCCCCGGTGCGTTTGCGAACATATTCAGCAATCCACAGCGGCAAGGCAAACTTGATCCGCTGGCCCAGCGTCATCTCGCCCGTGGCGTAGGCCTGGAAGAAATCGGCCAGTGAGCAACCACCGTCGGGCCGCCGCCTCGTAATGCGGCGGAACACGGCTTGCACGGCTTTCTTGTCAAGTAGCCTGACTACCTTTTCCGGATCAACCATGACACCATCCATTAGGTGCTCGGCGCGAGCGCCGCCGCACGAGTGGTTACGCCTGCTCCAACTGGGCCATCACCTCGTCACTGACGTCGAAGTTGGCGTAGACCTCGGTCACATCGTCGTGCTCATCCAGGAGTTCGACAAGTTTGAGGACCTTGGCGGCCGCTTCGGCGTCGATCGGCACGGTGATGCTCGGCACAGGCTCGACCGTGGCCCGCTCGGGCGTGATACCGGCGGTCTCGATGGCCTTGACCAGCGACTCAAACACTTCGGGCTGGCACGTGATCTCGTGAACATCGTTGCTGCTGGACACGTCGTCAGCCCCGTTTTCGAGAGCGATCTCCATAATCTGCTCTTCGCTCGCCGCGGCGGCACCGACCGTAATCGTCCCCTTGCGTTCGAACAGGTGGGCCACGGCGTTGCTGGCGGCCAGGCTGCCGCCGTGCTTCTCGAGGATCGAGCGGATCTCGCCGGCCGTGCGATTGCGATTGTCGCTGAGGGATTCAATCAGGATAGCCACACCGCCGGGAGCATAGGCCTCGTACCGGAGGCTCTCAATCTGCACGCCATCCCCCAACTCGCCGGTGCCTTTCTTGACGGCCCGCTCGATGTTGTCGCGCGGCATGTTGATGGACCTCGCCTTGTCGATCGCGTAGCGCAGGTTCAGGTTCATGGAGGGGTCGCCGCCGCCGTGTCGTGCCGCCACGGTGATCAGCTTGGCCACCTTGCTGAACTCGGCGCCTCGCTTGGCATCGACGCCGGCCTTCTTGCGCTTGATAGTCGCCCAGTGGGAATGCCCTGACATATGCTCCTCTCCTTGCTTCTAGGGTCTTCCGCTCTCGTTCTCACTCACGCCCCGCCCCAGAGGCGCCGTCGGCACGGCCTTGCCCCCGTCGAGGGCTTCAAGTTTTCGGGGCACCGTTTCGCGAATCTGCTGTTCGTCGCGCTGTAGGCGAACCGCCCTGCGCTCCAGCAGTTCCACGGCCCGCTGATAGGCGGCTCGGGCTTCGTCCATACGGTTCAGACGCACGAGCGTATCGCCCAGGTGATCCCAGATGACAGGACTGGCCTGGGGATTGAGTCGCAGGCTCCTCTGCAGGTAGACCACCGCCTGAGCCATCTGGTTCTGTTTGTAGAGCACCCAGCCCAAGCTGTCAAGCGTGGCCGATGACTCGGGATTCTCCTGCAGCGACAGGCGAATCATCTGTTCGCTCTCGGCCAGACGCACCCCGCGGTCGGCCCACATGTAGCCCAGGTTGTTATTGATGCCGCTGTCGCGAGGGTGCTTTTTGAGAATGCCTTCCATCACACTTTCGGCCTCGTCGCGCTCGCCGCGGCGGTCGTGCCACGTGGCCAGCAACTGCAACGTATCGGCGCCGTCGGGCTCCTTGGCCAACAGCTCGTCGATGATCTTGCGGGCCTCATCGTACTTCTCCATCGACATCAGCACGTCGGCACGCAACCGCTTGGCCTCGTTCTCAAACGTCGTGATGCCGGCCAGACGATCGACGGTCTCCATGGCATCGTCGAGGTCGCCGCGGCCGTCCAACAGAAACGCCTTGTAGTACAGCAGCGCCCCCAACTGCTGGTCGTCGCTCATCTGGTCGAGGCCGCGGTCCACCGACAGCAGGGCAGCATCGCTGTCGCCCTGGTCACGCAGGAACAGGGCCATCTCGATGTAGGGACGCGACGACATGGGATCGGCCTCGATGGCTTCCTCCATCAGTTCGCGAGCCTGGTCAAGCTGCCCCATCCTGGCCAGGACTCCCGACAGATTGTAGCGCGAGCTGTTGTCGCGCTGGTTGAGCTTCAAAATCGTCTGGTAGGTCATGATCGCATCTGCGTCGCGATCGACCATCTCGTAGATGCGGGCCATGCGACGGAAGAAGACGGTCTTCCATCCCAGGCTCTCCAGGCGTTCAACCCCCTCGCGTAGGCTGTCCAGAGCGTCCATCAGACGGTCCAGCCGTATCAGCACGGCCGTAAGACGCTCGTACCCGCGAGCGAACCGCGGGCTGACCTTCAGCAGGGTCCGGAAATCCTCCGCGGCGGCCGCAGGATCGTCCACCTGGGCCACCATGCCCAGGACAAAAGCCGGCCCCGAACCGGACTGCAGGTCGTCGGCCAGCAGACTTCGCAGTTCGGCAAGTACCGCCGGTCGATCCTCGATTTCGTCGATGAAGTTCGCAAGCTGCTCCACCAGTTCGTCCAGTTGCTCAACCTGCTGCTCCAGTTCGCCGACTTCCTTGCGCAACCGGTTATATTGCTCCGGACCGGCGTCGTCGCGATTCTGGAGTTGCAGCAGTCTGGTCTGTGCCCGCCAATAGCGCCACTCGCAATCGCTCTTTTCGGAAACGGTCTGGGCGTAGAGCTTCAACACCTGGGCTGGTTGCTGGCCGGTCTGGTAGTAGGCCAGCAGACTTTTGCGCACCGCGCCGGCCACCACGGCGTCCCCGGACTTGACCAGTTCTTCCAGAAACTGGGCGCCCTCCTCGCCCTGCCCCGCCTTGATCAGCTTCTCGCCCAGCAGCCGCGTAACGACCGCCAGTTCGGGATGGGCATCGTGAAACTCTCGCAACTGGCGAATGAACTCTTCGTCGTTCCCCAGTTTGTCATAGGCCTGTGTCAGCAACTCGTAGCCGGCGGCATCGGTCGGCCAACGGCGCTGAACGGCCAGAGCCACCTTCACAGCCGCCTCCGCATGCCCCTTCGCCAACAGGTCATTAACGATGGCCGGCATAGCACTATCGTTTACGTTGTCGGGAATCTGACTGTCCGGTCGATTGAGAATCGACTCGATAAGGGCTACACCGTCGTCCACCTTGCCGGCCCGGAGCAACTCCTGCCCGAGCAACAGGCTGATGGTGCTCTGGCCCGGATGCTGTTCGACCAACTCACGGAACGTTTTGACGAAGCCGTCATGATCGCCGGACTGCTCGAAGACGCGGGCCAGCAGGTTATAGGCAGCCGCATCCTCGGGCCTGCGACGCTGAATCTCCCGGGCCAGATCCAGTGCCAGGTCGTTATGCTTGTTGTTCAGCAACCAGATGACCACCGACGGGCCCAGGCCCGGCTTCTCCAGGACACCCGTCATGTCCTTCAGCAACGTAACGGCCTTCTCGGACTCCTTCAGACGCATGTATAGCTGGACCGTGCGGCCCACCAACACGTGAAGGAATTCCGGGCTGACCATTCGCGACAACTCGGGATCGCGCTGCATTGCAGCCGGGGACTTGTCCAGCCAGCGGGACAACCGGTCGTAAGTAGCGGCCTCCTCGGCCATCTTCTTCTGCGACGCGTAGATCCGCCCGTAGAGGTACAGCGACAGGCCCACGAAGCGATCCGATGCCGCATCCTTCGACTTGTCGAGCACCTGCTGGAAGTAGTCGCCGGCCTTGTCGTAGTCGTTCTGGTTCAGGCACTGTCGACCCAACGCATAGAGCGATTCGGTGTCGTGAGGATCGATCGAGAGAGCCTTCTGGTAGAGTTCTCGCGACTTGTCGACGTCGCCTTTCTGAAAACAGGCATCAGCCAGTTCTCGCAGCATCAGCGTGCTCGTGGGGTCGAGGCGGATCGCCTCCTCGAACTCACGAATGGCCTCGTCGAACCGCTCGGCGGCAACATGCTCACGGGCCAAGGCATAGTGGTAGACGGCCTCGGCCTTGTTCTCGGCGGAGACTTCGGGAGCGGCCTCGGACGACGGCTGGGACGACTCGTCGGAGGACGCGTCAGCGTCGGGCTGAACGGCTGGGCTGTCGGGTTCGCCGGTCGGCGTTTCGGTGGCAGGCGCTGCCGGAGCGGACTCGTCCTGTGCGGTCACCGCGCCGATCAGCAGGACCGCCAGCAGCAGTGCCGACAGGCCCGTCCGGATTCGTGACGGTTGGTGCTGTCTTGTGCCCACGGATCAAGACCTCCGCACTCCCTCGCGCGACGGACCCTCAGGGAATGACCTTATTCAGCGGGTAGACGATGATGCCCGTTGCACCCGCCTTCTTCAGTTGCGGCACGAGTTGCCGCTCTTCGACCTCACGCAGAATCACCTCGACGGCCACCCAGTCGCTGTCCATCAGGTTGTTGATCGTCGGACTCTTCTCGCTGGGCAGTAGCCGGGTGATCTGCTCAAGCTTGTTGCGCGGCACGTTCATCTTCAGCCCGACCTTCTCGCGAGCCGCCATGGCTCCGCGAAGCAGAAGGCACAAGCTCTCGATCTTCTCGCGCTTCCACGTATCCTGCCAACTCGTCTTGTTGGCGATGAAGTGCGTGGTGCTCTCTAGCAACGTCTCCACGACGCGCAGGCCGTTGGCACGCAGGCTCGATCCGGTTTCCGTGACGTCCACGATACCGTCCAGCAGCCGCGCCTTGGCCTCTGTCGCGCCCCACGAGAACTCCACCTTGACGTTGACGCCGCGATCCGCGAAATACTTCCGCGTCGTACCGACCAGTTCCGTGGCGATGATCCCGCCTTCGAGATCCTCGACCTTCTGAACCTTCGATTCCTGCGGCACAGCCAGAACCCAGCGTACCGGGACGAGCTTGGCCTTGGCGTAGACGAAGTCAGCCACGTCCACCACGTCGCTGCCGTTCTCCAGAATCCAGTCCTTGCCCGTCAGGCCTGCGTCCAGCACGCCGTCCTCGACGTAGCGGCTCATCTCCTGGGCACGAAACTGGATGATTTCCATCTCTGGGTCGTCCACCGTCGGATTCAGACTGCGCGAACTGGCGTAGATTTCGAATCCGGCCCGGCGCATCATGTCGAACGTCGA
>JAFGPY010000109.1 GCA_016935955.1 Planctomycetota bacterium
CCGACGTTCAGGCACGTGCCGCCGAAGTACTGTTTCTCGACCAGGCAGACCTTTGCGCCCAGAACGGCCGCACGCAATGCGGCCACGTAGCCTCCCGGTCCGGCGCCCAGCACGGCAACTTCATACTTAGCCACGATCGTCTCTCCTTACGTTCTCTGGCGGCCCACGGTAATGCTGTCACACAATCCGTCAGTCAGACCCCCCAGTGTACAGGCGGCGGCCCCCCAAGTCAACGCCGCCCCGGGCTCACGGAATTTCCCGATTTTTCCCGCGAACTCGTCTCGGCAGCGTGCGTATTTCTTCGTGACATTCGTGCTTCTTCCTGTGCCATGGCACGGCTGGCCCTGGAATCCGTTGGTCGGGTGGTGACGACCTCGTCGCCGCCATCCCAAGATCGGATTGGCTCCGAGGAGGTCTGCCATGACACTGCGCTTCACTTGCCGCGAGTGCGGCCACACCTGGACACAAGAAACCCGTCGCAATGGTCAGACGGCCCGCTGCCCGAACTGCGGCCTGCTGGCCCTGGCCCAGGGCGAAGCTTCGCCCGAGGACGCCGACCTCCCCGGGCCGTCGCTGACTCGGGTCGCGGCCTCCATCCCCACCTGGGGCACCAGCCTGATGGTCCACTTGGCTCTGGTCCTGTGCTCGCTCATCTTCGCCTGGAGCGTCGTGCGGTCCCCGGCCGACCCACCCCCCAATGCAGGTGCCACCGTCGTCCGCAAAGTCAACTTCGACAACAACAAGCCACACGGTCACGACGATCCGACACTGGCCAGAAGTCGCCGTCTTGTGCCCGAACCTGCATGCGGCTTGACGTTCACCGGAACGCCCAGTCCGGCTCTCATCATCGCCTGCAAGGGTGGGGTGGAGACCCTTGGCATTCCGGGCAAGGGTAGCTTTAACTCCTGTGGCAAGGACGACATGGGCAGAGGCGGCGACGGAGACGGCGACAACTTCTTCCCCGTGCCGCCGCAGGGCGACGTGGTCTACATCGTCGATCGCAGCGGCTCGATGACCGACGCGATCCAGGTGGTCAAGATCCATCTGAAGAAGGCCATCGGACATCTTCGCGGCGGCCAGCAGTTCCACGTCATTTTCTACTCCAGCGGACAGCCGCAGGAAATGCTCAGCCGCGGACTTGTGCGGGCCACCGACGCCAACAAGCAGGCGGCGTTCGAGTTCATCGACGGCATCGTGCCCATGGGGCAGACCGAGCCGCTGGAGGCTTTCCGCCGGGCCCTGTCGCTCAGGCCGCAGAGGATCATCTTCCTGACCGACGGCGAGTTCGATGCCAAAGTGGCCGACACGGTCCGCGACCTGAACCGCCGCGTCGGCGCTCGGATCGATACGATCTGTTTCATCTTCAGCACGAGCGAACCGTTGCTCATGAAGATCGCCGAGGAGAACAACGGCGTCTACAAGTACGTTGCCGCCGAGGACGTCGGTCTCTGAGAGTTCGAGGCCGTGTGACCGGCCTCACTTGATCTTGGTGCGGGCCCTCGCTACACTCCACCTGCAAGATGCCAACCGGAGTCGTGGCGAGGGTTCTTTTTTTGCGCTCAGATTCCGTCCGGACGGGACCATAGGAGAATGTCATGGCGTTCCTCGAAACCGCCGAAATGAAACGTCGCCTGGACCGCTGTGCCGCCTGGCACCGCCACGAACTGACCGACGGGCCGCTCGTGCGGATGACGGCCGTCGAGCCGGGTGTGGCCGCGCAGCTCCGCGAGCGACACCGTCCGCCGGCCGACGACCCGGAGCGTCTGCGCCAATGGTGGGCCGACCCGCGGCAAGTCATCCCGCGCGTTGAGCAGTCGTGGGAGATTACCACCTGCTACGGCGACGCCATCCCGTTTCACTTCGTCAACCTGGGTCCCGGGGCGCTGGCCGCCTTCATGGGGTGTCGCACCGTGCCGCAGGAAACCACCCTCTGGCAGGAGCACCTCATCGACGATTGGGCGACGGCGCCCGACCTGCGGCTGCACGAGGACAACTTCTACTGGCTGGCCGCCCAAGCCCTGACGCGCGAGAGCCTGGCCGCCTCGCGCGGCCGCTGGATCACTTCCCTGACCGACATTGGCGGGGCCATGGATATCACCAGCTACTTCCGCGGCCCCGAGCCGCTCTGCACGGACGTCGTGGAATACCGCGACGAAGTGCTCCGCAGCGAAGAGGCCGTCCTGAAAGCCTGGTTCCAGGTCTACGACCGCCTGGCCGCACAGATCATCGCCGCCTCGGGCGGCACGTGCGGCTGGATGGGGCTGTGGTACCCGGGGCGCATGTACCCGTTGCAGTGCGACTTCTCATGCATGATCGGGCCGGCCATGTTCCGCGACTTCGCTCTGCCGATTCTGCATCGCCAGGCGGCCGGCCTCGACGTGGCCATCTACCACCTCGACGGTCCCGGTGCCATCCGCCATCTGGAGGCCATCTGCGAGGTGCCCCACATCCGCTCCATCCAGTGGGTGCCCGGCGCTGGCGCCACCCACGCCGTGGCCGACTGGCTCGACCTCTACCGCCGCATCCTCGACCTTGACCGCAACCTCTGGATGGTCTGCCGCGACGACGAACTCGACCTCGTGTTCGACAAGCTGGACGTGGACCGGCTCGTGCTCGTTATGTCCGCGACCGATCCTAGGGCGGCGGAGCGAACCATGTCGCGGATCGACCGCTTACGTCGCGGCAGAAAGCGTGTACAATAAACTTATGGCACACGACACGACCGACCTCTATCGCATCCTGGACGCGAACCTGAACCGCTCACGCGAAGCCCTGCGCGTCGTCGAGGAATACGCCCGCTTCCGTCTCGACTCGGCCGCCCTGTGCGAGCAGGTCAAGCAATTGCGGCATGATCTCCGCGCTGCGGCTGACGCCTTGCCGCAACGGGAGTTGCTGGCCTCACGCGACACGCCGCGCGACGTGGGCACGGCCATCACCACGGCCGCCGAATCCGCCCGGGGCGGGGCCGACGACGTGGTCCGGGCGGCGCTGAAACGGTTGCCCGAATCGCTGCGGGCCCTGGAGGAGTACGCCAAGCCGCTCTCGGCCGCATCGGCTGCCGCCTTCGAGCAGATTCGCTACCGCATCTACACGCTGGAAAAATCGTTCAGTGCCTTGCTCAACGGCAACGCCCGGCTGGCGTCGTTGCGGCTCTACGTGCTGGTCACGAGCAGCCTCTGTTGCCGCCCGCCGCTGGAGACCGTGGACGCCGTCCTGGCGGGCGGGGCCGATGCCGTCCAACTCCGCGAGAAGCTCATGCCGGCCGGCGAGTTGCTGGATCTGGCCCGCGCCGTTACCGAACGGTGCCGCAAGGCCGGCGCGCTGTCGATCATCAACGACCGAGCCGACATCGCCCGCGCCGCCGGGGCCGACGGCGTGCACGTCGGGCAAGAGGACCTGCCGGTGCGGGCCTGCCGCCAGGCGATGGGACCGGCCGCCGTCGTGGGCGTTTCGGCCCAGACGCCCGAGATGGCCGCCCGCGCCTTGGCCGACGGCGCGGACTACCTGGGCATCGGGCCGGTTTTCGCCAGCACGACCAAGACGCGCAGCTTCACGATCGGCATCGAGGGATTGCAGGAGGTGCGCCAAGCGACGCCGTTGCCGTCCGTGGCCATTGCCGGCATCACTCTGGATACGGTCGATCAGGTGCTTGCCGCCGGGCCGACGGCGATAGCCGTCTGCAGCGACATCATCGGCCACAACGATCCCGAAGGCCGGACCGCGGCCTTCAAGGAGAAGATTCTCAAAGCCTTCCCGCTGTAGTCGCCGGCCTCACAGCCGCTTGGCGCGGGGCAGGGACTGCTCGGGACGGAACTCGAACCGCCAGCCGGGCCCTTCGAAGACCTCCGGTTCTTCTCGCTCGCCCCGGCGATCCACGTCTGGCTGACGGTCGTACTCGCGGAAGAAACGGTCCATCTGGCCGGACAAGTCCCGAAGTTCCTTCAGCCTTCGTTGCACATCCTCGCGGTTGAACTCCTGCTGCAACCGCTCGCGCAGCTCGCCGGCATCATCCTGCAGTTGTGGCCAACGACGACGAAACTGCTCGATCCGTTGCTGCATGTCCTCAGGATTCACCTTCTGCTGCAGCCGTTCGCGCAGCTCACCGGCATCATCCTGCAACTGCGGCAGGCGCCGCCGGAACTGCTCCATGCGACGCTGCAGCATGTTTCCGTCGACGTTCGGCCGGTCGGCGTCGCGCCTCATCCGTTCGCGCTGCTCGCGTTCCTCCGCTTCAGCTCTTTCGCGGCGCTCGGCTTCGTTGCGCTGCAGACGCTCGCGCCGTTCGGCCTGTTCACGCGGCATGTCCTTGCGGCGGTTGACGTCGCCGCCCTGACGATCTTGCAGCATCATCTCACGCCTCATCATCTGCTGCCGTCTCATCGTCTCCTGGCGGTTGTCGGCATAGGCGTCCAACTGGTGCAGCATCTCCTCGATCTTCTCGACGACTTCCGCCGGACCCACGAGCACCACGGCATTGGCCGGCTCGTTGACGGCAATGGCCAGTTGTCGGCGGACCTCTCCCTCGCCGAACATGGGGCTATCGAGCAGTTGCCCCAGGGTCTCCCGCGCCGAGACGGCGGGTAGGAATTCCAGGCCGATCACACGAAACACGGGGCCGCGGGCGTCCTTCGCCTCTCTGTCCCGTTCAGCCGCGCGCTGCCGATCAGCGCCGCCCTCGCGCTCTGCTGCGCGTGCCCTCTCAGCAGGTCGCTGGCGTTCGACGGGTCGTTCTCGCTCAGCCGCTCGTTCACGCTCCTCGCCGCGCTCGCGGTCGGTGGCACGTTCCCGCTCAGCAGGGCGGTCCACGCCGTCTTCCCTGTCGGCGGCAAGGCAGATCGCGGATCCACTTGTCGCCACGTCCATTCCGACCGACGCCACGAGGACGCCCGCCAGGACCACCAGAATCACCAGAAAGAACGGTTTCCATGTCATGGCTCTATCCTCCCACAAATCTCCCAGACGCGTCGGCTGCGGCTCCGACCTCCACCCATGCCTCACATTATACGCAACGTCCGGGCGCTCGGGGTATTGCCCTTCATTCGCCGACCACACGTCGCCCGCCGATCCAGACACCGACCGGCGCCGCATCGCCGGCCACCAGGGCGTCCCACGGATCGGCTGTGGCGGCATCGTCTGCCGGCAGCGCCACGAGGTCGGCCTGCTCGCCTTCAGCCAGGCGACCGGTCACGCCCCCGAGTCCCAGGGCGTCGGCCCCTGCAGCCGTGGCCATGGTCAGGAGCGTCTCGGGCGACGTGCCGTCGCGAGCGGCGACCAGTCGCATCTCGTCCAGGATGCTCAGCGACGGAGCGGAGGCCAGACTGTCAGTTCCCAATGCTACAGGTACGCCCGCAGCGAGCAGGCGGCGGTACGGATGATCCGCGTGGCCAAAGTAGTCGTGGCTCCTCGGGCAATAGACGACAGTACTGCCGTTGCGGCGCAGAAGACCCATCTCGGCATCGTCCAGGTAGTTGCCATGGGCCACGATCCACGGCCGCGCAAGAGTCCCAGCGTCGGCCAGGGCCTGGATCGGGCTGACACGTGGCGGCTTGAACCCGCCCAGCCAGAGGATCAGGCGGAGTTGCAGCCAGCGGGCGAACATGCCTTTACCGGCGCGGTACAACTCGATCTCGTCGCGCGTCTCGTGCAGGTGCGTGGTCAGCGGCCAGCCGCGGCGCTCGGCCTCAACCATGGCCGCAAGGTAGGCCCGCGTGCCGGTCGAGTAGGGGGCGTGTGGGCTCAGGCCCACGGCCAGCCCCAGGCTCGCCAGCCCCTGAGCCCGGGCGGCGGCCATGGCCAGTCGCGGCTCGAACTGTTTGCGGCTGTGGCCGAAGACCTCGACGAAGACGGTGCACCGTAGCGGCGAGTCGGCCAGGGTCTCGGCCCCTGCGCCGCCGAAACTGACGTCGGCCACGGTGGTCACGCCGGCGGCCAACGATCGCGCGGCTCCGTCGCGAACGGCCGCCGCGGCCGCGTCGGGGCCGCGCGTCCGCCCGTGCCGGACGATCGCCTTGAGCCAATCGGTGAACCGTTTCGGCCGCGGCAATTGTCCGCACAGGTCACTCAGGGCCAGGTGCGTGTGGGCGTTGACCAGTCCGGGAATCAACAGGCAGTCGCCGGTGTCCACGATTTCGCGGTCATCGGCGTTGGATTTGATTTGTGTCCAGGGCCCCGCTTGGGCGACGCAGCCGTCACGGACGAGCACGGCGGCATCGTCGATCGGCGGCCGCCCGGGCCGCAGCAACCATCGCCCGCGAACAATCACGCCCCACCACCGGGTTCGATCCACTTGCGCCAGTCGTCGCCGATGTCGCCGCGGCGTCGATAGCGGGCCATCGCCTGGCTGCACGGACAGGTCCGCTTGGGCCCCATGTTGAGCGTCTCGACGGCATTGCGGATCAGTTGCGGCAGGTGCTCGACCGTGGCCGCAATGGCGCTGTCCTCACCGGCCGTGGTCATGCCCTCGAACCGCAGGCC
>JAFGPY010000110.1 GCA_016935955.1 Planctomycetota bacterium
CGGTCACGTGTCGGGCGCTGATCATGGCCAAGCTGCGCTTGACCATGGCACCCCCTCCATGATCGTCTTGGGAACCGCGTGGGTGCCCGTCGACAAGTTCGGGATCTACGACAAGCGCCAACCCTACGCCGAATGAGGGCGTGGCGCCGGATGGCCTCAAGGGGTCAAAGCTACTCGGCGGGTCGGGTGGCATCACCCTGGGCGCTGGCCGCCGGGGCGGGGGACTCGTCCTTCTCGGGACGATCGGGGTTTTTGCCCTTGGTCATCCCGAGCCGGGCGTAGCCGGCCACCGGGTGGTACCGGCCGAACTTCTTGCAGATCGTCGCGTGGACGCGGTCCAGGGCCTGCTCGTAGACCTGGGCCGTGCTGGCCTTGTTGTTCTCGGCAAGAGTCCCCGGTGCCAGCTTGTACGAACAGGCGTAGTTGTCCTTGACGGTGTTGTTGGTGCATTTGCCGCTGACCTCGATCCATGGCCGCAAGCGCGACCGCCACTTCGACCAGGCCACGTTGCGTTCGATGCGTGCGTTCTCGGCGTCGCACAGCGTCACGCCGTGCCACATCTCCACCAGCACCACGTTGTCGGTCACCGTGAAATCGATCAGCGGCCCATCGAAGAAGCCGATCGCCTGCAGGTGGTTGGTCAGCTTCTGGTTGTCGTCCTCGCGGTTGATGATGATGTTGCCGCGGATCGTGGCTCGCCGCACGGTGCCGGTGCCCTTGTTGAACAGGAAGCACTGGATGCCGTCGTCGTGGTTGTCGTCGCCGTCGGCGGCATTGACGTAGATGTTCTTGATGACGTTGTACTGCACGGTCAGGCCGTCGCGGGTCACGCGGATGGCGTCGGCCGAGAAGTTGGTGATGACGTTGCCCTCGCAGAGCGAATCCTCGGCGCACAGGGCGACGGCGAACCGCGTGTTCAGGATGTAGTTGTTGCGGAGGGTGAGGTTCTTGCCGTAGCGGCCCATGAAGATGCCGTTGTTGGCCGCCATCCACTTGGCCGCGTTCCAGTCGGACGAGTCCGGGGCGGTGTGGATGAAACAGTCCTCGATGATCAGCTCGCTCGACGGCCCGCCCTCGGCGATCGTGACGATGTCGCCCTTGTAGGGCTTGTCGCCGCACGAGGGGCTGATCGTCAGGCCGCGGATGCGCCATTTCGAGCCGGCGGCAATCTCCAGGCGGCCCAGGGTCGGCTTCTGGTCCTTCTCGGCGGCAATCGTGATGAACTCCTTGTTGTTGCCCGAAAGCGTGACGTGGCCGTGGTACCCGGTCCGCAGGAGCACCGTGTCGCCGGGCTCGACCTTCCGGAGGGCCCCGCGATTGACCGCCTCGGACAATGTCCGCCAGGGCTTCTCCCTGCTCCCGTCGCCGTCGGCCTTGCCGGTTGCGGGATCGACGTGGAAGGTGCGCCCGGCCTCGGCGACCGTGCAGCACGACAGGACGACGATGGCGAGAAGGCAGATTCTGGGCATTTCGGGTTCTCCCTGGCCAGAGGGCGATGCCGACAGCGGGGGGCGCAAGCAGTCAGTCGGCAATCCGGCGGACCACAAGCTCGCGGTGTCCGAGCCGCCCCTCGCCGGCAGGCTTTTCCATCAGGGCAAAACGACATCGCTGCCCCTCCCATTGCTCTGAAACACCTGAGAGGGCGAAAAGTCGCGTCGGACTGTGCACCGCGAAGGCAATCTTGCCGTCCTCGCGGGTTCGCGGCGCGCCCTCCAGCGGCTGGATCTTCCCGACCAGCACGATCCAGTCGCTGCGGCTGCCGTCAATAAGGACGGCGCGGCCCGAGTGCGTGGCTATCGTGGCCACCTGCTCCACCGTGCCTTCGAGGCTGTAGGCCAGGCGATAGCCGTCGACCTGCAGCCGGTCGATACGCTGCTGGTAGTAGTCGTTCTCGCCGATGACCGCGGCCGATTCCTGTCCCGGCTTCGGTTCGCACCCGGCCGCACCCAACAGACTCGCGAGCAAGACCGATAGCGCCATGCAACACCCGTACCTTGCGACGTATCTCATCGCCGGCCCCTTTGCACCTGGTTGTTCCGAGATGAACAGCGAGTCCCCGGCCGCGCTACCCGCTTGCACGCGACGGCCGGTGTCCGTTGATGCTGCTTGCGCGCGTCACTTCAGAGGTGGCTGCACGATCATGATGCGGTCCACCGGTTTGTCTTCCCAGGTGTGCCGCTCCATGACCGTAAACTTGAACCGCGAACCGACGGCCTTCTCGGCGCTGCTGTCGGCCGCACCGAACACTTCCTGCGGATTCTCGATGGCCAGCGTGATCCTGCCGTCGGCATCGATCGGCGGCTTGCCGCTCACGGTCTCGATGTCGCCCAGAACGATCACGGACTTGTAGAACGGGTGGACGGTATAGGCCGTGCCGCTGAACTGCTCCTTGGGCGTCATCTCCGCGACGCCTGCAAAAACAACCCAGGCGCTGACGTACTCGCGGGCGGCCAGACCATCGATGATCTTCTGTTGGTTCTCGAAAGCCAACGGCGCGCCGTCCGTGGTCTTCTTGCCGAAACAGCCGGTCGTCATCGTTGCCGTGACCGCCACCAGGGCGATCGTCAGTGCCGACCGCTTCCACGTTGCTCCGTTGACCATCGATCTGCTCCTTATCTGGACGATGCGAAACTCGCACGCGGAGAGGTCCCGCCATGACCTTATACGATCATAGCACGCCGATCCACGCGGCGAAATGCCTATCTTGTCCCCGATCCGGCGGCTTTTCCAGATCCCGGTCTGGCAGGTCTTTTTCTGTTGGGTGCCATGGCTGCCCCGCAGCCATGCGTGAGGTGAAAGCCATTCGGCATGCCTGCCCCTCGACCGTGCTCGGGCTCTGCGACAGGAGCAGGCATGGCACCCGCCATGGACACCCCAAAGACTCACGTGATACCGCTTAGAGTCTGACCTCGCGGCCCAGGCTGCTGCTGCGGTACAGGGCATCGATGATCTGCTGCGTCACCAGGGCCTCTTCGCCCGGAATCGGCACCGGCCGGTTCTCCAGCACGGCCTCGGCGAAAGCGTGCAGGCCGGCGGCATGGGGCTGCACGCGGTCCTTGACGAACTGCGGCTGGCACTCCATCATATAACCCTCTTCCTCGACCAGCACCTTCAATGGACTAACGGTTGCGCCGCCCTTGTCACCGACAATTTCCGCAGAAAATTTGTCTTCGGCCAGGTTGACGCAGAAGGCGCTCTCGACCATCATCGTCTGGCCGCCGGCGAACCGCACCAGGGCCACGGCGAAGTCCTCCACATCGTAGGTCTTCCAGTCCCACGGGCCGAACATGCCCATGTGCCCCGGCGTCTTGCCGATCGTCTCGTAAAACCGGCCGCTCACCGAGACCGGCTTGGGCTTGCCCATCAGGTACCAGGCCATGTCGATGGCGTGCACGCCGATGTCGATCAGCGGCCCGCCGCCCTGGAGCTTCTTCTGCCCGAAGACGCCCCAACTCGGCACGCCGCGGCGGCGAATGCTCAGGGCCCGCGAGTAGTAGATGTTGCCCAGCCGCCCGGCGTCGGCCAGGGCCTTGATGCACTGGACCTCGCCGCGATAACGGTTGTGCAGACCGATCATCAGCTTGCGCTTGGCCTTCTTCGCGGCGGCCACCATGGCGGCGCCCTCGCGGCTGCTCAGGGCGATCGGCTTCTCGCAGTAAACGTGCTTGCCCGCCTTGAAGGCCGCCAGGGCCGATCTCCTGTGATCGTAGTTCGGCGTGCAGATGTCCACCACGTCGATGTCCTGGGCCAGCAACTCGCGCAGCGTCGTGCACACCTTCGGCACGTTGAAGTCGCGAGCGGCCGCCTCCGCCCGGGCCGGGTCCATGTCGAAACAGGCCGCAATCTCGGCCTGCTTGCAGCTCTGCCACCCGGGGAAATGGACGCTCCGGGCGATGCCCCCCGTTCCGATCATACCGACGCGCAGCTTCTTGGCCATCTGACTGTCTCCGTCCTGTCACGAGAGTCCGGGTCCGTCCTTGGAACACGCCTCGCGCGACCCGCAGCACGAGACGATAGCGGCCTGTGATAGCCTTTTCTGAGCCGCTGTCAATCCCTAACCAGGGACTCCAGGGCAAAAAGAAAAACAATGAGGACACCCGCTTCGGGCGCCCTCATGGAATGATGCACTGTGAACTCGATGACCGTTGCCGCTCAGACGCTCGGCAACCTGCGGCCCTTGGTGCGGCGACGGTTGATCATCGCACGGCCGCCCTTGGTCTTCATGCGGCTGCGGAACCCGCACTGCCGCTTGCGCTTGATGTAACTGCACCTCGGTTTCTTCATGCTGAAGCCCATGGGGCGTCTCCTTTCCGTCCTTGCCACTGCACGCCACCACAACCGATGGCGAGCCGAGGATTTTAGCCCCCGGCCGCAGCCATGTCAAGGAATCTTCGTTTTCCGGTCCCCCGCAGCCGCAACGGTTCTCCACGGCACGCCACCGCCCGGCGGCCCCGAGTGGCCGGACTTGGCCGCAGGCGACAGCCCCCTGCGAGGGGAATCCGCCCCCGGGCCACCTGCGATTTCAGCTTCCGCAACCGCGGTTGAAAAGGCATCCGCCGCAGGGACAATGCAATCCGAAAAAAACGCCCCAAGGGCCCTGCCGGCCGCGCCACACATTGCGGCTGTTGGGACGTAAGCCATAGGTAGAACTTGAGTTGCGCGATAGGCCCTCATCGGGCTGGACGCCAATGTGCCGGACCTGAACCGGCAATGACCAGCCCCAAAACACCGCAAAACTGCCCCAAATCGACCCAAAACGACCGGAAACGTCCGCAAACGGCCGTTCTCGCGCCGCTCTATCGCGACACGCTTCTTGCGGCCGATAAGCGGGGCGAGGGCCTCGCCGGGGCCGATTTCGGGCCTTCAGATGGCCTGTCCAAAACTGTTCACCGTTCTTAACATTGTTAAGGGAGGTTAACTTCCGAAATCGGCGTTTTCAGCATCGCCAAGGGCGGTCAAAGCCAGGAGTGGTGAAAAATGTTAACGAAGGTTAACTTATGCCCGAGCGTTTGACTTCAGCCGAGCCGCTTGACACGATTTGCCCATGCCGAACTGCGTTTAAGGGCCAGGGCCCCTCCTACGTGGCAACGGCCGGGGCGAACCGACGTGCCACGGCGGGTCTTGTCCCGCCGTGCGAAAGCGATGCCCTGATCGCAAGCCAGATACCACGATAACCATACCTTGTCCTGCGGGTCAAGGTTGTGGCACTCGGCTCACTCGTCTTGCGGCACCAGTCGCCACACGCCGTAGTTCGGCGGTTCGTCCTCGTGCCATCCCTGGCCGGGGGCCACGTACACCCGGCCCCACATCGTGTCGCCGTCAATCAGGCCCACGTAGCTGACCTGGGGACCCTGGTCGGGGTCGGTGTAGGGCTTGCTCCAGGAAACCATCGAGCCTTGCCGCGTGAAGTCGGTGACGGGCAACCCCTCCTGCTTGACCAGTTGCCCGTTGGCGTAGTCGACGAGCACCGAGGACGGATCGGCCTGGCCGACCAGGTGCGTCTCGAGGACGTAGGTTCCGGGGGTCAAGGTCGACGGCCGCGCCTCGACGCCGGCCAGAAACGACTGATTGAGCTTCACCAGTTCCTTGTAGAGTTCCAGGTCGCGCTGGGCCTGCCGCCGGGTTGCGGCATCCTCCGCGGCCGACGACCCCACGAACCAACCGGCCAGAAACGCCACGACGAGCATCACCGCAGCGACACCCGCGACAACGATCTTGCGTCCCATGCCTGTCTCCTGTTCTCAGTCGCCTCGGTCTGTGGGTGCCTCGGCGCGGCCGTCGGGGCCCAGCCCGTAGGGTGGGTCCTCCGGACCCACGCGGATTCAGATGAACGGTGGGTGCGGGGCACCCACCCTCCATGCTGACCGCAAGCCAGACACCACGATAATCACGCCTTGCCCTGCGGGTCGAGGTGCGGCGCCCGGCAGACCAAGGTTCGTCGCTCACTCAGACCAGCCACCCGCAGCGGGTTCTATGGCGCCTTCTGATGACCAGCCATGTGATCCTCAATCACACCGGCAAGGCGGTCGCCAATGTCGTCATGCCATATCCTTGCCCAATCAAGGGCAGTGCGTCCCGCGTGATCACGCAACGACGGATCCACCCCCTTGTCGAGCAAGAACCTTGCTGTTGCATCTCGGTTGACCTTGTCCGACTTGGATGCCCTCATGCCCTTGCTTCCGCACACCAAGTGCAGAGGGCTGTCTCCACCCACAGCAGCGGTATTGAGGCCTGCGCCCCGGTCATACAGCCCGCGCACTGCGTCGTTGTATCCCAGCATTGCGGCACGCTGGATCACAGTGAGTCCCTCATTGTCAACAGCCTCCAGATCAACTCCCAGCCACAACAACCTGTCGACTTTGCCCCAATCCTCCTTCAATGCGGCTTTCTGCAACTGCGTTTGCAGGTTGCCGGGGGACAACACAATGTCTCCTTTCAGCATCAACACCGCAGTGCTGAAGACCGCGGAACAAAGGATGAGCGAGTAGACCGCGATGCGTGTGGAACCAAGTCCCTTGGTCTTGTCCAACTCGCCCTGGTGTGTCGCTGCCCGGCGACTCCTCCACCGGACAGTTCGAAACCCAGCGTAGAACACGAATGCCACCAGGAGTATCCACTTGGCCCCCCTTGCTACATCGAGGCCTTCAATGAAGGTCGCTGCTTTTTCAAGAATCGCTAATGTGATCACAATCGAGCCAGCGGCCACTGCGGCCATGAATGAATCCGCCAAGACGAGATTCCATTGCCTGTCGGCTCTCAACATGATCACTCCTCCAGGGAACGGCCGGGTGCCGCACTTCGCTCCGGGACTACGTCACGCGTGGACCATGTCGCCCGCGGGGGTGCCACCTTGGAGCGGCCCCGCAGGGGACGCCAAGGTGTGCCCTGCGACACGCACACTTTGGTCCCGACTTCGTCGGGCCTCCAAAGTGCACCCTGCCCACACACCCCGGGGCAACCGTTTCCGCATGAACATCGTTAGCGGCCTTACGTCCAATGGTTTATAATGGGTTTGTCACGGGCACTCGTTGAGGGGAAACCAATCATGACGCGACGCCGAAAGATCGTCCTCTGGCTGCTGGGCATCCTGCTGGTGCTGCTGGTCGGCGGCCGCATTGCCTTGGGCCTGCTGGCCCCCGACATCGTCCGCAAGCTGGCCACCCAGGCCGTTCGCGACAAGACCCGCATGGACGTCCAGATGGGCGAGATCCAGGTCGAGGGCCTCGCCGGATTGTCCATCGCCGACCTGCGACTGACGGACACCGAACACCAGGGCGTCGAAGTGGCCTTCGTCGAGCAGGTGCACGTCACTCTCGACGGGATCCCCTGGCTGTGGCGCGACCGCATCGACGTGGCCGAGGTCCGCATCGTGCGGCCCAGGGTGCTGGCCGTCCGCGAAGCCGACAAGCGACTCAACTTCCAGCGCCTCATCCAGCCGCCCGAAGGCGCCGCCCCTGCCGAACCCGAACCGGCCGGAGCCTCCGGCGGCGGCATCGGCAGAAAGATTGTCGTCCGCGACGTTCGCATCGAGGGTGCCGACCTGCGGCTGCTGGACCAGACCGTCACCGAACAACCGCCCGTCGCCGAGACAACTCTCGAAGGCGAAGAGCACCAGGCCGGCCGCCTCGTCGAACTGACCGGCGTCAACGTCCACCTGCAACTGGTCGCCCTGAACGGCATGAAGCACACGTTCGACCTGAGCTTCGACGACCCGAACTGGGGCGCAAGCAGGTTCCGCGGCAACCTGCAACTGGAGCCCTTGGCGGTCTCGATGCGAACCGAGACCGGCGACGTGACGATCACGCCCGAGAACCTCTCGACGCTGCCCGTGCTGCCGGCCGAGACGATCCGGAAGATCGCGGACGCCAAACCGTCGGCCCGGCTGCGCATCCGTGAGTTCGCCCTGACCGATCCGGCCAAGTTGCCGCACGCCGTGGTCGAGTTGACCGACGTGGCCGCCACGGCGCCCGGCGGCGGGCCGCAGCTTCGCGGCCTGACGACCACCGTGACCGTCGATCCCGAGAAGATCTCGGCCGCGGTCCGCACGACGTTGCCCGTGCCGCTGGTCGGCGACATCGCGCTGGCCGACCTGCAGATGAACATAGGCTATTTCGACAAGGCGGCCACGGTCAACCTGGTCGGGGCGTCGCTGCTCGGCGGCCGACTGAGCGGCGAGTTCCGCGTGGCCGACGTGGGCAGAGCCTTGGACTCGCTCGAAGGTCACCTCGACGTCGAAGGCCTGGCCCCGCCGCTGGAGCCGCTGCCTTACGCCGCGAAGGTCACGGGCCAACTGACCCTCAAGCCGGCCGCCGATTCGAGCACGGGCGCTATGCGCGTCGTGTTCAAAGGCAAAGCCGCCGGCGGGCACATCGAGCAGCAGCCCATCGAATTGCCGGTCGAGGCTTCGACGTCGATCCGCCCGTCGCAGACCGACGCGCCGCTGCCGTTCGACGTGACCCTCGGCGGCTCCGAGGACGACATCCGCCTGGTTGCGGCCGGAACCTTCGACCGCCAGCGCAAGACGATCGTCGTCACCCGGACCGACGGCGCGGTGGTCTTCAGCGGCCAACTACTGGCCCGACTGGCCAACCTGCAGCCGAAATTCATCGAGCAGACGCAGGCCGAGGGACGCCTGCGGATCGCCTCGCCCGGAGCGACGATCGACCTGGCCCACCCGAACGCCTCGCGCGGCCGCATCTCAATCGCCAGCGACAACCTCCGCATGCGCATCCCCGGCACCGAACGCGTCGAGCAACTGGCCTTCCAGGCCGACGCCCGCTCGGCTGACGACGACCCGGCCCTGTCGCTCATCGCCGACGTGAAGGTCACGCGGCCGGAATCCGGCGGAAGTGTTGTCACCCACGTGACCGTGGATCGCCTCGGCACGCAACTGGCCGCCGACGTGGCCCTGTCGCAGTTGCCCGTCACGCGAGAACTCGTCGAGGAGTTCGTCCCGCGGCTGGCGCCCGAGGCCGCAAAGCATCTCGGCTACCTGCGTAAGCTTGCGGCCTTCGTCTACGGCACGGCCAAGGTCGGCTACGACCGCGACAAGAAGGCCCTCACGCGATTGGCCGCCACGGCCAAGCTGAGCGACCTTGCCGCCGAGGTCCTCTACGACATGGACGGCAAGCCGGTGCTCCTGCCGATCTCGGCCGGTTCCGGCGATCTGGCCTACGACCACGCGACCAAGTCGGCCCGCGCGAGCCTGGCATTCGACGTGCTCGGCGGACGGCTGAGCGTCTTGCTGATCGATCGGCCGGGCGACGTGGTGCTTCAGGCCTCGACCGACGACGCTCGCCCGTTGCGGCTGGAACAGTTGCCCGCGCCGCTCAGGGAGAAGCTGCCCGTGGACGCCGCGGGCGGACTGGCCCTGGCCGCCCAGACCTCGGCCAAGAGCCCCGCCGACCTGGCGCGCGGCAGCCTGGGCGTTCATGCCCAACTGACCGACGGTCGCCTGACGACGCGGCCCGCCAAGGACGCTCCGGCCCGGGCCTTCATGGCCGCCGCCACAGTGGACGGCAACGTGGACCTGGCGCAGAAACGCGTCGCCGGCCTGAAGGCCCAGGTGACCGACCTGCGCGACGGACAGGCCGGGTACCTGCTGCCGCCCGGCACGGTGCTGAACGTCACCAGCCGAGCGTTCGCCCTGAACGAGAAACCCGGCGGCGCGGCCGTGGCCCTCGAAGGGCCGAAGCTCGGTCGGCTCAAGACGACCGTGGAGATGGATTGGCAGAAGCGCGTCGTCAAGGCCGGCAACCTGCAGCTCGACCTGATCCTGGCCTCGGTGCCATGGGACCAGATGGCCACCCAGATTCGTCAGCGCGCGGCCAAGCTCTTGCCGCAGGGCCGCATCGCGACCGCCGCCGGCAAGGACTGCTGGGTCTCCTACGCGATGGACGGCGGCGAGGTGGCCTGCGATCTCGCCCTGGACGCGAAGGACCTGTCGTGGCTGCAGCCGACAGACCAGGCCGATGCCACCAAGTCGACCCGCGTCGCGCCGATGGACATTCAGGCGACGGTGTCGCGGGCCGATGCCGCGCAACCGTACAACGTCCACGTCTGGACCAACGATCCGGACTACGGCGAGTTGGACGCTACGGCCCTGTACGCGACCGACGACGTGAGCTTCACGGCGAGGATGAAGGAGACCACGTTGCAACCGGCCCTGTTGGCCCTGGCCGGAGGCAAGGTCGGCGAACTGGAAGAGAAATTCAACGTCTCAGGCGTCTTCAGCATGCAGGACGTCCGGGGTCGCCTGACGCGCGGCACCGACAACTCGTGGTGGCCGCCGGCCGAACTTGGCGGCGCGATCAACGTCCGCAACCTGAGTCTCGACGCCCTGGACGGCAACCTGCCGCTGCGAAGCGCCGCGGCGGCGATCGAGTTGAGCAAGGACAAGATCGTCCTGAAGGAACTGACCGGCCTGCTGGCCGAGGGCAAGCTCGCGGTTGCCGCCGAGGTGTCGCTCCTTGGCGAGATGCCGTTCAAGGGCACCCTGGCCCTGGAGCGGTTAGACGTGCGACGCCTGGCGGCCGTGGCGCACCTGCCGCCGAATGAACTCAAGGGTCGTCTGACGATCCGCGATTTCGCGTTCTCCGGTCTGGCCGGTCCGAAGCCCGCGCCCGGCGCGGTGCAGGACAAGGCCGGCCTGGCCATCGCCAACACGCTCGAGGGCAAAGGCCATGCGTCGTTCGGCGAAGGCTACCTGTGGCAACTGCCCCTGCTGAAGGTGGTCCGCACGGGCCTGTTCGACGGCATCGCCGGATTCCTTCGCGGCAAGTTCGATCCGACCAGTTTCCGCACGGCCGAGGCCGACTTCGAGTTCATGCCCATGGCCAAGGTCACCGCGCCGCACCCGGCCGGTGGCGGACGTAAGAGCGGCCTGATCCGCTTCCCCGACGTGCGCATCGACAGCGATCTGATCCGCATGGTCATCGACGGCGACGTCTACTGGGACGACTGGCTCGACATGCACGTGGCCGCAAGCGTGATCGGCGAGAAGACGGCCGTGGACCGCCTCGGCGGCCTGGGCGACCTGCTGGGCGGCGACGTCAAGAAGGCGGCGGACCTGCTCAAAAAGCTGCCCACCGGCGGCCTGCCGATCCTCGGCAGCTTCTACCACATTACCGGCCCGTTCCAGAATCCGCAGAGGAGCGTCGACACCCAACGCGCCTGGCAGAGCCTGAGCGGATCGGCCACCGACTTCCTGCATCGCAAGGACAAGACGACCGAGCAGCCCGGCGACGGACAACAACCGCAACAGCCGTAGCTGCGCAGGCACGCCCGCGCCGTGCCCCTACGCCCCAGGGTGCCATGCCTGCCCCGCAGGCATGCCGGACTTCGCCTCGCGCGGACCGGAGGGGTGCCACGCCCTCATTCGGCACAGCCGAATGGGCGTACCGAATGGAACCGTCGCCCACCACCGGGCGAAACCTGTTGCACAGGCGATTCTCTTGTGGCATCATGTTCCTGCGGTTCGCGATTCGCGTTCGACGGTTCAACTCATAGCGCAGCACCACAGCGCCCCCGACCGTTCGGCCGGACGGGCGGAAGGAGACTGACGTCATGAGCCAGGAAATCACTCGGCGGCAATTCGTCAAAGGCGCAGCCTCGGCGGCCGTGCTGACGGTGCTGAGCGGCTGCGCGCGGCACTTGTCCGGCACCGCCTCGGCGCCGCCGGCCGCGTCCGACGCCGCGCCGCCGCAACTGCTGCTGGACGCCCTGCACCACGAGGACGTGGTGATCCAGGCCGACGCCGCGCGGCTGCTGGGCGACCTCGGTTCGCGACAGGCCGTCGGTCCGCTGTGCGACTACGCGGCCACGAGTCCACGATACGTCAAGACGGCGGCCCTCGACGCCCTGGCCCGCATCGGTGACGACCGCGCGCGGCGGACCCTGCGGCCGCTGGTCGACGAGCCGCGCGTGTCCGACGATTTCTGGTGGTACGGTCACTCCTCGGTCCGCACGGGTGCGGTACTGGCCCTGATGGCCCTGGGCGACGACAGCCGCGCGAAGTTCCTGATCGAGTGCGAGGACGATCACCTGAACTGGGTCCTGTTCACGTGGTTCGGCCCGACGGCTCTTCGCCTTCCCGACCGCAGCGCGACGCGGGCCCTGAAGGCGCGGTTCACGGTCGAGGAACTGAAACCCGACAAGTCCGATCCCGGCCAGGTGATCATGGTCTGCGACTCGCTGGGCCTGTTGGGCACCGAGGCGGCGCACGATGCCTTGATTGGCCTGCTCGGCCACATGAGCCGCTACGTTCGCGGCCGCGCGGCGATCAATCTGCTGGGGCATTACGGTCGCGATGCCGACGTGCAGCGCGTGGAGCGCGTGGCGGCCCGCGACGACGCCATGTTCGCTCGCGTCAAAGCCGCACAGGCCCTGGCTGCGATCGGTCACCGCCGTTACGTCGAGCCGATCGCCCAGGCGGTCATGCTGGCCGACGATCCGTTCGATCGCGCCGCGGCGCTGGACTCGCTCGGCCTCGTCGGCGGCAATGAGCACGTGGACCTGATCGCCGCGCAGACGACCGACGATGACGCGTACGTGCGGCTGTGCGCGGTCGAGGCCCTGGACCGTATCGGCACCGATCGCGCCGTAGCTGCCGCGGCGGCACGGGCCGACGATCCGGACCTTCGCGTGCAGCTCCAGGCGGCCAAGACCCTGGCGGCACACAGGGCGTAAGGAGAACAGTCTCATGGCTGACGAGTTCAAAGTGGGCGTAGCCAGCGTGGACATGTCGCCCGATCGGCCGGAGTTGCTCTGGGTGGCCGGGCTGCATCCCACAGAGCCGGCGCGTGGCGTGCTGGAGGGCAACCGCCTCTACGTCGACGCGATGGCCTTCGAGGCCGGCGGCCGCCGGGCCGTCGTCGCCACGAGCGACACGGGCGGATTCGGCGAGTGGCGACAGGAGCGCATCCCGAAAGCCGTCGCCGAGCGGACCGGCATCGACCCCGAACTGGTCATCATGGCCGGACGCCACAATCATAGTTGCGGCTCGGACCCCATCGACAAGGACAACCCCGCGGCCGTGCAGGCCGACAAGGACTACGGCGACAAGATCACGGGCAGCATGATCGAGGCCTGCGTCCGGGCCGTGGACAACCTGCGTCCGGCCGAGATCGCCGCCGCCACGGCCAAGGTCCGCGAGCCGATCGCCGAGTGCCGCCGCGCGCGGTTCGGCCACGGCGGTTGCCTGCCGTCGTGGGGCACCGGCCCGATCGCGATTCCCGGCGAGAAGTTCGGCCCGTCGCCGGGCCTCGACGCCACGGAGATCCATTTCCTGGTGGCCCGCGAGCCGGGCGCCACGCAACCGTTCGGCATGCTGACCAGTTACGCCGGGCACATTCACCTGACGTCGATTCCGTACTTCACGGCCGAGACGCCCGGCGGCGTCAAGAACGCCCTGCGCGAGCGGATCCCCGGCCTGACGCTCGTCTACGGCACGGCCACCGGCGGCGACATGGACATGCACTGTGTCCACCCGGTGCCGCTGGGCGGCGTGGAGGCCGAGATCGAGTGGTTCAAGCAGAGCGCCGCCGAGTTGGGCCGGCGCTTCGCCGACGCCGTGGTGCCGGCGATTCCGCAAGACGGTTACGTGCGGCCAAGCGAGCTGCGCGGCGCCTTCTTCAGCAACGCCGACAAGGCCGACGACCCTCGCGTCCGCAATTACATGGTCGGCGCCCTTCGCCTGGGCGACATCGCCATCGCCAGCATTCCGGGCGAGATGTTCCACGAGTTGCTTCTGAAGATGCGCCGCGAGAGTCCGATCCGCCACCTCCTGCTGCTGGGGTTCAACGGGTCGGGTTGGCTGGGCTACATCGGCACGCCGCTGGCCTACGAACAGGGCGGCTACGAGACGGGCAAGGGCCCCGCCCCCTCGCCCGAGGAAGAGGCCCGCATGATCGCCGCCAAGGAAGAAAGTCGCGTCATTGGCAAGGCTCGCATGAACACCGGCCTCGAGATCACCGAGACGGTGCACGAACTGCTGACGCAGTTGGCGGAATGAGGCCGGCACTCGGCGAACCCCTCTCCCTTGACGGGAGAGGGTGGGCCGACCGAGCGCACGCGAGGACGGGCCGGGTGAGGGTGACGAGCGTCGGGAATGTCGCGAATCTGGACCGGCTGCTCCCATGCGGCACCCCCTCCGCCGCCTGACGGCGGCACCTCCCCCGTCAAGGGGGAGGGAGCTGTGGCAGGCAACTTTTCATCGGAGAACCCTGGCATGAGAACGGGTGCACGGTTTGTTGTGGTGTTGCTTGTCGCGACGTGGTCGGCTGCGGCGTGGGGCGAGCAGGTGAGCGTCGGTCCGCGGGGCCAGGTCACAGTGGACGGCAAGGCGGTGATACCGTTCGGCGTCTGGCAGCAGCCGCAACAGTTGATGGAGTACCACCACATGATCGGGCTGAACTGCCTGATCTGGCCGCCTTCCAGCGCCCACGGCGAGACGGAATCGACGTCCGAGTACGTTGCAGCCGCGAAGGCCAAGGGCCTGGGCGCGATCCTGCACTACAAGCCCGAACTGGCGGACCTGCCGGGCGTGTGGGGCTGGATCGGCGGCGGGTGGCCGGTCAGCGACGCACGGCAGCGCTACGAGTTCATCCGCAACCGCGACCGCACGCACCTGATCCAGGCCAACTTCGGAGCCCACGGCCTTATCAATCGCAACGACCCGGGCGACCTGGAATACTACAAGGGAGCGCTGCCGTACATCGACAGCGTGGTCTCGCACGCCTGGCCCGAGATGTTCGAGGGCGAGCCGCGCAACCTGCGGAACGTGGCCCTGCTGGTCGACAGCCTGCGCGAACTGTGCGCCGGCCGGCCGCGCGGCGAGGTGAGCATCTGGCCCGACATCAACCCACACCGCTGGAACGAGAAGGAAGTCAAGGGTCACACGCTGTTCGAATCGCCGACGCAGGAGGAGCTGCGCTTTCAGATCTGGCTGTCGCTGATCCACGGGGCCGACGGCATCTGCCTGTTCCCGATCTCGTTCGATCCGTTCGTCTCCAGCCAGATTCCGTCGCGCAACGAGGACGTGATCCGCGAAACGTCGAAGCTGTTCGAGCGGTTCGCTCCGGCCCTGGGCGCCGAGGAGTCGCCGCGAAAGATCGCCGTCCAGGCCGAGACCAAGGACGACATCGTGGACGTGACGACGCGGCGGCTGGGCGATCGCGACTACGTTTTTCTGGTCAACGGGACGAGCCGCCCGCAGACGATCCGCGTGACGGTCGACGGTCTGGGTGCCGCGGCGGCGCTTCACGACGCCCTGGACGACAACAAGCCGCGAAAGACCGAGGGCGAGAGTTTCGAGGAGATGCTCGACGGCCTGGCCCTGCGGATCTGGGAGATTCGCCCGATGACCACGGCCGCCAACCCGAGCGAGGCGAACCGTTAGCGCGGCCGGACATCAGAGGCACGGCACCCGATGAACCCCTCTCCCTTGACGGGAGAGGGTGGCCCGACCGAGCGCACGCGAGGTTGGACCGGGTGAGGGTGACAAGCGACAAGAACAGGACACATTCGGAGGTCTGTTACTGCGCGTCACCCCCACCGCCGCCTGAAGGCGGCACCTCCCCCGTCAAGGGGGAGGAGTCACAAATGACAGGAGGTGCACGGTGGCCAAGCGGCCGAACATCCTTTACATCTTCACCGACCAGCAGTCGTCCGACGCCATGAGCTGCGCGGGCAACGGCGATCTGCGGACACCGGCCATGGATTGCCTTGCGGCCGAGGGCGTGCGCTTCGATCGCACCTACTGCACCCAGCCGCTGTGCAGCCCGAGCCGGGCCAGCATGTTCAGCGGCCTGGTGCCGCAACAGGCCGGCGTGCCGCGAAACCACATGGCCTACGCCGAACACGTCCTGCCCCACACGATGGGCCACCTGTTCTCGGATGCCGGCTACGAGTGCGTCTACGGCGGCAAGTGGCACATCCCCGAGATTGCCATTCCCGAAGGGCACGGTTTCCGGCAGATCTGCGGTTTCGACGACCAGCACCTGGCCAACGCTTGCATCGATTTCCTGCGGCAGAAACACGACCGCCCGTTTCTGATGGTGGCATCGTTCGACAATCCGCACAACATCTGCGAGTGGGCCCGCAACATGGCGTTGCCCTGGGGACCGCTGGCCGACCCGCCGTCGCCCGACGAGTGCCCCGAGTTGCCGGCGAACTTCGCCGTGCCCGAGAACGAGCCGGACATCGTCCGCCTGGAGCGCGACCAGTCGTGGATCATCTACCCGACGCGCTACTTCAGCGAGGACCTCTGGCGGCAATATCGCTGGGCCTACTACCGCCTGGCCGAGCGCGTGGACGCCGAGATCGGCAAGATTCTCGACGGCCTCAGCCAGTGCGGCCTCGACGACGACACGGTGGTCATCTTCTCGAGCGACCACGGCGACGGGCACGGCGGCCACCAGTGGAGCCAGAAGAGCGTGCTCTACGAAGAGGCGGTGCACGTGCCGCTCATCGTGCGCTACAAGGGCCGCACGCCGGCCGGCCGCGTGGATCGCGAGCACCTGATTTCCAACGGGCTGGACCTGCTGCCGACGTTGTGCGACTGGGCGGGCATCGAGCCGCCCTCGGGTCGCCTGGGCCGCAGCTTCCGACCGCTGGCCGAGGGCGCGACGCCGTCGGAGTGGCGCGACGAGGTGGTCGTCGAGACGATCTTCGACGGCCAGTGGAACCTGGGCACGCGCGGCCGGGCCCTGGTGACCGACCGCTGGAAGTACATCGTCTACGATCGCGGCCGGCCGCGCGAACAGTTGTTCGACCTGGCCGCCGATCCCGGCGAGACGCGGAGCCTGGCGGGCGATCCGTCCGCGGCCGAGGCCCTGGCCGATTGCCGCCGCCGCACGGCCCGCTGGTGCGCCGCGGTCGAGCCGCCCGGCCGCTGGCCCTTCCGAGTCCCCGGCCACGAGACGGAAGCGTAACAACTCCCCTCTGCCCAATAGAATGAAGGGGTCCCGGGCCACGAGAGCGGCGCGTAAGTTCCCAAAACGATCATGACGGGGGTGCCATGGTCAAGCGCAGCTTGGCCATGATCAGCGCCCGACACGCCGCAACCGCCCATCATGGCCTAGCCTTCCCCTCGACTGCGCTCGGGGTCTACGACGGCTAGAACATGGCACCCGCAACTCCGCCCTGCCCAAGGGTGGGTGCCCCGCACCCATGCGGTCCCGAAACGATCATGGCCACGCCAGCGTGGCCATGCCACCCCCTGACATGTCGTGCCATGGCCGCTTGACGTCGTTCCCGAGCGAAGTCGAGGGGCGGCCATGCGTGTCCAAAGGAATGCGGCCTTCCTGCTCCGGCGGCTTGTTCTGACTGCCCGCGGGTGCTACAATCACCTTTCCTCATCATCCGTTGTGCGACGTCAGAGCAGTCGAGGCAGGCCGCCATGCCGACACCGGCAATGCGACAATACAAAGAGATGAAGACCCGCTACCCGGAGACGATCCTGTTCTTCCGGATGGGCGACTTCTACGAGATGTTCTACGACGACGCCCGAATCGCCTCGAAAGTGCTCGGCCTGGCCCTCACGTCGCGCAGCAAAGACAGCGACAACCCGATCCCGCTGGCCGGCATCCCCTACCACGCCCTGGACTCGTACCTGGCCAAGATGATCCGCGCCGGGCACCGTGTGGCCATCTGCGAGCAGATCGAGGACCCCAAGCAAGCCAAGGGCGTCGTCCAACGCGACGTCGTCCGCGTCGTCACCCCCGGCACGCTGACCGACGAGTCGATGCTCGACGATCGCCAGGCCAACTACCTTGCCGCCGTGTGCCCCGACGGCGACCGCGCCGGGGCCGCATGGGTCGACCTGTCGACCGGCAAGTTCTGGTGCGAGGACGTCACGCTGGCCGGAGCCTGCGACGAGTTGGCACGCCTGGGGCCGGCCGAGTGCCTGCTGCCGGAGCGGACCGTCGAGCACGACGCCGCCCTGGCCGGCCGCCTGCGAATGGCCGCCGGCAGCCCGGTGGCCAAGCGGCCCGACTACCTGTTCGACGCCGACGATGCCGCGCGGCGGCTGAAG
>JAFGPY010000111.1 GCA_016935955.1 Planctomycetota bacterium
CAGCGTCGGGTCCTGCGTGGCGATGCCCCAGTTGCACTTGCCGGTGTAGCACCGCTGGCACAGGTGGCAGCCCATGGCCACCAGGGCGGCCGTGCCGATGTAGACGGCGTCGGCGCCCAGGGCGATGGCCTTGATGACGTCGCCAGAGCTTCGGAAGCTTCCCGCGGCAACGATCGAGGCCTGGTTGCGAATGCCTTCCTCGCGGAGCCGCGAGTCCACGGCCGCCAGGGCCAACTCGACCGGAATGCCGACGTGGTCGCGGATGACGGCCGGCGCGGCGCCGGTACCGCCACGGAAGCCGTCAAGGGTCACGAAGTCGGCCCCTGCCCTGACGCAGCCCGAGGCGATGGCCGCCACATTGTGCACGGCGCTGATCTTGACGCCCACGGGCTTGCGGTAGCGCGTGGCCTCCTTGAGGGCGTAGATCAGTTGCCGCAGGTCCTCGATCGAGTAGATGTCGTGGTGCGGCGCGGGGCTCAGGGCGTCGGTCCGCTCGGGGATCATGCGCGTGGCACTGATCTCGGCGTCGACCTTCTCGGCCGGCAGGTGGCCGCCGATGCCCGGCTTGGCCCCCTGGCCGATCTTGATCTCCACGGCCGAGGCGGCATTCAGGTAGTCCACGTCGACGCCGAACCGTCCCGAGGCGACCTGGACGATCATGTTGCCGGCGTAGGGCCGGAAGTCGCGGTGCAGGCCGCCCTCGCCCGTGTTGGCGAAGGTGCCGACCTGCTGGGCCGCGCGGGCCAGCGACAGTGAGGCGTTGTAGCTGATCGAGCCGTAGCTCATGGCCGAGAACATGATCGGCGTCTCGAGCCGCAACTGCGGCCCGAGTTGCGTTTCGAGCTTCACCTTGCCGTCGGCGCCGGAGGAGACCTTGACGCGGTCGGGCTTGCGTCCGAGGAACGTGACCAGTTCCATGGGCTCGCGGAGCGGGTCGATCGATGGGTTGGTCACCTGGCTGGCGTTCAGCAGCAGGTTGTCCCAGATGACCGGCAGCGGACGGTCGTTGCCCATGCCGGTCAGCAGGATGCCCCCGCCCTCGGCCTGCTTGTAGACGGCGCGGATGCGCTCGGCCGTCCAGTTGCCGTTGGGCCGGAAGTCCAGCGGCGCTTCCTTGATGCTGATGGCCTTGGTCGGGCAAAGCGTGGCGCAACGGTGGCAGCCGACGCAGCTCTCGCTGTCGCTGGCCACCAGTTCGCCTTCCTCGTCGTAATAGTGAACGTCGTTGGCGCACTGGCGGACGCAGACCTGGCAGTTGATGCAGCGGTCCTGATCGCGCTCAACCAGAAAATCGGGTTCGACAAGCCACTTACGCAACGGCCACCTCCTCTTTGAGCCGGCCGATGACCGGCTCGCCGCCGCGGGGCCGCCAGATCTGCTGCGGGTCGTCGCAGATGACCCGGATGGCCGCCTCCTCGCTGGCGACGTACAGCGTGTTGTTCTTGCGCGCTGCGACCATGGGCCGCAGTTTGATGCGATCGTTGAAACCGATCATCCCGCCGGCGAACGTCACAACGACGCTGAACGGACCGTTCAGCAGCGCGCCGCCATAGACCGTGCGGAGCGTCGAGATCAGCTCGCGCTGGTCGGGCTCCATCCGCTCGATCTCGCTCCACAGCGGCGGGGCCATGGCCAGGCAGGCGATCTCGATCGGCAGACCGTGCTTGCGGATCAGCAGATCGAACAGGTAGGCGATCACTTCGGTATCGGTGTGCATCGTGCAGTGGTAGCCGAAATTCGCCAGGTAGCGGCGGTTGATGCCATAGCTGGAGACCTCGCCGTTGTGGACGACCGCCCAGTCGAGCAGGCCGAACGGGTGGGCGCCGCCCCACCAGCCCGTGGTGTTGGTCGGGAAGCGACCGTGGGCCGTCCACATGTAGGCGTCGTACTCTTCGAGGCGGAAGAACCGCCCGATGTCCTCGGGATAGCCCACGCCCTTGAAGCAGCCCATGTTCCTGCCGCTGGAGAAGACGAACGCGCCGTCGATCACGCGGTTGATGTGCATGACGTTCATGGCGACAATATCGTCGTCCGTCAGATCGTAGTGCCGCTCGCGAACGTCGGCCTTGAGCGTGACGAAGTAACGCGACAGCAGCGGTCGCTGGCGGATGATCTCCAACGTGGCCGTGGGAATGGACTCCTGGTGCTCGATGTCGAAGGTGGTCTCGACGAACTGCTCGGTGACACACTGGGCGTCGGGCGTATCGTACATCAGGTGCAGGCAGTAATGCTCGGCGAACTCGGGATAGATGCCGTAGGCCGCAAAGCCGCCGCCCAGCCCGTTGCCGCGATCGTGCATGTTCTCGATGCTGCGGATAATGGCGTCGCCACTCTCGCGGCGGCCGTCCTCGTTGATAAACCCGCTGATGGCGCAGCCGCTCGAGTCTTTCTCATCGCGAATCCACTTTCTGTGGCGATCGTCTCGCCAGACGTCATGCATGGCACACCTCAATCTGGACCCGGCTGAATTATAGGCGACCGGGCAAACCCGTCCGCGCCCGGAGAAGGGCGCGGCAGTCTCCTGTCATCCTCCGCCGCCAAAACTCCGCACACCCAACTGCTGCATCTTGCTCCGCAACGTGTTGCGGTTGATGCCCAGCATCCGCGCCGCCTTGATCTGGCAACCGCCGCTGCGCTCGAGCGTGGAACGGATCAGCGACCGCTCGACCATGCGGATCACGCGGCGGTAGAGCCCCTCGCCGCAGGTGGGCGAATGGCTGCGGCACAGTCCCACGACAGCCCGGTCGAGAATGCGCTCGGCCCCTTCGGACGAGACGATCTGTACGCCGGTACCGTCGGCCATGGCCGCCCGGGCGATCAGGCCGGCGATGCGGCGGAACTCCTCCTGCGAGCCGTCGCAGACGACCAACTCGTCCTCGTGATCCGGTGCTGGGCAATCGCTGCTCATTTTCCAGGCACCCTCGGGCCAAAAGGCACAGTCGCTGGTCTTTAACCTGCCCGGGAAAAAGTGACCGAACGACTGTGCCCCAAGGCTCTAACCGTCCACCCGCGCGAGTTACAGAATCGGCAGGTAGTTGTCCAACTCGTACTGACTGACGTGGATCCGGAAGCGGTCCCACTCGATCCGCTTGTTGGCCACGAACTTCTCGAAGACGTGGTCGCCGAGCGTCTCGCGGACCAGTTCGCTCTGGGCCGTGCACTCGATGGCCTCGCCCAGGCTGCCGGGCAGCGACTCGATGCCCAGGTCGGCCTTGCGCTTGTCGGTCATCTCGAAGATGTCCTCTTCGATCGGGTCAGGCAGCTTGTAGCCTTCCTTGATGCCCTTGAGGCCAGCAGCCAGCATGACCGAGAAGGCCAGGTACGGGTTACAGGCCGGATCCGGGCAACGCAGTTCCGCGCGGGTCGCCTTCTCCTTGCCGGGCTTATACATCGGCACGCGAACCAGGGCCGAACGGTTGCGGCGGGCCCAACTGATGTAGACCGGGGCCTCGTAGCCGGGGACCAGCCGCTTGTAGCTGTTGGCCCACTGGGCGACGACGCTGCAGATCTCGCGGGCGTGCTTCAGCAAACCGGCGATGTAGCTCTTGCCCACGTCGCTGAGCAGGTACTTGTCCTTGGCGTCGAAGAAGGCATTCTTCGAACCCTTGAACAGCGACTGGTGCACGTGCATGCCGCTGCCATTCTCGCCGAACAGCGGCTTGGGCATGAACGTCGCGTAGACGGCGTGCATCATGGCCACTTCCTTCACCGTCAGGCGATAGGTCATGGCATTGTCGGCCATCTTGAGGGCCTCGGCATAGCGCAGGTCGATCTCGTGCTGGCTCGGGGCCACCTCGTGGTGCGAGTACTCGACCGGAATGCCCATCTTCTCGAGGGCGATGACCGTGTCGCGACGCAGGTCGCAGGCCACGTCCAGCGGGGTCAGGTCGAAGTAGCCGCCCTTGTCCAGGATCTCGGTGCCTTCGCTGTTCTGAAAGTAGAAGTACTCCAGCTCCGGCCCGACGTAGTAGGTGTAGCCGAGCTTGGCGGCCTCGGCCAGGTTCCGCCTGAGCACCCAGCGCGGGTCGCCGACGTAATGCTCACCCTGCGGCGTGAGGATGTCGCAGAACATCCGGGCCACGCCGGCCTCGCCCTGCGGCCGCCACGGCAGAATCGTGAACGTCTCGGTGTCGGGCATGGCGATCATGTCGCTTTCCTCGATTCGAGCAAACCCCTCGATGCTCGACCCGTCAAAGCCCATGCCGCCCTCGAGGGCCTCCTCGAGTTCACTGGCCGTGATGGCGAAGCTCTTCAACATGCCCAGCACGTCGGTGAACCACAGGCGGATGAACTTGATCTTCTGATCCGCAACGACCTTCAAGACGGCTTCTTTGTCCATCGTTTGATCTCCTGGTCTAGCGTGTCCCTGTACAGTCATGCACGCCCGAAGACGGTGCCCGGGCAAGTGCCTTCTTTTAAAGCAACATCTGTGCCATAAGACGGCAAGGCAAGCACAACACCCCAGCCAACAAGGAGTTATAAATTTTAGCGGCCGCCCGCTACGAGGCGAAATCGGCCGCTGTGCGACATTATTGTAGCTTGCCGGTGGCTCGCACAACAATAATGTCAGCTTTCCGGGTCAGCCGATCGCGTCCCCGCCCCGCTCGCCCGTGCGGATGCGGATACACTCGGGAAGGTCCAGAACGAAGATCTTTCCGTCGCCAATGCGGCCCGTCCGAGCGCCCCGGATAATGGCCTCGATCGTCCGGTCGACGAAGTCCTCGTTTACGGCTATTTCCAGGCGAACCTTCTTCAGCAGATTGACCTCGAAGTCCACCCCGCGGTAGGTCTCATGGTAGCCTTTCTGTTGCCCGCAGCCAAGGCTATTCGTAATCGACATCTTGAAGACTTCCGCCTCGTAGAGCGTCCGCTTCACCTCGTTCAGCCGGTGCGGCTGAATGTACGCGATAATCAGTTTCATGATCCATGCTCCTTAGGATTTCCGATGCCCGTCCGGCCCCACCCTCACCCTCTGGGGGCCGGCCGCGATGTCCTTCGACCCGTCCTACTCCGTCGTGAAGATCTGGAATCCGCTGTAGGCCTCAAGCCCGTGCTCGCCGATGTCCAGGCCCTTCAGTTCTTCTTCCTCGCTGACCCGCAGGCCGATCGTCTTCTTGATGAGCAGGAAGACCAGCCCCATGACCAGCAGCGAGAACAGCGCGCCGCTGAAACCGCCGAGCGCCTGAACGCCGAGCTGGTGCAGACCGCCGCCATAGAACAGGCCCACCGGGCCGCCGTCGCCACTGACGGCCGGACTGGCGAACAGGCCGACCGCCAGCGTGCCCCAGATGCCGTTCATGCCGTGGACCGGCACGGCGCCAACCGGATCGTCGACCTTGATGCGGTCGAGGAACCCGACGCCGAAGACGACGATCACGCCACCGATCAGGCCGATGAGAATGGCAGCCCAACCTTCAACGAAGGCGCACGGTGCGGTGATGGCCACCAAGCCGGCCAGGGCACCGTTCATGGTCATCGAGAGGTCGGGCTTGCCGAATCGCAGCCAGACGGTGACCATGGCGGCGATGGC
>JAFGPY010000014.1 GCA_016935955.1 Planctomycetota bacterium
CATCGCCAAGCTGGCCGAGGCCCCGCACACCCGCCGGGCCCAGGCCGTCACCTGGCAGGCCTGGAACGACACCGGCATCCACGACCCCGCCTGCCTGCAGCGGATGTGGTTCCGCATCGAAGAGGGCCGGCTGAACCTCGTGGTCCACATGCGATCCAACGACGCCTTCAAGGCGGCCTTCATGAACATGTTCGCCTTCACCGAGCTGCAGCGGATGGTGGCCGACCGCCTGGGCGTGGCCGTGGGCGACTACGTGCACGGAGCCGACAGTTTCCACATCTACGGCTCGTACTTCGGCGAATTCGAGGGCTTCCTGCGGAGCGTCGAGTCGCGGCCCGACCGCTACTTCACCACCGAGTTCGCTCTGCCGATGTTCCTGGACGGCGCCGAGAGGTTGCTGAAAGAGTCGGACCTTCCCGCCGCAAAGCGCAAGATCGTCGAAGCCCGCAAGACGGAGCTTCAAGCGGCCCTTCAGTAGCCGGCCGTTGCCGCAAGAGCCGCCCCTAGGGTGGTTGCTCGCAACCACCAATTCAACCAATCCGCGTGGCTGCGAGCGGCCACCCTGCGTCTGGGGGTGTAGGGGTCGCTCGCGAGCGACCCTGAACGACGGGCGGCTCGCGAGCCGCCCCTACAACACCCCCCCCACATCCCTGCCGATCCGGCCGCGGATTTGTCGTGGCAACGCCGCCCTTGCTCTGGCATAATCCTGCCATGGCCGACACGAATCGAAACAGCGGAATAACTCCGGCCCAATTCGTGGCCAAGTGGGCCCGCGCCGCGCTGCCCGAAAGGGCCGCCAGCCACGAGCACTTCATCGACCTGTGCCGCCTGCTGGGCCAGCCCACGCCGGCCGAGCACGACGCCACGGGGGCCGAATTCACGTTCGAGAAGGGTGTGGCCGTGACCGAGGGCGCGTCGCGCGGAGCCAAGGGCGAGGGCGGCTTCGCCGACGTCTGGTGGCGCGGCAAGTTCGGCTGGGAGTACAAACGCAAGGGCAAGTACCGCGACCTCGCCGAGGCCTATCGCCAGGTCTGCAAGTACCGCGAGGCGCTCGAGAATCCCCCGCTGCTGGTCGTCTGCGACATCGCACGCACCGAGATTCACACCAACTTCACCGGGACCGCCAAACAGGTGCACACCGTGCTCCTGGAAGACATGGACAAGCCCGAGAGCCTGTCGCTCCTGCGACGCGTGTTCAACGATCCCGACAGCTTCCGCCCGACCATCACCGTGCAGCGGGTCACCGAGCAGGTCGCCCAGGACATCGGCCAACTGGCCCAGAGCCTCCAGACACGCGGCCACGAGCCCCATGCGGCCGCACACTTCCTCATGAAGTGCATGTTCTGCCTGTTCGCCGAGGACGTCGGCCTGCTGCCCGGGAATCTGTTCACCCGAATCCTCGATCGCTGGCGCGACGACCCGAGCGAACTGTGCAGCCGCTTCGCCGAACTGTTCCAGGCCATGCGCCGCGGCGGCGCCTTCGGCGTCGAGGAGATCCCGTACTTCAACGGCGGCCTGTTCGACGACACGCCGCCCGTCGAGTTGACGACCATCGAGATCAATGCTCTCCGCGCAGCCGCCCACCAGGACTGGGCCAGCGTCGAGCCGGCCATCTTCGGCACGCTCTTCGAGCGTAGCCTCGATCCCTCGAAGCGAGCCCAGATCGGCGCCCACTACACCAGCCGCGAAGATATCCTCCTGATCGTCCAACCCGTCATCATGGCCCCGCTGCGCCGCCGCTGGGCCGAGGTCCAGGACAACGTCGAGAAACTCCTGGCCCGCCGCCGCGCCGCCAAGACGCCGGCCGCCAAACGAAACGCCGACCGCGCCATCGACCGCGACCTGCAGGATTTCCTCGGCCTCCTGTCGACCCTCCGCATCCTCGATCCGGCCTGCGGCTCCGGCAACTTCCTCTACGTCGCCATCCAGCAGGTGCTCGACCTGGAGAAAGAGGTCATCACCTTCGCCGCACGGCCCGACATCGGCCAGCCGCTCATCCCCCACGTGCGGCCCACGCAACTGCACGGCCTCGAGTTGAACCCCTATGCCGCCGAGCTGGCCCAGGTGGTCATCTGGATCGGCTACCTCCAGTGGATGCGCGACAACGGCTTCAACGCCCCGCGAAACCCGGTGCTCGAACCGCTGCAATCCATCGAGTGCCGCGACGCCATCCTCGACCTGCCGGCGATCCCCACCGTGGGCGCCATGGCCGCTCGCGGCCGTGCCGGGGACAGTCCCTCCCCTGCCGACACAGGCGTGCAGGAGGCGTCGCCCAACGTCCTGACCACGCCCGCCGAATGGCCCGAGGCCGATTTCATCATCGGAAACCCGCCGTTTCTGGGCTCGAAGCTCTTTCGCCAGAGCGGCCTGACGGACGAGTACGTCGGGGCCATGTACGCCGCCTACGACCTGCCCAACACGAGCGACCTGTGCTGCTACTGGTTCGAGCAGGCCCGCCGCGCGATCGAACGCCACCCGACAACCCGCGCGGGGCTCCTGGCCACCCAGGGCATCCGCGGCGGCGACAACCGCACCGTCCTCCAGCGCATCAAACACTCCGGCGACATCTTCATGGCCTGGAGCGACCGACAGTGGGTCCTCGACGGCGCCGCCGTCCACGTGTCCATGGTCGGGTTCGACGGCGGCAAGGAACAGGAACGAACGCTTGACGGAAAGAGAACACCCGCAGTCAATGCCGACCTTTCCGGTGACGTAGACACAACACGAGTCGAGCGTCTTTCGGAGAACTTGGGCTTGGGCTTCATGGGGGACACAAAGGTTGGTCCCTTCGACCTCGATTGGCAGTTGGCAAGACGCCTGTTGCCACACGCCAATCCGAATGGTCGGTCAAATGCGGAGGCAATCCGTCCTTGGGTTAATGGACGCGACATCACTGGCAGGTTGCGTGGTTTCTGGATCATAGACTTTGCCCCGGGCATGCCGCTTGCAGAAGCCAGCGGCTTTGAAGCACCATTTGAGTATCTTGTGGATCACGTGAAACCCATGCGCAAGACAGCGAGGTCGGGCGATGCAACGGGGGTGGCTTGGTGGATTCACCAGAGACCTCGCCCTGCGATGCGCGCGGCATTGCCGCAGACTCGTTTCCTCGGCACACCAAACGTGACAAAGCATCGCTTGTTCACTTGGCTAGACGGACAGGTGTTGCCGGACCACCAGCTGATTGTCTTCGCCCGCAGCGACGACTACTTCTTTGGCGTCCTGCACAGCAGTGTTCACGAGTTGTGGGCACGACGGATGGGAACGCAATTGCGCGAGGTCGAGTCGGGATTCCGCTACACGCCGACGACGTGTTTCGAGACGTTCGCCCTGCCGTGGCCGCCGGGCGGCGAGCCGGCACCCTCACCCCCGCCTGAAGGCGGACCCTCTCCCGTCGAGGGAGAGGGGGCTTTGGTGGCCCGCATCGCCGAGGCGGCGCGGACGCTCAACGAGCAGCGCGAAAGGTGGCTCAATCCGCCCGAGTGGCTCGATGAGGTGGCTGCGGCCGTGGATCGCGAAGACTCGTTCGCCGATGTCCCCGAGGCCTCGCGGGCCCTCCTGCGCCGCTCGGCCGTCATGGCCCGCGCCGCACAGCACAAGGAACTGAAGAAGCGGACCCTGACGGCCCTCTACAACCAGCGACCCACGTGGCTCCGCCTGGCCCACGGCGAACTCGATCGGGCCGTCCTGGCGGCCTATGCCGCCGTCGATCCCGAAGGACTCTGGAGCGAACAGTGGGCCGACCTCTGGCTCGACACCGGAGCCGGACAGCCGCTGCCGGCCGACCATCCCCTGGCCGCACGCCGCGCCGAGACCGAGGCCCGCGTCCTGGAGAACCTGCTCCGCCTGAACGGCCAGAGAGCCTAGTACTACAACGCTACATCGTGGCATGGGCGTCCCGCCCATGCGTCCCACGGGCGTCTCGCCCGTGGGAAAACGGCGTTTGCAGG
>JAFGPY010000112.1 GCA_016935955.1 Planctomycetota bacterium
CTCCTCCGGGCGGACCTGCCACCACGAGGGCCGCTGCTGGAGGTCGGGGATTTGGAAACGGGGGTACTTGATTCCGGTTGTCACGATGTCAGCCTCCTGTATCAGCGGACAGGGCAAGCGTGCTCCTACCCGGGCGGCTCACGAGCCGCCCCCGATTACACCGTCCCCCGGCCGAGGGCGGCCGGGCTACATAATGCATGCACACAATTACTCGAAGAACTCCTTGATGACTTCGGCCAGATCGTCGCGGCAGGCTACCTTGCCCATCGCGACCCGAGCCTCGCGGGCCCGTTCGAGGCCCTTGCTGTAGAACATACCGAAACGGCGCATGATGCGGATCGCGCTGTAATCGCCCAGTTCGTCGCGAAGCATCTCGTAATGCCGCCACATGCATTCAACCCGCTCGCCCGCGGACACGGGCTCGCACGTCTCGTCCTGGTCCAGGGCGATGGCCTCGCGGAAGATCCACGGGTGGCCCACCGCCCCACGAGCCACGGCTACGCCGACGATACCCGTGGCACGCAGGCGGTCCAGAATCGCCTCGGCGCTGAGCAGGTCGCCGCTGCCGAAGACCGGCATCTTCAGGCGGGCGGCCATCTCGGCCACGAACGACCAGTCGGCTTCGCCGTGGTACAACTGGTCAACGGTGCGTCCGTGAATCGTGGCGGCATCGATGCCCAGGCGATCCGCCCCATCGAGCAGTCGCTCAACGTTCCCGCGGCACTCGGGCGAAGCGTCGAATCCGCGGCGCACCTTGATCGTCAGCGGCAAGGTCGTCGCCCGGCGCATGGCGGCAAGAATCTCCAGGGCCAGGTCGGGCGTGCGGAGCATCGCGCCGCCGTTGCCCCGGGCGATCATCTTGCGGACCGGGCAGGCCATGTTGACGTCGACCAGGTCGAAGCAGCCGAGTTGCTCGACCCGTGCCGCCGCATCGGCCATCATCGTCGGGTCCGCCCCGAAGAGCTGGATGCCGAGCGGGCGGTCGTCGTCGGCGATGCGGATCAGCCGCTTTGTCTTCCTGCTCGGCCGCAGGATCTCGTAGGCGCTGATCATCTCGGTGACAGCCACAGCGGCGCCGTAGTGCCGCGCGAGCATTCTCAGGCCGCGCTGCGTGTAGCCGGCCATGGGAGCCATGACGAGATTGTTCTTCAGGACCAGTTTTCCGACAGTCACAGGTCGCACGACGCCATTCATGGGCAAGGTTTTCGCTGAGCGGAGGGGGTTTGTCAAGAACGGAGCGGCCAAATGTTGTCGGCGCGGCGTACGATCGCGGCAAAATGATCGTCGGCAAAGGTTTTGACAGGCTGGGGTGGACAGCGTTACAATCCTTGCTCAACAGGACGGAGCCTTCCGTTCAAGGACGCGAGTCCACTCGGAACACGGTCTTCACCAAGGAGCACAAGCGATGTCCCAACGAACCGTTGTGCTGATGGTCGCCGCAGCACTGACGGCGGCACTCATAGCGGGCTGCCAGGAACAGGAAGCGTTGCAGCACGCCGGGCTCGGGTACCTGCTGCTCGACGAACAGAAGACGCAGGCGGCGCTGCGCGAGTTCGAGGACGCCGTACGACTCGACAGTTCGCTGGCCATTGCGTACGGCGAGATCGGCAACATCTACCGCGACCAAGGCAAGGCTGATCCGCAGAAACTGACGATGGCCATCGGACCGTACAAGCGAGCCATCGAGCTGCTGCCCTACGAGTTCGAGTACCGCTACAACCTCGGCACGGTGTACCAGTCGCTGGAACGCAACAGCGAGGCGGCCGAGACGTACGAGGGTGCGGCCGAGCTTCGCCCGCGCAGCGTCCCGACGCGGATCAACATGAGCGTCTGCTACTACTACCTGAAAGAGTATGAGAAGGCCCTCGGCCACTGCGAAAAGGCCGTGGAGCTGGATCCCGAGCAGCCGTTCGCCTGGAGCAACCTGGGCGCGATCTACGACGTCATGGGCCGCTCGTACGACGCGATCCGCGCCTACAAAAAGGCCCTGGAACTCGATCCGTCGCAGCAGGACGTGCACATCAATCTGGGCACGCTGTACCTGAAGCAGAACCGCATGAACGATTCGATCGAGGCCCTGAAACGGGCCGTCGAACTGAATCCCAACAGCGCCCTGGCCCACAAGCGACTGGCCTTCGCCTACAGCACGAACGGTCGCCACACGGTGGCCATCGAGGAACTGCAGAGGTGCCTCGAACTGGCGCCGCAGGACTACCAGGCCATGAACGCCCTTGCGGCCATCTACATGATCTTCTTCCTGAAGGACGCCAACCAGCATGAGCTGCGGCAGAACGCCGTCGACATGTGGCACCGCAGCCTGGAGGTCAATTCGGACCAGCCGGCGATCAGGCAGAAGATCAAGGAATGGGGTATGATGTAACCTGGAGACGGGGCCGCGGTGCGTCCCGCGATCGGATCATCAGGCAAGAGCACATGCGGCCCTCTGTGAGGGCCGCATTTCACTGAGTGACACAGCCATCACAATGGAGGACAGGCAATGGCGGTCAACTTCGGAATCATTGGTTTCGGTCGCATGGCCGAACTGGCTCACAAGCCGAACATCGACAAGACGCCCGGCGCCAAGCTGTTGGCCGTGTGCGACATCACGCCGGCCCGCCGCGAGGCGGCCAAGGCCGCAGGCATCCCGCGCGTCTATGCCTCGCTGGGCGAACTGCTCAAGGATCCGGACATCGATGCCGTGAGCGTCGTCACGCCGTCGCACAACCACTGCAAGCTGGCCCTCCAGGTCGCCAAGGCCGGCAAGCACGTGCTGTCGGAAAAGCCCGTGTCGCGCAGCGCCGCCGAGTTGAAGAAGACTATCGCCGCCATACGCAAGACGGGCAAGCTGTTTACGGTCTACCATAACCGCCGCTTCGACGCCGACTTCCTGGCCGCCAAGAAGATCGTCCACCAGAAACTGGTCGGCGACGTGGTGCTGTTCGAGGGCCGCTGGCACCTGTACGGTTCGGCCGCCGGCTTCGGCGTCAAGGAATACAACCAGAAGTGGCGCGAGACCAAGCGATTCGGCGGCGGCATCCTGCTGGATCTCGGCGTGCATATGCTCGACCAGCTTAACCAGCTCGCCATCGGCAAGCCGACGCAGGTCTTCGGCAGCATGTTCGGCGGCGTGTGGGCCAAGGATTGCGACGACCTGGCTTCGGGCATGATCAAGTTCGACGACGGCATGACGGCGATCATCGAGGTCAGCGGACTGACCAAGGCCAAGTTGCCGCGGTACCGCATCACCGGCACCAAGGGCATGGCCGTGCTGAACGCCGAGAAGAAGTGCTTCGACATCTACCTTGGCAATACCGACACGCCGAACAAGACGTTGTCGATCGACAAACCGAACATGGGCAGCAACGTCTACAGAGGATTCGTGGCCGCGATCAAGGATCGCCGCAAGAAGCCGGCCGTCACGCCCGAGAGCGTCGTGACGACGATGCAACTGATTGACGCGTACGTCGCGAGCGACCGCACGGGCAAGAGCGTGGCCATTACCGGGCCGCGCGTGAAGTAGCGTCGCCGGGGGAAGGATTTCGATGAGCAGCACCGACAGACCGGTTCGCGTTCGCATCGCGCCGAGCCCAACGGGCGATCCGCACGTGGGCACGGCGTACATCGCTCTGTTCAATCTGTGCTTTGCCCGACGCAGCGGCGGCAAGTTCGTCCTGCGGATCGAGGACACCGATCAGACGCGCAGCACACCCGAGAGCGAGCAGGCCATCTTCGATGCCCTGCACTGGCTAGGGCTGGACTACGACGAAGGTCCGGACGCCGGCGGGCCACTGGGCCCCTACCGTCAGAGCGAGCGGCTGGACATCTATCGTCGCGAAGTGCAGAAGCTGTTGGACTCGGGCCATGCCTACTACTGTTTCTGCACGGCTGAACGTCTGGCCGAAGTCCGCGCTGGTCAGCAGGAACGTAAAGAAAAGATCGGTTACGACGGCCACTGTCGCACAATTTCCCTGGCCGAGGCTGAGAAGCGCGCTGCCGCGGGAGAGCCGCACGTGGTCCGCCTGGCCGTGCCGCCCGAGGGCGAAACGACGTTCCACGACCAGTTGCGCGGGCCGATCACGTTTCAGAACTCGACCATCGACGACCAGGTACTGCTGAAGAGCGACAGGTTCCCGACCTATCACCTGGCGAACGTGGTGGACGATCACCTGATGGAGATCACACACGTCTGCCGGGCCGAGGAGTGGATCACCTCGACGCCCAAGCATGTGCTGCTCTACGATGCCTTCGGCTGGCAGTTCCCCGAGTTCGTGCACATGCCGCTGCTCAGAAACCAGGACCGCAGCAAGATCTCGAAGCGCAAGAACCCGACCAGCCTGAACTGGTACCGCGAGCAGGGA
>JAFGPY010000015.1 GCA_016935955.1 Planctomycetota bacterium
CCTGCAAACGCCGTTTTCCCACGGGCGAGACGCCCGTGGGACGCATGGGCGGGACGCCCATGCCACGATGTAGCGTTGTAGTACTAGAGGCCCTTCTCGACGAGCGTCTCGGCGATCTGCACGGCGTTCAGGGCGGCGCCCTTCCGCAGGTTGTCCGAGACCAGCCACAGGTTGATGCCGCGGTTGCCGTCCAGGGACTCGTCCTGGCGGATGCGGCCGACGTAGGTGTCGTCCTTGCCGGCGACGTCCGTGGCCAGCGGGTACTGCTGCCGCGACACGTCGTCCACGACGGTCACGCCCGGGGCCTTAGCCAGAATCTTCCGGGCTTCGTCCGGCGTGCAGGGCTTCTCGAACTCGATGTTGATGGCCTCGCTGTGGCAGTAGATCACCGGCACGCGGGTGCAGGTCATCGTCACGCGGATCGCGTCGGCGTGCATGATCTTCCGCGTCTCGTGCAGCAGCTTCATCTCCTCGGACGTGTAGCCGTTGTCGCCGAAGGCGTCGCTCTGCGGGATCTGCGGCAAGACGTTGAACGCCATCTGGTGCGGGAAGATCGACCGCGTGTAGGGTTCGCCCGCGAGTATGGCGGCGCTCTCATCGCGGAGTTCCTCGATGGCCTTCAGGCCCACGCCGCTGACGCTCTGCATGGTGGTGATGACCAGCCGCTTGACGGTCTTGGCCTTGTGCAACGGGTTGACGGCCACGACCATGCCGATGGTCGAGCAGTTCGGATTGGCGATGATGCCGCGCTCGGCACGGGTCACGTCGTCGCCATTGACCTCCGGCACCACCAGGGGCACGTCGGGCTCCATGCGGAAGGCGTTCGAGTTGTCGATGACGAAGCAGCCCTTGCTCGCAGCGATCGGGGCAAACTTGCGGCTCATGGCCTTCGGGATCGAGAACAGGGCGATGTCCCAGCCCTCGTCGAACGTCGTTTCGCTGAGGCCCTCGATCGTGTACTGGCGGCCCTTGAACGCGACCTTGCGGCCGGCGCTGCGAGCCGAAGCCACGAACTTGATCTCGCTGATCGGGAAGTCCCGCTGCTCGAGGATGCTGATGAAGTTCTCGCCGACGGCGCCGGTCGCGCCGACGACCACTACCCGCTTGGCCATGGTACGGACTCCTGTTCTATTTCACCGCACGGTGCCGTGCCCACAGCGGGCCGCGGCACGAAAATCAGAGTTCCGTATTATAGGGAATCCATCGGCCATTGCAAGCGCGAGGCGCACCGGCGCAGGGCCGTCGGGGACGCGGCGCTGCGGATGCGGCCGGGTCCTGCGACGCGGGTCCACAACAACAGACGGCAACGGGGCTTGCGTCACCGCTGAGGGGGAGAAAAGCCTTGACTTGCGGCTTGGCTGACACTAACTTGGCACTGTTCTAACGGAACCGGGGTCTGCCCGGTCCGGCATCGTCGCGAATCTCATGACGCCGTCATAGCATACTTGATCGACCGGAGGACTCTTGATGAGCAAACGGACCTTGAGGGTCGTATTGGGCCTCGGGATGCTGCTTGTGGTTGCCCCAGTGGTCTCGGCCCAGACGGACGACATCTCCGACCTCACGGGCAAGGCGACGTTCAGCGCCGACGAACAGGACCGACTGCAGAAGGCCATCGACGGTGTTCTGGACCGCGTGGTTGCCGGGACCGACAATCGCCTGGTCGACGCCGCCCGCAAGCAGCTGATCGACATGGTTCAGTCCTCGCGTTCGACCGAGGAGTTCAAGGCCCTGGCGGCCAAGCTGATCGTCAAGCAGGCCACCGCCAAGATGGCCAACCCGATTCTCGTCTACAAGAACCGCCTCGCCCTGGCCATTGTCATCGCCCAGATGCAGGAACCCGATTCGGTGTCGCTGCTGCTGCGGTTGCTGGGCGGCGAAGGGCCCGAAGGCGAGCGCTACGCCGGCGTCCGCTACTGGGCGGCCAAGGGGCTGGCCGGCAAGGCCGTCAGCGAGGCGATCGTCCAGGGCCGCGCTCCGGAACCGATGCGCAAGGTGCTGGCCGACCTGGAAAAGGTCCTGATGCGGGAGAAGGACGGCATCTGCGTCGGGGCCATGCTGGAGGCCGTGGCGGCACTGGGTACGGATGCCGCAACCGACGTTATGATCCGCGCGGCGGCCGACAAGGCCCGCACGCTGAACCTCGGCAACCGCGACGCCGCGGAGTCCATGAGAGCGGCCGTGGTGATCCTCGAAGGGGTCTACCGGAACGACATCCGGCCCATCTCCGAAGTCAAGCAACCGATCGTCGGCGTCATGGCCCAGATCCTGGCGCAGACGCCCCCGCACGGCGACGGGCTGACGCTGATTGCCGCCATTAACGAGGCGCTCGGCCGCCTGACGGGCGAGACCACGGGCCTGGGCGAGGCCGTGGCCAAGTGCCGCGATCAGGCCAACCGTCTTGAGCCCAAGGTGATCGACGGCGTCTGGCTCGAACAGCTCAACTGGATCGAGACTCTGCTGCGACTCGACAAGCAGGGCAAGAAGGAGTTGCGGCTGAAGCAACGCCCCGTGTTGCTGGACTGGTCGCCGGCCAAATCGGCCGAGGTTGCTGCCAAAAGCGTCAATCGGTGAGCCTCGCGGCCCAGCCGCAGCCTATCGCTCGCGGGCCGTCTGCGGTCATGCCAACCGATACCGCGCGGCACGCCTGCGAATGAGCCGCGACGGCGAACGGAGAAGACGACCGTATGCGTGAGTCCTCCTGGCGAGGCCCCGTTGTTCTGCTGGTCCTGCTGCTGGTTCCCGTGTGCCTTATCGTCAATACGCTGGAGTTCGGCCAGAAGAGGGCAGCCCTGCGCTTCAGCCAGGGGCCCGAGGTGCCGACCCTCGATCCGCACAGGATGCAGGACGTCAGCGGGGGGCGCATTGCCGGGGCCCTGTTCGAGGGATTGGCCGTATTCGATCCCAAGACCGCCGCCCCCAAGCCCGGGGCGGCCCAGCGCTGGGACATTTCCGACAACGGCACGGTCTACACCTTCCATCTACGGCCCGAGGCCCGGTGGAGCGACGGCTCGCCGCTGACGGCCGACGATTTCCTCTACAGTTGGCGACGCGCCCTGGACGCCCGCACCGGGTCGGCCTACAACTACATGCTCTTTCCGATCAAGGGCAGCCGCCAGTACGTGGAGGCCACGAAGAACCTGGCCGGCAAATCGCCCGCGGAGATTGACGCGGTCCTGGAGGCCGCCGGTCGCGGGCTCGGCATCGAGGTCGTGTCGCCCACCTTGCTGCGCGTCACACTGGAGCGGCCGACCCGGTCGTTCATCGACCTGGTGGCCTTCCACACGTTGCTGCCCGTCAAGCGAAGTTCCGTGGAGATTGTGCGCGACGGCTTCGTGGTGGAGGATCCGGCCTGGACGCATCCCGGCAGGATCGTCTCGAACGGTCCCTACGCACTCAGCCAGTGGCAACTCAAGAGCAGGATGCGGCTGGTCCGCAATGAGTACTACTGGAATCGCGACAAGGTCCGCATCGCGACGGTCGACGTCTTTCCGACCGAGAGCATCGAGACCGCGTACCTCCAATACATGCTGGGCCAACTCGACTTCATCAGCGACGTGCCTCCCCTTGCAGCCGAGCAGTTGCTGAAGGAGAAGCGGGCCGGGCGACGGTCGGACTTCTACGCCTTCCCGTATTGCGGCACCTACTTCTATCGCTTCAATTGCACGAGGGCGCCGCTGAACGATCGTCGCATCCGCATGGCGCTTCTGCTGGCCATTGACAAGCAGGAGATCATCGAGAAGGCCGCACGGCTGGAGCAGCAGGAGGCCCGGACGCTGGTGCCGCCACAGATACCCTGGTACCACGGGCCCGAAGGCCATGCCCGCAGCGTCGAGCAGGCCCGCAGGCTTCTGGCCGAGGCGGGCTATCCCGGCGGCAAGGGGCTGCGGACTATCCAATTGCTCTATAACACGAGCGAAGCGCACAAGCGCATCGCGGAGCTTGCCGCCGAGCAGTGGAAGCGCGAATTGGGTGTCAACGTCCGGCTGGAGAACCTCGAATGGAAGGTCTTCCTCGAAAGGGTCAAGGCGCTGGACTACGACATGGCCCGCACCAGTTGGATCGCCGACTACCTGGACCCGATGACGTTCCTTGACATGTTCGTGACCGACGGCGGCAACAACAACACGGGCTGGTCGAACGCCGAGTACGATCGCCTGATCGACGAAGCGGGGGACGAGGGCGACACGGAGCGGCAGGCCGACATCTTCCGTCGCGCGGAGTCGATCCTCGTCGAGCAGGAGGTGCCCATTCTGCCGGTCTACTTCTATGTGTCGTCGTCCATGGTGCGGGAATCCGTGAAGGGTTACTTCCCGAATCCGTTGAATCGGATCGCGTTCGAGGACCTGTGGATCGAGTCGCAGGAGGGCCGCCCGTGACGCGATTCGTGATCCACCGCCTGCTGTGGTTCATCCCCACGTTGCTGGTCATCTACACGTTGACGTTCGCCATGATGCACGCCGCGCCGGGCAAGCCCTGGGAAACCGATAAAGAGATGTCGGCCGAGGCCGTCGCCAAGTTCAAGCACGAGTACTACCTCGACCGGCCGTGGCCCGTGGCCTACACGTTGACGCTCCGCGACCTGGTGACGCTGCGCGGGCAGTCGTCGATGTACTACCGCGACTGGAACACCGTGCGGGAGATTCTCGGCCCGTCGTTCCTGGTCTCGACGGCCCTGGGGACCCTGGCTTTGGCCCTGAGCCTGGTGGTCGGCGTCCTGGTGGGCATCTTCTCGGCCGTCAGGAGATACACGCTGCTGGACCACCTGCTCACGGGGACGACGCTCCTGGGCATCTCGATTCCCAGTTTCGTCGTCGCCTCGCTGCTGCTGATGGTCTTCTCGTTCTGGCTGCAACTGATGCCGGCCGGCGGGTGGGGCTCCGTGCGGCAACTGATTCTTCCGGCCGTGGCCCTGGCGGCGTTCCCGGCGGCGTACATCGCGCGGCTGATGCGGAACAGCATGCTCGACGTTCTGCCGGCCGACTTCATGCGCGTCGCCGAGTGCAAGGGCCTCTCGCGATTCCGCGTCATCTTCTCGCACGGCCTGAAGAACGCCATGCTGCCCGTTCTGAGCTATGTCGGTCCCGCGGCCGCAGGCATCTTCACCGGCAGTTTCGTCGTCGAGAAACTCTTCAACATTCCGGGCGTCGGGTTCCACTTCGTCACCAGTGCGTTGAACCGCGACCACCCGCTGATCCTGGCCTGCGTGATGCTCTACAGTGCGCTGCTGCTGGCCATGAACCTGCTGGTGGACATCGGCTACGGCTGGCTCGACCCGAGGATTCGCTATGACTGAGCCGCAACTCGACCAGCTCATCGAAGCGCCGCCCGCCGTGGTGGGGCGCAGCCCGTTCGTTCTCGGCATGCGCCGCTTCAAGGCCAACAAGGCGGCGATGGTCAGCGCGGTGCTCGTCGTTGCGATGATGGGTGCCTGCTTCGGCGGCTACGCCTACGGCCGCGCGGGCGAGAAAACCTGGACCGTCGGCGAGCAGGAAGACCTGGCAGTGGGTCAGCCGCATCCCTGGCCGCCGTCGCCGGCTCATCCGTTCGGCACCGACACCAACGGGCGGGACCTGCTGATGAGGACGTTGGAGGGCGGGGCGATCAGCCTGGGCGTGGGGCTGGTCTCGGCAGCCATCAGCGTGATCATCGGCACCTTCTACGGGGCCATCGCCGGGCAGGCCGGCGGCGCGGTGGACCGCTGGATGATGCGCCTGGTCGATACGCTCTACGGGTTGCCGTACATCCTGCTGGTGATCCTGATTCTCGTCTACGCCCAGCAGAGCCTGGCCGTGCTCTTCGTGGCCATCGGTTGCGTGATGTGGCTGACCATGGCCCGCATCATTCGCGGGCAGGTGCTGCGGCTCAGGCAGGAGGAGTTCATCGTTGCGGCCCGGGCCCTCGGGGCAGGGCCGGTCTCGATCCTGCTGCGGCACATGGTGCCCAACCTGCTCGGTCCCATCGCCGTCTGCGCCACGCTGACCGTGCCGGTGGCCATCCTGCAGGAATCGTTCCTGAGTTTCCTGGGGCTCGGCATCTCGGCGCCCCTGGCCAGTTGGGGCACGCTGGCCAGCGACGGCGTTCAGGCCCTCAGTCCGATGGTCAACACCTGGTGGCTGCTGGTCTTCCCGTGCGCCCTGTTGGCCCTGACGCTGCTGGCGCTGAACTTCATCGGCGACGGCCTGCGCGACGCCTTTGACCCGAAGTTGACGACGGGCAAAACGTGAGAATCCGGGGAGTCTCTGCGGATGCGCCGGGCGGACTCGTAATGAACTTGGATTGCGCCGGGCGGAATGGTATAGTGCCGTGTCGCAGTCCGCACGGGATAGCGGCCGCAGGGCCCTAAGAACTTGGTGTTGCGAGGGTTAACATGCACAAGAGTTGGCGTGCCAGCGACGTGGTGATCGTTCTGATGCTCGCGGTGCTGATCCTTATCAGCTACATGCAGATACAGTCCTCGGACCGCAACTACGATCGCCTGGAGAAGCTGATTTCCAACCTTGAGGCGGTCCCGGCGGGGGCACCAAGCCGACCGTCCGAGACACCGACCGCAACAGGCGACGAGAAGGACAAGCAGGGCGACTGGCTGGTGCGGCACCTCAACTCCGAGCCGCGGACGCTCAACCCGGTCACCTCCTCAGACTACTACAGCCAGATCGTGCACGGCTACCTGTTCGATACACTGATCGACCTCGATCCCGACACGCTGGAATTCAAGGGCAAGCTGGCCGAGTCCTGGACCATCTCCGAGGACAAGCTGACCATCACCTTCAAGCTGCGCAAGGGCATGGTCTGGAGCGACGGCGTGCCCATCACGACCGACGACATCATCTTCTCGTACGAGACGATCACGAATCCGAAGGTCGACGCCATGCGGACGCTCGGCTACTTCAAGGACGTCGAGCACATCAAGGCCCTGGACGATCTGACCGTCGAGTACAAGTTCAAGAAGCCGTACTTCAAGAGCTTCGAGGTGGCCGGCGGCGGCTACATGACGATCATCCCGCGGCACGTCTACCAGTTCACCGACGCCGAGGCCTTCAACGCCACCCGCGACAAGCTGGTCGGTTCGGGACCGTACGTTTTCGAGAGTTGGGAGGCGGGCCAACAAATCGTCCTGAAACGAAATCCGCTCTACTACGGCGAGCCGTACAATTTCGACAGGATCGTCTTCAGGTTTGTGCCGGAGGAGATGGTCGCCTACCAGAAGTGCAAGGCCCAGGAGCTCGACTGGGTGGCGATGTCGCCGGAGCACTACGTGGCTGCCGGCCATGACGCGGATTTCCAGGCGCACCACCAGCGGCTCCAGTACAAGACGCCCTACAACGGATACAGCTTCATCGGGTACAACCAGGACGTGGAGTTGTTCAAGGACCGGCGTGTTCGCCTGGCGTTGACGCACCTGGTGCCTCGTGAGCGGCTGAAGAAGGAAGTGCTCCACGATCTGGTGGACGTGACGAGCGGTCCCTTCTGGACGGGCTCGGAACTGGTCAAGGTGCCCATCCAGGCGGACACGAGCATCAAGCCCTGGCCGTTCGATCCCATCAAGGCCCTGCAGTTGCTGACGGAAGCCGGATGGCGCGACACGGACGGTGACGGCGTCCTGGACAAGAACGGCAAGCCCCTGAAGTTCACGCTGATGATGGGGCAAGGCTCCCAACTGCTGCTGGATATCGGCGGCATGACCAAGGAAGAGATGGGCAAGGTCGGCGTACAGATGGAGCTGATGCAGCTGGAGTGGTCCGTGTTCGAGGAGCGGCTGAACGAGCACAAGTTCGAAGTGGTGATGTTGTCGTGGGGCGGCGGATCGGTCGAGGGCGATCCGTACCAGATCTGGCACTCCGACAGCATCGCGAACCGGGGCTCCAACTTCATCAGCTTCTGCAATGCCGAGGCCGACCGGTTGATTGAGGCGGCGCGCGTGGAATTCGACCGCACGAAACGCAACGAACTCTATCACAAGTTTCACCGGCTGCTGCACGAGGAGCAGCCGTACACGTTCCTGTTTGGCCGACGTTCGCTGGCCGCCGTGCACCGGCGTTTCGAGGGTGTGAAGATCCATGCCCTGGGCCTCGATGACCGGGATTGGTGGACGCCGCGGGACATGAGGATATACGGACAGTAGCCGTTCGGAGCGGCTCGCGGCGCCCGCTGCCGCACTGCGGCAGGTTGGCGCGATGACACGACGTCGGAAGCCGGACGAAATGGCTCGGATCGCCTTATGACCAAGTACCTGATCAAGCGAGTGCTGATGATGATTCCCACCATGCTGGGTATCAGCATCATCGTTTTCTCGCTGATCCGTTTCGCGCCGGGCGACCCGATCAGCCTGAGCATCCGCGGCGAGGGAGGAGCGTTGCAGGCCGATCAGGCCGCCAAGGACGAGTTGATCAAGATGCGGAAGGCACGGTACGGCCTCGACAAGTCGATTCCCGTTCAGTACGGCCAGTGGCTGCGGAAGATCACCACTGGATTCTGGAAGGGCGACCTCGGTGTGAGCATCACCGAGAAGCGACCGGTCACGGAGATGATCGGCGAGCGGATCGGCCTGACCATTCGGCTGAACGTCATCTCGTCGCTGTTGATCTACACGCTGGCCATACCGATCGGGCTGGTCGCGGCGAAGAACCGCTACAGCGGACCGCTGCGGCGGGCCGTCTTCGACACGGGTTCGGGTGTTGCCGTCCTGATCCTGTACAGCGTGCCGGCCATCGTCCTGGGCCTGCTTCTGATCGTGGTCTTCGCCAGGGGTGGTGTTCTTGAGGGCTACCTGCGCGTCCATCATCCCGATTGGCTGTGGGTGATTCTTCCTTTGGGTGGGGTGCACGACGTCCAGGCCGACCGCTTGTCCACCTGGAGTTACCTGCTCGACGAAGCGCGCCACCTGCTCTTGCCGGTCATCACCCTGACACTCGGCGGGCTGGCCTACATGGCCAAGCTGAGCCGCACGAGTCTGCTGGAAAACCTGCGGATGGACTACGTGCGGACCGCGCGGGCCAAGGGCCTGCGCGAGCGGACGGTCGTCTACGTTCACGCGGTCCGCAACAGTCTGCTGCCGATGATCACCGTGATGGCCTACATTCTGCCCGGCCTGATCGGCGGGTCGATCATCATCGAGCACATATTCGGGCTCCCGGGCATGGGGCAGCTCTTTTATCAGGCGGTGATTCGTCGTGATTACACGATGATCGAGGCCATCAGCATCATGGGGGCCGTGCTGACGTTGGCGGCCATTCTGATCGCGGATATTCTGCTTGCCGTCGCGGATCCGAGGGTTCGCTATGACTGAGTCGCAAATCAGCCATGGCCCGGAAGCCGTCCCCGACGAACTGCCGGTCACTAGGCGCAGCTACTGGCAGACCGTCTGGCGGCAGTTCCGACGACACAAGCCGGCCGTGGTCGGTCTGTGCCTGGTGGTCCTGCTGTTCCTGATGTCCATTCTCGCGCCGCTTCTGGCCAACAAGTACCCCTATTACTGGTACAGCAAGTCCGAAGGGTGGACCTTCCCGCTCTTTCGGGCCCTGACCAACATGGACCTGACGCTCTTCGCCTCGCTGATTCTCTTCCTGCTGATTCCCGTGACTCGACGGCTTCTGCGGCGGAGCGGATGGACGTTCTGGCAATTGAATGATCTGCGGCGGGCCGTGGCTGTCAATTTGCTGGCCCTGCTGCTTTTTGCGGCGGCGATGAAGAACTTCGCGTTCACATCGGTTGACCTGCCGCCGTTTCGGGAACTGACGGCGTTTCGCATCGGCTTGCTGTTGCTGCCAGTGGCGATTGTGGTCGGCGTGGTGCTGCACAAGATTCTCGCCGCCGTTGTGCGCGGCCGCATGTCCGCGTACACCGGACTGCTGGCGTGGGGTGTTGCCTTGGGCGGCTACGCCGTGGCCGTGGTCGCGTTGATGCTCAGCAGGATGGATCCCATACCTGTGCCGGTTTTCGTTGCTCTGCCCAGATCGCAACTGCTCTGGTCGCTTGTGATTCTGATCATGGTTGCTGTCCCGGTGACCGTGGTGCTGCTGCGACGGACGGGGTTGCGCGGCTCGCGGCGACTCGTCGTGGCGGTCAGCGGACACGGCTATGTGGCCTTGCTGACGGTGCTGCTGCTGACGAACTGCCGCGTCGTTCCGGACCGGGTCTTCGAGGAGAAGACGTTCACGGTTGATGGCCGATCACAAACCTTTCGCATCGAGCGCGACTACCGGAAGGAAATCGCCGAAGGCACCGAAGCGTCCTACCTTCTCCCGCCGATTCCCTATGCCCCGACCGACACGAGCGTCGGCGAGAAGTACGAGACGCCCAATGCCGGGCACATCCTCGGCACCGACCGCCTGGGCCGCAGCAATGCCTCTCGGATTGTCTATGGCGCGCGCATCGGGCTGGCCGTCGGGTTCATCGCCGTGGGCATCAGCACGGCCATCGGCATCCTGATCGGCGGCATCAGCGCCTACTTCGGCGGCTGGGTGGACCTCGTCCTGCAGCGCCTGGTCGAGGTCTTCATCTGCTTCCCGACGTTCTTCCTGCTGCTGACGATCATCGCCTTCTGGGGGCCGAAGCTCTGGTACATCATGATCGCCATCGGCCTGACCAGCTGGACGGGCACGGCGCGGCTGATTCGCAGCGGCGTCCTGCAGGCCAAGAACCTGGACTACATCACGGCGGCGCGGGCCAGCGGCCTGTCGTCGCTGTACATCATCCTGCGGCACGCGTTGCCGAACACGATCGCCCCGGTCCTGGTGGGCGCCACGTTCGGCGTGGCCGGGGCCATCACGCTGGAGGCCAGCCTGAGCTTTCTGAGCCTGGGCGACCCGGACTACCCGAGCTGGGGGCTGCTGCTTCAGCATGCCCGTGCCGTGGCTGGAGAGAAGCCGTCGCTGGTCGTTGTGGCCGGGACGATTATCTTCCTGGCGGTTCTGGCCTACAACCTCGTGGGCGAAGGGTTGCGGGACGCGATTGACCCGCGTCTGAAGGAAGTGTAGGGAGGGCACCGATGAGCGAACAGGCCACGACCATGCAATCATCGCAAGCGGCCGCCGGCATCGGCGAGACGATTCTCAGCGTGCGCGACCTGGAGACGGTCTTCCGCACCGAAGAGGGCCTGGCCCGCGCCGTGGGCGGCGTCAGCTTCGACGTCCGCCAGGGCGAGACATTGGCCCTGGTCGGCGAGAGCGGTTGCGGCAAGAGCGTCACGGCCCTGTCGATCCTGGGTCTGGTGCCGCCACCCGGCAGGATCGCCGCCGGGCAGATCGTCTACAAGGGGCGGAACCTCCTGGAACTGCCGGCCGACGCGATCCGCCGCATTCGCGGCAAAGAAATTGCGATGATCTTCCAGGAGCCGATGACCAGCCTCAATCCGGTCTTCACGATCGGCCGGCAGATCGCCGAGGCTCTGGAAATTCACGAGCAGGTGACACCCGAGCAACTCTACGACCGCACGGTCGAGATGCTTCGCCTGGTGGGCATTCCCGCCGCCGAGCAGCGCGTCGAGGAGTACCCGCACCAGCTTTCCGGCGGCATGCGGCAGCGCGTCATGATCGCCATGGCCCTGATCTGCAACCCGTCGATTCTGATCGCCGACGAGCCGACGACGGCCCTCGACGTGACGATCCAGGCCCAGATCCTCAAGCTGCTGAACCGGCTGCAACGCGAGTTGCGGATGAGCGTCATCATGATCACGCACGACCTGGGCGTGGTCGCCCAGAACGCCCATCGGGTGGCTGTCATGTACGCCGGCCGCATCGTCGAGTTCGCCGACGTGAACGAGTTGTTCGATCTGCCACTGCACCCATATACGATCGGGCTGTTCGAGAGCCTGCCGAGCATGCACGAGAAGGGCAAGCGGCTGCGGGTCATCACGGGCAACGTGCCGAACCCGGCGCGGATTCCGTCGGGGTGCCCGTTCCATCCGCGTTGCCGCATCAGCGACGAACAATGCGTGTGGAACGTGCCGGAGCTTCAGGAGTTGCGCAGCGGCCACTGGGTTCGCTGCTGGAAGGCCAAGGCCGAGGGCACGATGGCGTTTCAGCGCGCCGTCAGCGCCCCGGTCACCCAGCCGCGGGAGGAGAGCCGATGACAGCCGTACAGTCCGATCCGGCCCGGCCGGGCGTCGCCGGGAAAGAGCCGCTGCTGGTCGTCGAGAATCTCAAGACGTATTTTCCCGTGCGGCGCGGGCTCTTTGGTGGTACCATCGGCTACGTCAAGGCGGTCGACGGCGTCTCGTTCTCGATCGGCGAGGGCCGCACGCTGGGCCTCGTGGGCGAGAGCGGTTGCGGGAAGACCACCACGGGGCGGACCATTCTGCGGCTCATTCCGGCCACGGACGGGTCGGTGAGCTTGGCCGGGCAGGACATCTTTGCCTTGTCCGAATCCGAACTGCGCCGGATGCGCCGCCACATGCAGATCATCTTTCAGGATCCCTACGGATCGCTGAATCCGCGGATGACCGTGGGCAGCATCGTCGGCGAGGCCCTGACCGTGCACCGCCTGGCTGCGGGGAGCGAGCGGCAGGAGATTGTCGCAGAGTTGTTAAGACGGGTGGGTCTGACGCCCGATTATATGAATCGGTACCCGCACGAGTTCAGCGGCGGCCAGCGGCAGAGGATCGGCATCGCCCGGGCCCTGGCGTTGAGCCCGCGGTTGATCGTTTGCGACGAGCCGGTCAGCGCCCTGGACGTGAGTATCCAGGCCCAGATTCTCAATCTGCTGGAGGATCTGCAGGCGGAGTTGCAGCTGACGTACCTGTTCATTGCCCACGACCTGTCGGTCGTGGCGCACATTGCCGACGAGGTGGCCGTCATGTACCTGGGCCGCATCGTCGAGAAGGCCCCGAGCGACACGCTGTACGGCCATGCCCGGCATCCGTACACGTGGTGCCTGATGAGTGCAATTCCGCTGCCCGATCCGAAGCAGCGGCAGCAGTTTCTGGACATGCGGGAGGGCGAGCCGCCGAGCCCGGTCAATCCGCCGTCGGGATGCCCGTTTCATCCCCGCTGTCCGAAGGCGTTCGACCGCTGTTCGGCCGTGACGCCGACCCTGACGCCGGTGGACGGCAAGGCGGATCACGTCGTGGCCTGCCACTTGTACGAGTGAGGTAGGGAACGAACCCGTAAGGACCTCGTGACTCTGAGGTGTGACATGAACCGTATGCTTGCTCTGACTTTGATCTCGATCGTCATCCTGGCAGGCGCCGCCTCGGCGCAGGACGAGGCCGCGGGGCCGACGCAGGAGACCGGCGCCCGGACGTTGCCCGCGGGGCAGGCCCGCTCGATGAGCGACCTGCTGGCGGCCATGCCTGCGGAGACGACCAGCTTCCTGGCCCTGGCGGACCTGGGCGAAGTGGCTGCCAAGACCGTGCTCTTCGAGCAGAAGACCGGCCTCCGGCTGCCCATCCAGGACAGCTCGGTGACCGACATGATCAGCGTGAAGGTCGGCGTGCGCGGCGGCGTGGCCGAGCGCGGAGCGACGGGCATCGCCTATCTCGATCCGCTGACCTATCGCGGCCGCAACGCCGTGTTCATGGTTCCGGTGGCCGGGCTCGAGCAGTTCCTCGAATACAACGCGGCGGACGAGGTCGAGGACGGGCTGTACCAGATGACCGAGACCAAGGAGCCGCGCTTCTTCATCCATCGCAACGGTTACGCCCTGTTCAGCGAGTCGCTGCGGACGTGCCGCTCCATTCGCGACGGCGCGTCGGGCATCGCCGAGCGGCTGAGCGACGAGCAGCGGCAGGCCCTGAGCCGGAGCGACCTCTACCTGCACATCGACATGCGGAAGACCCTGGCCAGCCGCCGCGAGGCGTCCGACCGGTTCCGCCGTTCGATGGCCACCAAGGTCATGGGCGACCC
>JAFGPY010000113.1 GCA_016935955.1 Planctomycetota bacterium
GCACCCGTTGCCGCAAATCCATAGAGTAGGTCTTCATGCCTACTCTATCGGCCATGACCACAAGCAAACGTGAACTGCTCTAGAGACCGGCGACCGAAAGATCACGGGCGAGGCTCCCTCAGGAGTCTCGCCCGCTTCGTTTTGTCATGCCGTCGCCGCGCCGCAAGGCCCGGCCGCACCGAACGCCCCGTTCACGGCAGGCTACTTGGCCAGGTACGTGTCGATGATCCGCCGGAACTCGCTGTCCTTCTCCGTCCGCCACAGGCCGATGATTTTGCGCTCGCGTTCGGCATTGGCCACGCTGTCGGAAGCGTGGGCGGCATTGCGCATCAGGTCGCGGCCGAAGTCGCTGCGGACCGTGCCCAGGTCGGCCTTCGAGGGATCGGTCGCCCCGAGCCACTTGCGAATCTTCTCGATGGCGCCCTTGCCGCGATACAGCAGGGCCAGGCACTGCGACTTGCCCGCCGCGTTGCGATCGGCCGGGGCCACCTTCCGCGGATCGACGCCCGTCATGTACTCCACGATCTTGCTGAACTCGGTCTCGGCGTTGCGTTCGGCCAGCATCTCGCCCACCTTCTGGGAGACCTCGGCGGGAATCTCAAAATCGAAGGCCCCGTCCAGCCGCTCGTGAACCGTCTCGACCACGCGGCCGACGAGCTTCTCGCGGAACATGTCCTTCAGCGGACCGTAGAACTCCTCGCCCTGGGCCACCGACATGCCGAGCACCTTCGCGCCGACGATGAACAGGCCGGTCTTCGAAAAGATGTCGATGATGTTGCCCGCCCGGCGGCTGCGCTTGTAGAAGTTGTCGGGCTTCAGGATCACCAGGCTCGTCTCGACGTTCTTCGGGTCGCTGAATTTCACGGCGTCCTCGATGACGCCGCCGTCCGCCGGGGCGAACTCGCTGAGCACTTTCAGTTGCTCGCGGCAACTGGCGTCGTCGATCGCACAGAGCACGGCCGGTTCGAAGTACTTGACCTCCCCGTTCGGATAGACCAGGAAGTCGCCGAAGCTGCCGCGCACCGTGTCACCGGCCACGTCCGGATGGGCCGAGCCCACGACGTCGCGACGCAGGTGCTGCACCACGTTCTCGCCCCGGAACAGCAGGACCATGGTCCGGTTGGTGATGCCCAGCGGGTTGAGCTTGCGGAGGTTCTCGTCGACGTACGACACCAGGGCATCGCAGAACGGATCCTCGCTGACACACTTCTGGTAACCGGCCTTGAAGCGGTCGACGAAGGCGTCCGACGGACTGAACATGTGCGCCCCGACCAACTCGGCCTGCACCAGACTGATCACGCGGGAGATGATGGCCCCCGTGCGGCTCTTGGACAGGCTGTACGGCGTAATCATCAGGTAAGCCAACTGATCTGCCATAAGAAAGGTCTCCTCTGAGCAGGACAGCCGCGACGGCGTCCCGCAAACCTGGATACGGGTTCTCGACCGCTGCCCTCGACCGACCGGCAACACCGACATCGCGGAACCGGTCCAGGCGACGGCCTTGAAAGCCTTATCATAGACAAACGGCGGCGCATTTCAAGGTCCATCATGCATTCTCGGCAACCCGGTTGCACGGCGGACGCCAATCTGGTAAAAGTCTGTCTTGGCGCGACCACCGCGCCCCCAATAATCCCCGTACCGCTGAAAGGACTGAGCATGAAGCTGGGCATTCAGAGCGTCTGCACGGCCGACCTGGAAATCGACGGCGTCGTCAGCCTGGCCAAGGACGTCGGCCTGGACGGCCTGGAGCTTGCTGCCGCGTACCTGGGCCGCTTCCGCGGCGAACCCGACGGGCCCGAGTGGCACATCTCCAGCGCCGACACGCTGGCTTCGGCCGAGAAGGCCGCCCTGCTGGCCGGTAAGGCCGGCGTCGAGATCTTCGCCTTCGCCTCGCGCTGCGGCGTCGAGGAACTGGAGAAGTTCGAGAGCCTCTGCCGCGCAGCCGCCAGCATCGGTTGCTCCTTCGTCCGCATCGGTTGCGGCAGTTACGATCCGAAGCTCGGCTACTGGCCGTCGATGGACCGCTCGCGGAAGCAACTGGGCAAGGCGATCGAGGTCTCGCGCCGCCACGGCGTGCGGGCCGTCGTCGAGCTGCACGACAACACGATGGCCGACGGCGTGTTGGCCTCGTACGAGCTGGTGCGCGAGTTCAGTCCGCGCGACGTCGGCATCATCTTCGACGTCGGCAACGCCAAGCTGTTCGGTTACCAGCCCTGGCCGCAGGCCCTGGACATCCTGTTCGAGTACATCAGCCACGTCCACGCCAAAGATCTGGCCTGGGTCCGCGACGGCGACAAGGTGAAAGTCGACTTCACCGGTCCCGGCGAGGGATTCGTCGAGTGGGCCGACGTGCTGAAGCTGCTGAAGGAACGCGGCTACGACGGCTACCTGTCGATCGAGGACTATCGCGGCGGCTGGTGCGCCAAGAATCCCGAGTGGCCGGCCGAACGCAAGGCCCGCGAGTGGAAACAGTTTCTCGAGGGCATCCTGGAGAAGCTCTGACCGTCGGCAGGCCGTCCCGGGACGGATCCGGCGCTGCAGAAGAAACAGGACATCAGGAAGAGGACTCAAGACATGTCACAACTGGTCGAGTCGCTGTACGCCGAGATCGAGAAGATCCAGGCCATCGATATTCACAGCCATGTGCGGCAACTGGAGCCTAGCGCCGCCAGCCTGCGCGAGCTGCTGAGCTATCACTACTACACCGAGCTGGCCTTCTCGTGCGGCCTGCCCAAGGACAAGATGGCCGCAGCTCTGCCCGACGAGAAGATGGTTCCGGCCCTGCTTGAACGGATGGCCGAGTTCGACAATACCGTGCAGTACGGTTGGATCATCGAACTGGCGGGCAAGCTGTTCGACTTCAAGGACCGCCGCTTGACCGTCGACAACTGGAAGGCCCTGTCGGCGGCCGCCGCGAAGAGGCTCGGCGGCAAGGACTGGCCGGCCGAGGTGCTGCGTCGCGGCAGTCTGGAGAAGGTCTTTCTGACCAACACCTTCACCGAGGACCTGGACGGCTTCGACCGCGAGGTGCTGGTGCCCTGCCTGCGATGCGACGATCTGGTCTTCAACACGGCCAAGCCCGCGACGCTCGAAGGCCTGGCCAAGCGCACGGGCGTGACCGTCAAGAACGTGGCGACGCTGAAGCAGGCGATTCACGCGGTGTTCGACTACTTCGTGAAGCACGACGCCAAGTGCGCCGCCATCAGCCTGACGCCGGAGTTCGTCTGCCTGCCGGTCAAGCCGTCCGAGGCCGAGCCGCTGCTCACGGCGGCGCTGCAGGGCGAGCCGCTGGACGCCGACGAGACGGCCCGGTTGCGGTCGTTCGTGCTCTACCTGCTGGCCGACGGCTGTCGCGAGTTCAAGGTGCCGATGCAATTGATGATCGGGGCGGTTCGCAGCGCCTACGAGCATGGCGTCACGAGCGGCACCGACGTCGTGGCCAACACCGCCAGCCTCGGCCAGTACACCGACCTGTTCAACCGTTTTCACGACGTGACGTTCACGGTCAGCTACCTGTCGCCGACGATGGCTCACGAGCTAGTGACCTACACGTGGATCTTCCAGAACGTGAGGGCCTCGGGCCACTGGTGGTACACGAACATCCCCGGCTACATCGAGGCCGACCTGCGTTGCCGCATCGAGGCCCTGCCGCGGACCAAGCTGCTGGGCTACTATAGCGACGCCTACTACATCGAGTTCACGCTGCCGAAGTTCAACATGTACCGCTGGTGCCTGGCCCGCGTCCTGGCCGGGCAACTGGAGATGAAGCGGATGACCGAAGACGAGGCCATGGCCGTGGCCACCGCCCTGCTCCGCGACAATCCGAAACGCATCTTCAACGTCTGATCGCATTGCCTGTCGGGAAGATGTCTATGTAGCCCGGCCGCCCCGGCCGGGACGCGCAGGGGGCGCCATGCTTCTGTCCGCAAGAGCACACGGTCGCCACTTCGCATTCACAGTCGCCCGCCGCTGACTCGTCGCGTATAATTGCACGGCCAAGGAGACCGCCCGAAGTGACCGACCGGGACAACCAGATTCGCCGCCGCATTCGCGTCACGGGGACCGTCCAAGGCGTCGGCTTCAGGCCGTGGGTCTACCGCCTGGCCACTCGGCGCGGCCTGACCGGCTACGTGCTCAACGATACCGAGGGTGTGCTGATCGAGGTCCAGGGACCGGCGTCAGACGTGGAGAACTTCGCGGCGGCCCTTCGCGATAAGGGGGATTCCCGCGACTCTGGCGAAGACCGTCCCCCCCTGGCCCGCATCGCCACTTGTGAGGAGACGAACATCGCGCTGGACGACGATGCGGCCTTCGAGATTCGCCTGTCTCAGAGCCCCACGAGCGCCACCACGGACGTCTCGCCCGACATGGTCATCTGCGACGATTGCCGCCGCGAGTTGCTCGATCCGGCCGACCGCCGCTACCGCTACCCGTTCATCAACTGCACCAACTGCGGGCCGCGCTACTCGATCATCCTCGACGTGCCCTACGACCGGCCGCGGACGACGATGCAACGGTTCCGCATGTGCCCGGACTGCCAACGGGAATACGACGATCCGGCCGACCGCCGATTCCATGCCCAGCCGAACGCCTGTCCGGTGTGCGGGCCGCGGCTCTCGCTCGTCGATGCCCAGGGCCGGGCGATTGCGTGCGAGGATCCCGTCGAGTTCGTTCGCCAACAGTTGCTGGACGGACGCCTGGTGGTCATCAAGGGGCTGACGGGCTATCACCTGGCCTGCGACGCCCGCAGCGAGGCGGCCGTGACCGAGCTTCGCCGCCGCAAGCACCGCGACGAGAAGCCGCTGGCCCTGATGGTTGCCGATGTTGAGCAGGCAGCGCAACTGGTTCACCTGGATGAACCGTCGCGACGGCTTCTGGAATCGCCCGAGCGGCCCATCGTTCTGATTCCGCGGCGAGGCGATGCGACTGTCGCTCGCGAGACTGCACCGCGGAGCCTCTACCTGGGCCTGATGCTGCCCTACGCCCCGCTGCACGTGCTGCTGTTCGACGGCGGCATGGCGCCGCTCGTGATGACC
>JAFGPY010000114.1 GCA_016935955.1 Planctomycetota bacterium
GCCGGACCCGCCGGCGCTACGTGTGCGCGGTTAATGGCACAAGCCGGCTGCAGCGTCCTGCTGGTCGATCAGGCGTCGTTCCCCCGCAAGAAGCCTTGCGGCGGATGGGTCAATGCGGCCGCATTCGACGAATTCCCCGAACTGGAAACCCTCAGGAAGAAGTCCACGGCCAGGAAACGATTGGTCGAGGCGGCGTTCCACGGCCTCGTGTTCCACAAGGGCGACATGAGCGCCGAGGCCGTCTACGCGCCGCGGCAAAAGCTCGGCTACCTGGTCGCGCGCGAAACGTTCGATGCCCGGCTGCTGGCCCTGGCCACCTCGCGCAAACGCCTCGTGACCGTCATGCACCGATTCCGCGTCACCGAGGTCGACGTCGGGGAAGGGGGCGTCTGCGTCCGTGCCGCCGATGGTCGCTCCTGCACCGCCCGCCTGCTCGTCGGCGCCGACGGGGCCGACTCCACCGTGGCTCGCGTCACGGGTCTCCGCGACGGCTGGACGAGCGAACGCCGGATCGTCTGCCTGGTCAAAGAAATCACTGTCGATCCGCGAACGCTGGACCGCCACTACGGCAAGCAGCGCAAGATTCACCTGGCCATGCAGTACCACCGCATGGCCGGATACGCCTGGGCCTTTCCGAAACACAACAGCGTCAGCATCGGCGTCGGCTGTCGCGGCGATGCGGCCACGGACCTCAAGGCGGTCTATGCCTCCTGGGTCGCCGACCTGAGCGGCGCGGGCCTGTTGCCCGACAAGGCCGACGCCGCCCGTCCCACGTCGGCCATGACGCCGGCCGGGGGCGCGATTGACTACGAAGGCCACGTAGGCAAGCGGACCCTGCTGATCGGCGACGCGGGAGGATTCGTCTCGGCGGCCACGGGCGAGGGCATCTACCCGGCCATGCGGTCGGCCCGCGTGGCCGCACAGTGCCTCAAAGCGGCCCTTCAGGCCACACATCCCCAGGACGCCCTCATGCAGTTCAAGTTCGCCTGGCGACGCGACTTCGCCGAGTACATCCAGATGCCGAACGCCAACCTGACCTTCCTGTTGCCGTTGGTCTACGAGAATGCCGAACTCTGCCGCCGGCTGGCCCGATGCTACCTGTTCGGCGAGAACTTCTAGGCTCCGTTTAAAAGCCATGGCATGGGCATCTTGTCCATGAGCGCCACGGACGTCCAACGTTGCTTCGGATGCAGTCAAGTTCCCGAAGCGGAAGGACCGATAACATAGCAGTGGCCGCGCTCGGCCACGGGCGTACCTGGGACGGGCGGTCATCCGCTGGGAGTCGCGCTTTGGGTTTGATCTTGAAATACCCCACGCCGCTTGGTAACAGTGGGTACCGTCCGAGGGGCCAAGTCTGTCAACATGGTGGGCGATTCGCGTGATGCAGAGAACGTTGCTGGTGTTCCTGGTGGTGCTGGTTGCGGCCTTCTGCCTGCGAGGCTGCTCGCTGAGTCGTGACAGCGGCGCGGCCATGGATACCGCCGCCTTGAAGTACGTGGCCGAGGAACGGGCCGAGAAACGCCAGGGCGAGGCCCGCGACCAGGAAGCGTCGCACCTGGACGGCTTCACCGAAGACCTCCAGATCGTCGACGGCCGGGCGTCCTTGTCGCTCGAACAGGCCGTCCGCCGCACGCTGATCAACAGTCTGGATATCCAGGTGGCCAGCTACTCGCCGGCCATCGCCGAGACTGACATCCTGGTCGCCGAGAGCGCCTTCGACGCTTCGTGGTTCCTTGACGGCAGCATCAACAAGACCGATACGCCGGTCAACTCCTTCCTGGCGGCCGGCGGCGCGTCGGCCCTGCTGCAGGACAACCGCCTCGTCAGCACCGGCATCCGCAAGCCCCTGGTCACCGGCGGCAACATCGCCGTCAGCGAGAACCTGGACTATCTGACCAGCAACAGCACGTTCATCACCTCGCCGAGCTACGCGACCAACTTCATGGTCGAACTGACCCAGCCGCTGCTTCGCGACATGGGACTCGATGCGAGCAAGGCCCGCATCTACGTGGCGTCGCACAACCGGGACGCCTCGGTCGAGGACTTCCGCCGCCAGGTCATGGACGTACTGGTCGACCTTGAGAACACCTACTGGGAACTCGTCTTCGCCCACCGCGACGTGGACGTTCGCCGCCGCAGTCTGGAACTTGCCGAAGAGGTCTATCGCAAGGAGCAGAGCCGCGCCAAGGCCATGATGGCCCGCAAGCTGGAGGTCTCTCGCGCCCGCGCCGCCGTGACGAGCCGCAAGGCCGAACTGATTTCCGCCGAGAACCAGGTTCGGAACCTGTCGGATCAGCTCAAGAACCTGATGAACGATCCGCATCTCGAGTTGACCGACGCCGTGGGAATCATGCCGACCGACGAGCCGCAGACCGCGCCGCCGCAGAGCGACCGCCAGGCCGACGTCATCACGGCCATCGAGATGAGACCCGAGTTGCGGCAGTTGCGGAGCCAGGTGCTGGCCAACGAGGTCTCGAAGCGCTACTACAAGAACCAGTTGCTGCCGCGCCTCGACCTGTCCTTCGCCTGGCGGCGCAATTCGCTCGGCGGCAACACGGGCGACGCCTTCAAGGATCAGCTTTCCGGCGAGTTCAACGACTACATCACCGGCCTGTCGGCCGAAGTGCCCATCGGCAACCGCAAGGCCGAGGCCGAGCATCGCAAGAGCAAGCTGGAACTCCAGCGGGCCATGCTGCAGTTGGAGAACCATACGCAGGACGTGATCCTCGAAGTCAACACCGCGATCCGCCAGGTGGAGACGGCCCTGGAAGAAATCGCCGCGACGCGCGAGGCGCGAATCGCCGCCAAGGATACCCTCGACGGCGAGCAGGCCCGCTACGACGTCGGCGACGTGACCAACGAGGAACTGCTGCGGGCCCAGCGCGATCTTGAAGAGGCCGTGCGCAACGAGCTGCGGGCCATCATCGGCTTCAACCAGGCCATCATCGGCCTTCAGCGAGCCAAGGGCACCTTGCTCGACTACAACAACATCACCGTCATGCCGAAGGACTATCAGCAGGAGTGATTCGCCCCGCGCGAAACCGTGCATGACCTCGAAGTGGCGAACGTGGACATGAGGCAGGCCCGAGGCCTGCCTTTGCTTTTGCGTCGGGGCTCGCCGTTGACGGATGCCCCCGGAGTGCTATACTCGCCACCTTGCCGCCCGGGCCGACGCGCCCTCGGGCGGTCCGACGAGAGCGAGAGAGAATCATGCCCAAGACGCATCGAGTCAGGTTCCAGCCCTTTGGTCGCGAGGTCCGTGTGCCCGATGGGCAGACCATCCTCGACGCTGCCCGTGCAGCCGGCATCGAGATGAATGCGCCCTGCGGCGGCAAGGGAACCTGCGGCGGGTGCCGCGTTGAGATCACCCGAGGCACGCCCCCGGCCAGCGGCCCTGCCGTTCAGCGGCTGACAGCCGAGGAGCTTCAACGCAATCTGCGACTGGCCTGCCAGGTGCGGGTCACGTGCGACATGACCGTCGTCATTCCGGCCGAGACGCTGCTCTTTGACCAGCAGATCCTCGAAAGCGGACTCGACGTGGACGTGACGCCGGAACCCAACGTACGCCGCGAGCATCTGCAACTGAGCGAACCCGGCGTCGGCGACCAGCGAAGCGACCTTGACCGCGTCCTCGACGTCCTGGCCGAGCGTGGCATGAAGCCTGCGGCCGACATCACCATGCTCCGCGAGTTGCCCGGAGCGCTGCGGGGCTGCGCGTTCGACGGGACGGCCATCGTTCTGGACGATCATCTTGCGGCCTTCGAGCCCGGTGACACCATGTCGCGTCAGTTCGGCGTCGCCGTGGACGTGGGCACTACCACCGTGGTGGCCTCGCTGATGGACCTGACCACCGGCCGCCAGGCCGCCGTCGCCTCGGCCGCCAACCCGCAGGCCTCGCGAGGGGACGACGTCGTCTCGCGCATCGAGTACTGCCTGGCGGACGCGACTCACCTCCAGGAGATGCAGGCCCTGATCGTCGGCTGCCTGAACGACCTGGTGCGGCGGCTCTGTGGATCGGTCGGCCTGCGTCCGACGGACATCTTCGAGATGACGGTCGTCGGCAACACGACGATGACCCACCTGCTACTGCGGTTGCCGGTGGACAACATCGGCCGCGCGCCGTTCATCGCCGCCCTGCGCCAGGGACTCAGCACGAGCGCCCGCGAGTTGGGCCTGGCGATTCACGATCGCGGCCGCGCATACGTCGGGCCGAGCATCGCCGGTTTCGTCGGCGCCGACACTGTGGCTGTCATTCTGGCCACACGGCTTCACGAGAGTGACCGCCTGCGCATGGTCATCGACATCGGAACCAACGGCGAACTGGTGCTCGGCAACCGCGAGCGGCTGCTGGCTTGCAGTACGGCGGCAGGGCCGGCCTTTGAGGGAGCCCGCATCAGGTACGGCATGCGCGCCGCCGCGGGAGCCATCGACCGGGTGGATATTGCCGACGGGACGCTTCGCGTGCACACCATCGGCGACGCGCCGGCCGTGGGGCTCTGCGGCACCGGGCTGATCGAGGCCGTCAGCGCGTGCCTGGAGACCGGCATCGTCAATCCCATGGGACTCATGCAGGCCGCCGACGAGGTACCCGGCCTTTCCGCGGACCTGGCCTCGCGACTCGTCGCGACCAATGGCGAAACGGCGTTCTGCCTGTCGTCGGCCGAACAGTGCGGCGCCGGACACCCGGTGCTGCTCACGCAGCGCGACGTCCGCGAGGTGCAGTTGGCCAAGGGGGCGATCTTCGCCGGCGCCGCCGTCCTGATGGCCGAGATGGGCGTGACGGCCGACGATCTGGACGAGGTCCTGCTGGCCGGAGCGTTCGGCAACTACATCCGGCCCGAGAGGGCCCGCAGCGTCGGCCTGTTGCCGCGCGTTCCCCTGGAGCGGGTGCGTTTCGTGGGCAACGCCGCGGGCACGGGGGCCAAGATGTTGCTCGTCAATCGTTCGTTGCGGCAGACCGTCGAGCAGATCAGCTGCAACGTCCGACACGTCGAACTCTCCGGCCGCGCCGACTTCCAGAATCTGTTCGCTGAAGCGATGCTCTTCGAAAGCTGACCGCCCGCGTCATGAATACCGACCTCCTGATTCGCATTGCCCTGGAGATCATCCTGCCGGTGCTGGTCATGGCCGGCGTGGGCTTCCTCGTCGGCTGGCGGCGCATGGTCGAGCCCGAGCCGATCGCCAAGGTCTACATGACCATCTTCGCCCCCGCGCTGGCCTTCTGCAGCGTCGTCAACGCCGAACTGACCGCCGAACGTCTCGGGCAGGTCTTCCTGTTCTGCTTCACGTCGGTCGCGATTCTCTATCTGCTGTCGCAGGCGGTCTCGCGGCTGATGGGCCACGACCGCGGCATGCGCGGCGCGTTCATCAACTCGGTCGTCATCTACAATTCCGCCAACTATGGATTGCCCGTCCAGGAACTGGCCTTCCCGCAGTCGCCGGCCGGTGGTGCGGGCATCTACGGTTCGGCCATTCAGCCCATCATCCTGCTCACGCAGAACATCGTCGGTTTCACACTCGGGGCCTTCAACGCCGCCAGCGACAGCCCGAGCCTGCTCAGCACGCTGAAGCGCGTCGTCCTGATGCCGCTGACCTGGGGCGTGATCATCGGCCTGGCGGTCCGAGCGTGCGGCCTGACCGTCCAGGACCTCCAGCAGCACGTGCCGATGATCTGGCAGCCGCTGGTCTACTTCCGCAATGCGCTGGTGCCCGTCGCGCTGCTCTCCCTTGGCGTGCAACTGTCGCGGGTCCGCATCCACGGCAAGGTGCTGAACATCTCGGTCGGTGTCTTCCTGCGGCTGATTGTCGGGCCGCTCGTCGGACTGTGCGTGGGCCTGGGGTTGCGGGCCCTCGGGGCATACCTGGGCAGCAGCCTTCTGGTGATCGAGAACCGCCTGCTGGCCATTCTCGTGGTCTCGCTCTCGTTCCCGACGGCCGTCTTCTCGGCCGTTCTGGCCACGGAGTTCCGCAACCATCCCGACTACGCGGCCGCAACCGTCTTCGTCTCCACGGTGCTCTCGATCGTCACCGTCACGGCGGCCATCTACCTGGCCCACGTCCATCTGCTGTAAACCGCCGTCGCTGCCTTTGGCTAGGGGGGAGATTCGCGAGGTAGGAGCCTTGTCGCCGCTATGCGAAGCTCTATCGTTACACGTGAGAGACGGTAGTGTATGACGAGGGGCAGACGTCATGCGGCCCGGCAGATGAAGATGGCGTAGTGCAGCCAGGCGATGAATCCCCCCGGCTTAGGCACGAACACGGCCGGAGTGGCGCCGAACTCGACCTCCAACCGGCTGCGAATGCTTTCCACATCCGTTTCGCTCAACTGGTACCGCTCAGACAGGTCGGCGGATTCCAGCGCCAGTGGCGGCGCGGAATGCACTTGGGCGACGTGCCAGCCGCTCTTGCCCAGGATGCCGCGAAGTTCGTCCTCGGTCGGGTACCATTTGTCGGTACCCATCATCTCATACAGGCGATTCGCGCAGGCCGCGTCTCGCGGATCGGCGAAGCATGCCGTCTGGTGGACCAGCGCTTCCCCCGGTTTCATTTGGTGTCTGAGGTGCTGTAGCACCGGCGTCAATCCCGCGCGGCCGAAGTAGTGCAGCAACGAGCGCATCAGGAACACCAGTCGCCCGTTTCCTACGGCCAGATCCTCCCGACGAACGTTCAGGGCCGAGGCTTCGAGCGTCTCGATCGCGCCACCGACCTCGGCCAGCTGCTTCGCCGACAGGTCCACGTCCACGAGCCGGAGTTGCGAGTCGCCGTGCTGCGCCGCCAGTTGTTGCAGCACGAACCCGGTACCGCCGCCCACGTCAGCGACCACGGTCGGCCGGTCCTCGGCGATAACGCTCACCGCTGCCGCCAGCAGCGGGTCGGCGATCCCCAAATGCGAGAAATACCCCTGGTGCAGCGTCTTCCAGCGCCGCCCCTGGATCCCCGACTCTCGACTGATGCCCTTCTTCTCTGCCTTCTCTGCGTCCACAGTTCACATGCTCCCACAGACCGACCAGGTGTCACCTATGGCATTGTACCAAGCTGAGATACGGACGCCAACCGTCCGTCGAGAAGGCATCGTCAAACGGCGAAAGCCATTGACTTTGGGGCCGGTCTCTGATAACTTCCCGGTTCTTTGGCTGTAGCGAACGGCTTGACATGGGGGCCTCCGGGCTCGCCGGTCAGTGTCACACGACATGACGTATCGGTAAGGGAGAATTACGATGGCGAAGAAGCTGGTCTATTTCTTTGGCGGCGGCAAGGCAGAGGGCCGCGCGGACATGAAGATGATTCTGGGCGGCAAGGGCGCGAACCTGGCCGAGATGACGAACATCGGTCTGCCGGTGCCTCCGGGCTTCACGATCGTGACCGAGGTCTGCGACCTGTATTACACGGGCGGGCAGAAGTGGCCGACCGGTCTGGACAAGCAGATCAGCGAGAACATCACGAAGCTTGAGAAGGTCATGGGCCAGAAGTTCGGCGATGACGCCGACCCGCTGCTGGTCAGCGTCCGCTCGGGCGCCGCGGTCAGCATGCCGGGCATGATGGACACGGTGCTGAACCTGGGCCTGAACGAGAAGGCCGTCCAGGGCCTGATCGCCAAGAGCGGCAACGAGCGCTTCGCCTGGGACGCCTATCGCCGCTTCATCAACATGTTCGGCGACGTGGTCATGGGCGTGGCCCACGAACATTACGAAGAGCAGATGACCAAGCTGAAGAAGAGCCGCGGCGTCGAACTGGACACGCAGCTCACGGCCGCGGACCTGAAGGAACTGTGCGGGGCTTACCAGGAAGTCTACAAGACGCACGTCAAGTCGGCCTTCCCGTCCGAGCCGCGCAAGCAGCTCGAGCTGGCCATCAACGCCGTCATCAAGTCGTGGCAGGCGCCGCGAGCCATCAAGTACCGTCAGCTCAACAACATCAGCGGCCTGAAGGGTACGGCCGTCAACGTTCAGGCCATGGTTTACGGCAACATGGGCGACACCTCGGGCACCGGCGTCTGCTTCACGCGCGACCCGGCCACGGGCGAGAACGTCTTCTACGGCGAGTTCCTGATGAACGCCCAGGGCGAGGACGTCGTGGCCGGCATCCGCACGCCGCTGCCGATCGCC
>JAFGPY010000115.1 GCA_016935955.1 Planctomycetota bacterium
CGGCCCGGACACAAGCACGCGTCTGGCAAGCAGACGCGTGGCACCCTGAGAGGGTTTACAACAAGGCGTTTCAGGATTGACACGCAGTGGATTCTGGACAGGAGGCTGATCGAGCTGTGACAGACACACCAAGACACTCAATCGTTCTCGTGCGACACGCCGAGCCGGTGCAGTTGCCGGCGGGCACCGGAAGCCATTGGACCGACACCGAACTCAGCGAGTTGGGCCGGCGGCAGGCGGCCTGCGTGGCCGAGCGGCTCGGTCGCGAGATCGGCCGGACGCCGGTCCGCATCGTCGCCAGCGACCTGAAGCGCGCCGCCCAGACGGCCGAGGCCATTGCCGCGCGCGTCGGCGCCACGGTCGAGACGACCGGAGAGCTGCGCGAGTTCAACGACGGTTGCGGCGAGGTGAATCCCGGCGACAAGATTGCCGCCCAGGCCGGCGCCGGCGAATCGTGGGCCGAGTTCTACGGCCGCGTCACCGGTTGCCTGTCGCGGCTCGTGGCCGAGCAGGACCGCCTGCTGGTGGTCGTTTCGCATTACGGCACGACGATGAACCTGGTCAACTGGTGGCTCGGCCTGGGGCTGAACGCCGCGAACGACATCACCGTCTCGTTCGGTTCGATGCTCACGGCCGTCTCGGTTCTGAAGGTGGACCGCCGCGGCAAGCACGTCCTCGAGCGGCTCAACGACACGTCGCACCTGGTCGCCGCCGGCCTGGCCCTGCCGATGGGCCTCGAAGGCTGACGGTGCAGCCATCATGGCCTAGCCTGCGGCTAGACCCTGGCACCCGCAAGCAGATGGCACCCCCCGGCCTTCTTCATGCGAAATCCTGCATGGCACGCGGCCATGCCGCCCGCCCCGCTCGCATTTTCCTCCCTTGCTTGTCATGGGCCTGCAAATCGGTACAATGTCGCGATGCTTCAGTGAAAGGAACGCAGCATGGGCGGGACTCAGGGCCATCGGGCGGACGCCGCGAAGAGGACGTGGCGCGTCGGCGTGATCGATTATCAGCGGCTCAAGGCTCGCGGGGGACACGGCATCCACGAGGCGTTCATGGGGTTGCCGGGCGTGGAGATCTGCGCCGTGGCCGATCCCGACGAGGAGAGCCGCAAGGGGCTGCTGAAGGATACCGGGGCCGCGGCCGCCTACGGCGACTGGCGCGAGTTGCTCGATCGCGAGCGGCCGGACGTCGTGTGCCTCTGCTCCCGTCTTCCCGTGCAACATCCGGACGTGGTGATCGGCGCCGCCGAGGCGGGGTGCCACATTTATTGCGAGAAGCCTCTTGCCGCGACCCTCGAGCAGGCCGACCGCATGGCGGCGGCAGCGGACGCCGCGGGCGTGAAGCTGGCCGTGGCGCACCTGGGCCGCTACTGGGAGGCCTACCACACGGCCCGCGACCTGATCCGCAGCGGCAAGCTGGGCCGCCCGGTCATGGCCTATTGCCGCGGCAAGGAGGACGACCGCGGGGGCGGCGAGGACATGGTGGTGCTCGGCACGCACCTGTTCGACATCTGCCGCTTCCTGTTCGGCGATCCGTCGTGGGTTTTCGGGCACGTTTCGCAATCGGGGCGCGACATGGTCAAGGCCGACGCCCACGATCCGACCGAGCCGGTGGGTACGGTAGCCGGCGACGAGATTGTCGCCATGTTCGGTTTCCCCGAGAACGTCCATTGCCACTTCGAGAGCCGCCGCGGGATGTTCGAGAGCGGCCCGTGGCATTTCGGGATCACGATCGTCTGCTCCGAGGCGCGGCTCGCGTTCAGGTACGGCGAAGGGGACCGCGTGCTGCGCATCTGCCGCTCGTCTTCGCCCTTCGAGGAGGCGGGCGAGTTCGTGCCGGCCGACGAGGCGGCGTTGCCGGAGATTCCCGGGGCCACGCCGCTGGAGGGCGACAAGGCCGGGTCGGGCATCTGGGCCTACTATGCCAAGTGCAACCGCCGGGCCGCATGGGATCTGCTGTGCGCGGCCGCGGAAGGTCGGGAGCCGCTCGCCAGCGGCCGCGATGCCTGCTGGACGCTGGAGATGATCCAGGGCGTCTACGCATCTCACTTGTCGGGCCGCAAGGTGGCGTTGCCCCTGGCCGACAGGCGTCATCCGCTGGAGTAGACCGGACAGAGGGAACGGGAGCGCGCGCGGTTTGACCGTGGCGCATGGTTAGCCTTTACGAGGAGAGGGACACATCATGAGATTCAAGGACAGAACGGCCATCGTGACGGGGGCCGCATCGGGAATGGGACTGATGACGGCGCAGGGGCTCGCCCGGGAAGGGGCGAAGGTGGTGATGGTCGACATCAACCACGATGCCGTGAAGGCGGCCGCCGAGGAAATCGGCCGCCAGGGCGGAACGGCGCTGGGCGTCCAGGTGGACGCGCGTCGCTACGAGGACGTGAAGGGGGCGGTCGATCTGGCCGTGACGACATACGGCAGCATCGACATCGTGGTGTACTGCGCCGGCGGTTCGGCCGGCCGCGTGCTGGGTCGGCCGCAAGGCGAAGAGTTCCACAACCATCCGATCGAGGTCATCGATTGGGGTCTGGACGTGAACCTGAGGGGCGCCGTTTACCTCGCGCACGCCGTCCTGACGCCCATGTTCAAGCAGGGCCGCGGCGTCATCGTCAGCCTGGGATCGGTCGACGGCGTGGCCGGATCGCGGGCCGTGGAATACGGCGCCGCCAAGGGCGGTATCATCGGACTGACCAAGTCGCTGGCCGTCTACAGCGCCGAGCACGGCGTCCGGGCCTGCTGCGTCTCGCCGGGTCCGGTGCTGACGCGCCCCGCGATGGCCAAGGTCAAGACCCGACTCGGCCGCGCAGCCCAACCGGAAGAAGTCACCAATCTGATTCTGTACCTCTGCTCCGACGATGCGGCCTTCATCACGGGGACCAACTACGTCATCGACGGAGGCCGCAGCGTCGGCATGCCGTGACCGAATCCCGCGGCAGCCCTACCGCCCCAACGTGCGGCGCCTGGCCGAGGCGTGAAGGGGATCGTGGCCACGCCACCAATAAGGTTGTCGGCGCAAGCGGGCGCGTACAATCCCGTTGACGCTTCGGGGGCGGGGGATTACCATGGGTCGCCAACGGCGCGGTGGACGATCGACGGGGAGATACCATGGACAGTCACGAGCGGGTCGAAAGCTTTCGCAACAACTACGAGTCCATCCGGACCGAGGTCGGCAAGGTCATCGTCGGCCTGGACGAGGTCGTCGAGCAAGTGATGTGCTGCCTCCTGACGGGCGGCCATGCCCTGCTCGAGGGCGTGCCCGGCATCGGCAAGACGATGCTCATCCGCACCCTGAGCGAGGCCCTCGATCTCCGCTTCAGCCGCATCCAGTTCACCCCCGACCTGATGCCGGCCGACATTATCGGCACGAACATCGTGGTCGACGACGGTCGCGGCGGCAAACAGTTCTCGTTCCAGCAGGGCCCGATCTTCGGGAACATGATCCTGGCCGACGAGATCAACCGGGCCACGCCCAAGACGCAGTCGGCCGTGCTGGAAGCGATGGCCGAGCGGAGCGTCTCGGTGGCCAAGACGATCCACAAGCTCGAGCTGCCGTTCTTCGTGCTGGCCACGCAGAACCCGCTGGAGATGGAAGGCACATACCCGTTGCCCGAGGCCCAGCTCGACCGTTTCATGTTCAAGGTGC
>JAFGPY010000116.1 GCA_016935955.1 Planctomycetota bacterium
GCCCTGTGGGACGAGGACCTCGCTCCGTACCGGGCGATGATCCCCAAGGGCCTGATGGCCCTGATGGTCGGCCACTCGATCTATCCGGCCTGGGACCCCGACGACATCGCCAGCGTGTCGCACAAGGTCATCACCGGCATCATCCACGAGAAGCTCGGCTTCAAGGGCATGATCTGCACCGACTCAATGATCATGGGCGCGATCCAGAAGAAGTACGGCGTCGCGGGCGGGTGCCTGGCGGCGATCAAGGCCGGGGCCAGCGCCGTGCTGATGAAGGAATGCGGGCCGATTCGCGAGGAGTCGTATCGCCTAGTGCTCGAAGCCGTCAAGGACGGCACGCTGACCGAGGACTACATCGACTCGCTGGTCATCCGTAACCTGCGGACCAAGGTCGACGCCGGGCTGTTCGGGAAGAGCTACTGGCACAACCCGAAACGTGCCGAACGGATCGTGCGCAGCAAGGAGCTGGACCGCGTCGAGACCCGCGCCGCCAAGGAGGCCGTGCACGTGGTTCGCGACCGTGCCGGGCTGTTGCCGGCGGATCGCGGGACGCGGACGCTGCTGGTCGAGCAAATTGCCGGGCCGCATCTCAGGGCCAACGACGCCTGGTGCCATCCCGGGATGTTCTGGGAAGAGATCTGCCGGCACACGGAAAACTGCTCGTTGCTGGAGGTCGAGTCGGACCCGACGGCCGAGGACGCGGCCAAGCTGGAGAACTACCTGGAGTTCTACGACACGGTCATCGTGACCTACTACAAGGACCGCCATACGCTGGGCACCGCGCCGCTGGTTGACAGGTGCCTGGCCGCCGGCAAGAAGGTCATCGTCGTGGCCGGGAATCCGTTGCCTTACGAACTGCCCGAGGCGTGGCCGACGGTTGTGGCCTGCTACGGCGTCATGCGTCCGGTGCTTGCTGTGACGGCCGACCTGCTGTTCGGCAAGTTCAAACCGAAGGCCAAGGCCAACCCGTATCCGTGGGAGGCGCAGTAGCGATGTAGGGTGGGCTCCCCGGACCCACGCAGTCCACAATAGAGGAAGGAGCGGTTCATGCCGGACAAGTACAAAGCGGTAGACAAGGCGCTGGGCAGGATGACCCTCGAACAGAAGGTCGGGCAGTTGTTCACGCAATCGTTCTACGGGACGCTGATCACGCCCGACGTGGTGCACATGATCAAGGATATGAACTGCGCGGGGCTGCGCGTGACGCAGTTCTACCGACAGTTCCGCCACTACGCCCGCCCGGGGCAGCAGCGGGAGGCCTTCGACAAGTCGTCGCCGGCCGACATGCCGGCCGACCAGTTCAGCGACATCAAGGATACGCTCTGCAAGTCGCCCTACGTGACCGTCGAGGAGTACGCCGCGATTCTCAACCGCCTGAAGGAGATTGCCGCCGAGCGGTCGTACGACGCGCCGTTGCACCTGTGCCTCGACCAGGAGGGCGACGGCAGCGCCGATTTTGTTCGCGGCGGCGTGCGGTTCTTTCCTTGCCAGTGGGGCCTGGCCCGCACGGGCGATCCGGCACACGTGTATCGCTCGGCGAAGGCCGTGGCCCGGCAGCTCGCGGCCGTCGGCTTTAACGTCATCCACTCGCCGGTTCTTGACGTTGTCCTGCACCCCGATTCGACCTACATCGGGACGCGCGGTTTCGGCACCGATCCGCAGTTTGTGACCGAGATGGCCCGGGCCTTCGTCCGTGGCTTCCGCGAGGAAGGCGTCATGTGCTGCGGCAAGCACTACCCTGGCCGCGGGTCGACCGACGTGGACGATCACCACGACCTGGCCGCCATCGAGCGGAGCGACCAGGAGATGTGGGAATGTGAGCTGTTCCCGTACCGCGAACTCGGCGAAGACCTGCCGATGATCATGATCGGCCATTCGATTTACCCGTGCTGGGACACCGAGAACACGGCCAGTTGCTCGCGGGCGATTATGACCGACGTGACACGCGGCCGTCTGGGCTTCAAGGGCATCATCACGACCGACTCGATGATCATGAAAGCCATCGCCCACAAGTACGGCGGCATTCCGCAGGGATGCCTCATGGCCGCCAAGGCCGGGGCCAACCTGATCCTGATGAAGGAGACCGGGGCCATCCGCGACGAGGCCTATCGCCTGGTGCTCGAAGCGGCCAAGAGCGGCGACCTGCCCGAGAGCCAGATCGACGAGCAGGTGGCCACGACGCTGCGGTGGAAGGTCGACTACGGATTCTACGGCGACGGCTATAGGGTCGATGCGAAGAAAGCCGGCCGCACGATTCGTTCCGCGGCCATCGCCAAGGCCGAACGGGTGGCCGCCGAGAAGGCCGTCCACGTGGTTCGTGATACGGCCGGCGTGCTGCCGCTCGCCGAGGGACAACGGGTTCTGTGCGTCGAGCAGGTGGCCGGGGCGCAACTGAACGCCAACGACCTGAATCTGCATCCCGGCGTCTTCTGGGAGAAGATGCTCGGCGAGAGCAGCAACGTCTCGGGCCTGGAAATCGAGAGCGACCCGAGCGACGAAGATCGCATGAAGCTCTTCGACTACATGCGGTACTACGATGCCATCGTCATCACGCACTGGTCGGGCCGCAGCAGCGTCAGCACCGTGAAGCTGATCAATGAGTTGCTGGACAAAGCCGGTAATCGCAAGGTGATCGTCGTGGCCAACTCGCCGCTGCCGTACAACACGCCGGTCGAGTGGCCGACGGTGATCTGCACGTACAGCCCGATGCCTGCGGCCCTGTCGGTGGCTGCGCGGCTCATATACGGTCGCTTCAAGCCGGCCAAACCGGCTCGCCCCGCGCCGTACGACGCATAGGAGGCTTACGTAGGGTGGCTGCTTGCAGCCACGCGGACTGGTGAAATCAACCAATGAAAAGAAGGACCTCTGCTGTGACTGACATTCTGATTCCCGCATCCGGCGACTTCGAGGCCTGGCCGAAAACGAGCGACGTGTGCTTTGCCGTCGACTGGGACGGCACGTGTAAGGACACGATGGTCCCGAAGTGGACGCGCGGCTTTAACTTGGCTGTTACCGAAGTGTGGCCGCAACTGAAGCCGCACCAGAAAGAAATCGACCGCGTCTGCTACGACGTGAACATCACCGATCCGGCAACAGCGGGCGTCCAGCGGTTCGTGGCCCTGATGATCATGATGCGCAAGTGGGGCGAGGCCGGACTGCCCGTGCCCGACCTCTCGAAGTTTTTTGCCGCCGTCGAGCACGTCGAGGCCTGCGGCGAACAGCACGGCGTGGCCACCTACCTGAAGTACCGCCAGGAGTACGGTTACGACGATTCACCGCTCCGTTGGAGTGAAGCCAGCGACCGGCAGATCGGCGAGGCGGTCAAGGGGGCGCGGCTCTTCGCCGGCGTTCGCGAGACGCTTGCCGCCGTACGTAAACGGGCCGACGTGGTCGTCGTCAGCGCCTCGAAGACCGAGGCTGTGCGGCAGGACATTCTCGACGACCGCACGACGGACCTGTTCTCGGCCCTGCTGGCCCAGGACTTTCTGCCCAAGAAGGGCATCCTCGGCGGGCTGGCCCGCCGCTACGGGCGCGTGCTCTTCGTCGGCGACACACAGCACGACGTCCGCGCCGCCGCACCGCACGGCGTGCCCGTCTACCTGATCCGTGTCGGCGACGAGGACGCCAGTTGGCGAGCCGCAGGGCCTGTCTTCCAGCGATTCCTCGACGGCGATGACTGCCGCGACGCCCTGGTCTATCCGTAGCGACGGTGCAGCCGCACGGCGGCGGACCCGTGGGAGCCCCATGACGTGATCGTCGACTGGCTATTGCTCGTGGCCTGCAGCCTGATGATCGCCGTGGGGGTGATCTTCATGCGTGCGGGCATGCGGCGGGGCACCACCTCCTGGGGCCTGTCGCTTTACGTCGGTCTCGTACCGTGCGTTATCTTCGGTCCCTTCGCCTGGCGGCACGTGGCCCTGTTCCCGCCGTGGTATGCCGCACTGCTCGTTGCCGCCGGGGCGGTGGCCATCGTCGGCATCTGGGCCCTCAACGAGTCGCTGCATCGCGGCCCGGTCGGGCCGACCTTCCTGATCCGCAGCTACAGCATCCTCGTTCCGGTGGCCGCATCCGTCCTGTTCTACGGTGAGAGTCTGAGTGTGTTGCGCGTCACGGGCCTGCTGATTGTGGCCGCCTCGGTGCCACTGCTTCAGAGCGGCAAGATCCCGCCGGGCGCGGACTCGGCGGCAGCACGCCGCGCCAACGGGATCTGGCTCCTCTACATGTCGCTGACGTTCGTCGCCTTCGGCCTGGCCGACACGGCCTTTCGCGACGCCGTGAGCCGCGAGGCCGACTACGCCCCGAACGCCCACGGCGGCTACGTTCTCGGCATCGTGCTGCTCGGTTACCTGGGCAACATGGTCGGCGTGCCGATCGGATTGCTGCTGACGCGCACGCGGCCCACGCGGGCCGACGCCATCTGGGGAACCGCGACCGGACTGGTCAACGGCGTCGCCTTCCTACTGGTGCTGCTCGTCGTCGGCTCGATGGGGGGCGTGACCGTATTCCCTGCGCGGCTGGTCATCTCGGTGGCCTGCGCGGTCGTTCTGGCGGCGATCTTCTTTCGCGAGCGACCCGACGCGCGAACGGCTGCGGGGCTTGTCCTCGGGACCGTCGGTGTTATCTTGCTGGGAATCAAAACCGGATAGAGATGCCATGCCTGCCCCGCGGGCACGCCGAACCTGACATGCTGCAAGCATGGCTGCAGAGCAGCCATGGCACCCCTTGTTTCCCGGCCGAGGGCGGCCAGGCTACACTTCTTCAATGGATTGCTATGGCCGGTTCGTTTCCTGCGGCGGAATCGGTTCGTGGGCCTTGCGGCCATGGACCTTCTCGTAGGCCTTGCACTGCGGGCAGAGGCCACCTTCGATCTGCTTAACGAACCAGAATGCCAAGCCCTTCTGCTTCTCGCGGGCGCGCTTGCACACCGGACAATCCACGCACCCCTGGGCTCGCTTGCGGTCCTTGTCGGTGATTGTCGGGTCAGGCATTACTCACTCCCCTTCGGGTGCAGGCTCGTCCTGCGGTGGCTCCTTCATGGGACGCCTCCGGCCGCAAATGCCACAACGCGTGTCGCCAGCGGCTATCTCGTACAGGCACCACGGGCAGACCGTCGGCTCGGACGCCGGCACATCGTCGTCAGTCGCAGATTCCAAATCCGGAGGGGCAGGACCCAGTAACCTTCGACGCTCGTCTAAGGCATTGATCAGAAGCTCCAGCTTCACATCGCCTATGTCGGCCATCCACTTCAGCGCGGCACCGACGGCCAGCAGGAGTGCCGTTGTCATCCCGGCCGACGCGAGTATCGCAACGATCATGCTGCCGCTGGAACTGTCGGGCACCGCGTCGAGGCTTAACAGGATCATCGCCCCCACAATGAACGCAAGCACCTGGATGAAGCCACCCAGCAGACGCAGGCCCTTGTAGCACGACCGCATTGACAGATGTTCGTGTACCCTGAACCGCTCGGAATGCCACAGATGCTTCAGCCGCTCCTCGCGCAATTGCCGCCACGTCTTGCTCGTAAGGGTCGGGGGAAGATTTTCTTGCGACGGTGCGCCACCGGGCGTGTCCATGGTGCGTCTCTCCTTGTTCGTTCCGTGGCCTTGTCGGCGAAGCATCTTCGGATATTGCCTCCGCAATTACCCAGAAGAACTCGCCTCCCAGCAGCCGCAGTCACTGCGTCTTCGATCGTTTTTGCAGGCGGTCGATCAGCTTTTCGACCCGCATGTCCGCCAGGTCGGCGATCCAGCGAGCCAGGCGGGCCAGCAGGACGAGAAGCACTGCCTTCACGCCGGCAAAGGCAATGGCCGCCACCCCCGCCAGGAACATCTTGAAGTTGTCGAACATCAGCGGCAGCGTCGCTATGCAGGTTGCAGCGAACCAGACGATGGCGGCAATCGTCAACAGGTGCGCCAGACTGTGCAACCACGGATAGGCAGTTGTGTTGCGCAGGTCGGCGACAACGTCGCGCCGTTCCATGCCCGACAGGAAGTTGGCGCGGCTGGCCTTGTGTTCGTGCCATTGCTGGCGGTCCTGCGGCCCCGGATCCTCAAAGGTCATAGCGAAGCCTCCTTGTGTCCAACACCCGTGACATGACGTACCACCGCAACAACCACCCGACCCGGAAATGAAAGCGGGCGAGACGTTACAGACGCCTCACCCGCTCAGTATACGCATGGAAGATGCTCGTGCCAATAGTCTGCCAGACTTCATGGCCACGCAAGCGTGGACCATGCCATCCCGCCGCCTGGCTGGTTGTGCCTATGCCCCGAACTTCATCAGCTTGTCGGCGTGGGCCAGGGCCAGTTGCATCAGGTACTTCATGGGCAACCGCCCCATGCCGCCGCCGGCACAGGCCACCTCGTTGAACTCCGTGACGCCGTCGCGGCGGATCGTTTCGGGCGCCCAGAGCAGGGCCGGCACCGGGTGCCACGAATGGGCCTTCAGCTTCGAGGGCGTCGAATGGTCACCCGTGACGACCAGCACATCGGGCTTGAGGGCCTTGAGGGCGGGGATCGCGGCATCCAGTTCCTCGATCCGCTTGACCTTGGCCTCGTAGTCGCCGTCTTCGCCCGTCTTGTCGGTGTACTTGAAGTGGATGAAGAAGAAGTCGTACTCCTTCCACCGCTTGCCGGCCACGGCGACGTTCTCCAGCAGGTTATCGCCGGTCTCCAGTAACGTCATGCCCACGAGGCTGGCCACGCCGCGGTACATGGGATAGTTGGCGATGGCTCCGGCCGTCAGACCGTAGCGGACGGCCATGCTCGGCAACTCGGTGTGCAGGGCAAAGCCGCGAGCCAGCACGAAATTCGCCTTGGGCTCGTCGGCCAGAATCTCACGGACCTGGGTCACGAACTTCTTGACGATGGCCACGGTCTTCTGGTCGCGGGCATGGCTGCCGAGGCTCTTGGGCTCCAGCGGCGGCACGCCTGTGGCCTGCGGATCGGTGTCGTGCAGGGCCTGGCTGAGTCCCTTGCCGCGCAGGACAAGCACCGCCCGGTGCTCGGCCTCGGTCTGCAGGACGATCTCGGCGCCGTCGATCGACTTGGGCAGCTTGGCCACGAGCTTGGCGATGATCCGCTCGTTTTCCTCGGTCGGGATGCGGCCGGCGCGACGATCGGTCACGTTGCCCTGCTTGTCGATCGTGGCGAAATTGAGCCGCGCGGCCAAGTCGCCGTCCTTCAGCGGGAAACCGACGCCCAGGGCCGAGAGGAGCCCGCGGCCGATGATGAACTCGGTCGGCTCGTAGCCGAACAGACCGAGGTGGCCGGGTCCGCTGCCGGGCGTGATGCCGGGCATCACCGGATCGAGCAGTCCGCACATGCCCTCGGCGGCCAACTGATCGAGGTTGTGCGTGCGGGCCTGTTGCAGCTCCGTCAGGCCGTTGGGTCCCGACTGGATGCTTCCGATACCGTCGGCGATCATGAAGACGATTCGCTTGTCGTTCTTCTGAACAAGGGTGCTGAGATCCAGAGACATGTGAGTCACTCCTTCCGTGCGATGAGCCTGTTCTTGGCGGCCGTCTGGGCCGGAGCGGCCATTGTATCGTGACCTGCGGTCCGGTCTCAAGGGTGACGTGTCGAAATTGTGCCTCGTTCCTCAGCCCGGCAGGGCGGGGCACGGTGAAAATTACTCCGGCATTGCGGATTGGACCGCCGAGAAGTAGAATAATCGAGCCCGGAGCGTCGGCGAATGCCGATCCGGGGCGGCAATTGCGGGATTTCCTCCGATGGCGATTGATGGGGGACGACAGATTATGCGAATTACAAGACACCTTCACCTGGTCGTGGCCGTGGCACTCATCTGTGCGCTGAGCGGGCCGATCTGGGCACAGGGCCGCATCTACGGCAGCAGCAGTCTGCCCAGCGAGCGGTTGGGTCAGAACATCGGCAGTGTGACCTCCTCGTCGCAGTTCACGAGCCGCGCGAGCGGGGGGGCGCCGACAGGTCTGCTGGCCGCGCGTTTCGGCGTCAGCCCGTCACGCTTTGGCGGCCGACTTTCGCCGACCAACCTGGACATGGGGCAGTTGCGTCCCGAGTTGGTGGGACGGCGGCTGCGGAGTCTGGAGAGCTTCGCCCTGGGCGAGCGGGCACGATTTGCCGAACTTCAGCGCGGCAGCCTCGAACTGGGTCTGATGCTCGGTGACGAGAAGATGGTTCGTCCCGACGACCTGCGGCAATCGTTCTTTCAGTTCGTCTTTCCGTTCGGCCTGCGCGACAAGCCGGAGCAATACTACTACGGCTACTACTGCCTGAGTTGCCTGCAGCGCGGCTACATCAAAGATCCGGCATCGTTCCTGAGCGAGTTCAGCGAAGAGACCCAGGAAACGATCGCCAACAAGCCCTTCCTTGACACCACGGCCGCCGTGTTCCGTACCGGGCAGCCGGCCGAAGATCAGTCGCTCGACGCGCTCTACGACAGTCAGCTTGCAGCCATGGGCAACTACCTGTTCAGCAACCGTCGCTACAAGGCTGCCGCCCAGGTCTGGTCGATCCTGGCGACGCGCGACCCGACCAGCAGCCTGTTCGCCCAGGCGGCGGGCCAGAGCCTGTTCGCCTCGCAGCAATACGCCGAAGCCTCGCGGTTGTTGCGGCGATCGCTGACCACGGCCCACAACTGGGGCAGCGACGAGTTCCGAATCGGCGGCGTGAACCTTCAGGACCTCTATCACGACCCGAGCGATCTGGCCGAGGCCCGCCAGGTGCTGGAACTGGCGTTGCTGAAGACGCCCAGCGACGAGGGTTTGCAGTTCCTGATGGCCTACATCGACCTGTTCCACGGCCTGTGGGACCGTGCCGACGGACGCCTGACGTCGCTGGCCGCCGGCGGCGACAAGGAAGCCGCCGAACTCCTCAAGGTGCTACGCGCCGACCACATCGTGCCCTGGATGAAGTATCCGATGTCGGTCGACGGCAAGATGAGCGCCGCCGAGTTCGAGCAACTGACCAACCACATTGAGTTGAGCCTCGAAGAGCGCAAGGCCCTGGTCGAGTCGATCACGAATCCGCAACGCGTCGAAGACTACATGAACCGCGGCGACTTCTACTTCTTCATGGGCAGCTATCCGATGGCGGCCGAGGCCTATGCCAAGGCGGCTCGGATGGATCCTGGCAACGCGGTCGCGAAGTTCGCCGAAAGCCATGCGGCCTTCGCCAATGGCGAGTACCTGTATGCGGCCAAGAAGCTCAGAGAGGGGCTGGAACTGGAGCCGGACTTCGGTCTCTACAATTTCCGCTTGGAGGAGTTCTACAGCGACCGCGCCGACCTGGACCGGCGGCTACGCGACCTGGAGCATCTGACCAAGTTGCGGCCCGACGACGTGGAGAAGCAGTTCCTGTTGGGTTATGTCTACTACTTTGACGGTCGCTACACCGAGTCGGCCAATATTCTGCTGCAAGTGCTGACGGCCTCCCCGCAGTACGACGTGGCCCGCAACCTGCTGAAACTGGCCCGGCTGCAGAGTTGACCGACAGAGCCGCATGCCCGACCTCGTTTGTCAGAAAACGCACAGGCGGTTTCTGGCTCGTCCCAGCACAGCGAAAAGTGGTTGAAAAGTCGGCGTTCGGACGATATGATACGTAGCTCAGTTGTCTCACGCTGGCGTAGCTCAACGGTAGAGCACCGGTTTTGTAAACCGGCGGTTGTCGGTTCAAATCCGACCGCCAGCTCCAGTGCTTGCCCCATGTCGGCCATTGCGGCCGGGATGATGACAA
>JAFGPY010000117.1 GCA_016935955.1 Planctomycetota bacterium
ATAGGGCCACGGCGTCAGGTTGGTGATCGTCGCATCGATGTCAAACGCGGCGATGTTGGTGGATCCGGCTACGTAGCGGACGTTCGTCACAACGCCGTAGATCGCACTGCCGACTCCCTTGGCCGCGGCCTTCGCCGGTGCCTTGAGCGTGCTCTTGGCTGACTTCTTGTCCGTCTTCTTCGCCGCAGACTTGGCCGGCAGCGAGGCCGGCCACGTCGGATCGTAGTACTCGTGGCTGCGGACCTCCTCGGTGCCGTCGAACCTGAGGAACCACTGTCCCTGCACGGCATCGAAGTCCTGCGGCGGGCCGGTCCAACTACCGAGCGGCGCCACGGGCGGTTTGCGAACATCCAGGCTCAGGCCGCCCTCGATCCACTCCGGCTCATGAACAATGTTGTGGAACACCGAGCAGTCGCTGCTCCGCAGCGGCATTGCCCCGTCCAGGTGCGGGTACGGGATGCCGTAGTCAATTGTTGGATCGTCCTGCCAGGTGCTGATCTTCAGACTCGACGTGCGGTTCAGCAGAATGTCCTGTTCGTCGTAGTAGGATTCCTCGATGGCCGCGTACCGTGGATCGTCCGGGGACAATCCGGGTGCTTCGACGGTGAACATCAGCACGCGAACGTAACTCTGCCCCTGAGGAATGTCCAGGAAGTCCCAGGCCGGCACATAGTAGCTGCCGTTGGGCTGCTTATCCGGGTCCCCGTTGTCCGGCGTCCAGCAGTACCAGGCCAGGAAGTCATGGTTCAGCGCGATGATGTGCGGCGACGCATCTCGGTACGGCCCGATCGTGCCCGGCAATAGCCCTGCACTTGATGGCGGCACGGCAAAGTCAGCCGTCAGTTTCGTCTGCAGCAGATCGCCGACGTACTGGTCTGACGTCTGTAGCGATTCGCCGTGACTGTTGTCGCCCGGCCGCCAACCCTCGTAGTCGGGCACGTCATTGGTGATTGTGGCGTTGATGTCGAAGGCGATGATGTTCTGTGTGATGCCGTCATACCTGATATTCAGCACGTGGCCGACGATGGCGTAGTGGCCGGCCCATCCCCCCTTCTCCGCCGGCTGCTGTACGTTGTCGTAGAACTCGTGTGTGCAGACAACCTTATCACCACTGTGTTCGTCCTGGAACCACTGCCCTTGCTCAGCATGAGGGTCTTGAGTGGGTCCCGTGTTGCTGGGCACCGGCACAACCGGCGGCTTCTGAATGTCCAGACTGGGGGCAGCCGCAACCGGCCCCGCCAGGAGGGCCGCCACGACGGCGGCCGCTAAGAGCCACATCGTTCTACTCATTTCACAGTCCCCCTTTCAGTTGACTCCCCGGCCCCACGTTAACTGCACACCGCCCTGCCGCGAGCGCAAGTTGCGACCGCGACAGACGCGCCCGGCGACGCAAGACGATCAGCCTCTCGGCAACAAATGCCGCACGACTCGCCGGACGACAACGGCTTGAACTTCTCGGTTTGACGTCAGTTGAAGTAGAATCCGACTTGCTGCAACAAGTACCGCGAATTGGCATACAGGCAGCGCCTTTGAGGCTTGATACGTCGGAACGGCCAGCGCTTCATCAGAGAGTTGCCAACTGTAGGATACATCACCTTCCGGCCCATGTCAAAGCCCTGCCTCCGGACTTCCTGGTGGGGCGGCAGGACCCGTCCGAGACGTCGCAACTACGAGCTGGCCGGCGGCCCCCCCAGGCAGGATCGCCCGTGGTGCGGCGCGAGGCACGTGAGGACCTCAGGGCACGTCCAGCGCGTTCAGAACATTGATCAGGATGGACATGTCTCCCGGCTCTACGCCGCCGTTGAGGTCCAGGTCCAGGGCTGCCAAGGGTATGCCGCCCGTGGGAAGACCGTTCAGGGCATTAATCAACACGCACAGGTCGCCGGGTTCGGCGCCGCCATTGCCGTCGATGTCGCCCAGGACGCGGACCCTCAGCGGCACGTCAACCGTCACGGGGCCGGTCACGTCGCCGGTCGCCGTCACTCGCAACGTCAGCGGACCGTGACCGGTGCGGGCCTCGTTGCGCAGTGAGCCGAGAACGTACTTGACCAGCGGGTCGCCGCCCGGATCGTCCTCGACCGTCACCTCCCCGGGACCGCTGCCCGGCACCTTGGCGACAGAGATCATCACGCTGCCGTTGCCTCCGTCGTCGAGCATCGACACGTCAAGCCGCACCCTGTGCCCGCCGTCGACCAGCATCGTGGGCGTGTTCTGGTAGACCCAACTCCGCTCGGCAGCCGCCGTCACGGCAAGACGACGCGCCGCCATGGCCTTGATGCAGAAGTTGGCCGACGCGTCGATGTCCGTAAGGTCGCTCCAGGCGAAACCGTCCCACCAGTAGCTCTGCCCCGGGGCTGCGGCCGACTCAACCCACGTGCCGCTCTTGCCGCCCCCGAGAAGAACGGCGATTTCCGACGAGCGGTCGAACGCCTGACCGCCCGACGACAGTTCGACGCAGACGTAGAACTCGTCACCGGGAGCTATGGCGAGCGGCTGCGGCAGGTCGATCGTGTGATAGCCGCGATAGTCGATATGCCCGGCGACGACCGCCAACTCGTCCTGGAGCAGTCCGCCGTCGAAACGGCCGTAGACCGTCGCGACGTAGTCCACGTCGTCGGCCGCCGTGATGAAGCTGACGGCCACGAGGCTCTCGTAACCCTCGGCGGCAAAGGCGTTGAAGGCCGCAAACGCATCGGTCTTCGTGTCGCGCCAGCCGTGGTAATCGTGGTAGTAGATGCGGTCGTACGGGTTCAACTCGACGCCGCGGAAACTGACGGCGCCCATCTCGTCGTGCCGGCCAGCCCACTTGTCGTAGTAGGACACCCAGAAGTAGCCCGACATGCCCCATCCCGTGCCCCAACTGTTTTTGCACAGCCACGCGCCCGGCTGCGGCGCCTGCGTGGTCTTCGCGTCGTCCCAGCCGACGATGGCCACCGAGTGGTTCGGATCGTGCGAGTCAGTGGGCGGCTGGTAGAACGATCTCAGCGACGAACTGTAGAACCCGCTGGCCCAGTAGATGCACGTCCCCATGGCCCCATGGTCCATCACCGCCTGCTTGATCGCGTCGAGATTCGACAGGTCGGCTCCGGCCTCGAACCACTCCACGTCACGAACGTAATAGACGTGAAAACTCGGGTCGCTCCTCAGCGGCGGCGTGGTGTACGACTGCCCGTCGACGTCGCGCACCGCCCCTTCCCCGCGACTGAGGTAGGCCGTGGCCACCAGGTAGTCGCCGCCATTGTGCACGACAAGCCCCGCACCGGTTGGCGGGTCGCGGTCATCGTTATTGTGTTCGTTGAACCCGTTCCACCAGTCGAGATGGTACTCCGCCAGATTGGGCTCACCCGACTCCCCTGCGGCCGCCCAGAGACCCGTCACCAGCAGGTTGCTTTCCAGAGCCGCCATCGTGCCGTGACACCAGCACGTGCCGCCGCTCTGGCTCTTGACACTCGTGACGTAGTTCTGCCCCTCGACGCTGCGCAGGTCGAACGACGCGGGCACCTGGGCCCGGGCCACCTGCGCCGCCATGATCGCGGTCGCCGCGACCGCAAGCCCTGCCAGCCATCGCCGGATACCCATCGCACCGCTCCCGCCCATTGGCTCTGGTTACACAGAATGGCATACCGCCTGCCGCCCCGGCCCGTTCCCCACGGCAGTCACATAAGAACTGTAGCAATGGCAAGGATAGCACAGCCGACGCGCCGACGTCAAAGAAAAGCATCGGTGCCCGTCACTCCTTCGCCCCGTGCTGCCGCAACAGGTCGGCAACGGGTTTGTTGTGGTTGCCTGTCGCGTACCGTAGCGGCGTTTTGCCATCCTTGTCCTTGGCATTAACCTCAGCCCTATTGAGGATGAGCAGTTCCGCCACTTCCTTGCGGCCCAACAGAGCCACGCCGTGCAGTGGCGTGGCGCCAATGCAGTTCCTGGCGTTGACCTCGGCTCCATGAGCGAGAAGCAGTTCCACCACGTCCTTCGAACCACCATTAGCCGCACGGAACAACGGCGTCGCGGCGTAGTGGTCCTTGGCATCGACTTCGGCCCCGTGCGCGAGGAGCAGTTTCACCACCTCCTTGGAGTCACTTTCAGCAGCCCCGTGCAGCGGCGTCCGGTTGGCAGGCACAAGCCTTCCGCCGCTGAAGTTGTCCTTGACGTCTACATCGGCCCCATGGGCAAGAAGAAACTCTGCCGCCTCCTTCCTTCCCGACTCGGCCACAGCATGCAGCGGCGTCAGACCATAGTCGCCCGCGGCGTTGACATTGTCACCCCAGTTGAGGGCTCGGCGCAGGTCGGTCAAGTCTCCGTAGTAGGCAGAACGATACATGCTCACTCTCGGCGGCAGGCCGCGCGCGGTGAAGAAGCCCGCGACCGTCAGGACGGCGGCGAGGACGACCAGAAGCTGGAGCTTCGCGGATTTCATGCCCTGCCATTCTACCTGCCCATTCACAAGCACAACAAGAATCTTGCGTCTCCTCTTTGCGGCCGGACTCGCCGGGAGACGGGAGGCCACCCTCACTCTGGACTTGGAGCCATGGCAGAGGGTCGCCGTGCGTGGGCCATTCCTTTTGCGCCAAGTCGTTTTGTGGGATACACACATGCCGACACGCGGATTCTGGTCGCCTGGCAAGTCAAGTGGGCGGCAAGGTGTTATCGCAGGCGGCACTGGGCGGCGTCCGGCGTCAGCTCGGTGTCTGGACGGCTCTGGAGAAGAATCCGGTGCGCGGGAATCGCCTCGAAACGCGAGCCCCATAGGCAGGCGGTCCCAGCAGGATTGCGCACTTTCCGGCACAACCGGGCACAGTGAATTGGCGGAGGGGAGAGGATTCGAACCCCCGGAGCCCTTGCGGGCTCAGCGGTTTTCAAG
>JAFGPY010000118.1 GCA_016935955.1 Planctomycetota bacterium
TGCTGAACATTATCCTGAATGCCCAGGCGGTGATGGCCGACGGCGGCGAGTTGATGGTCGCCGTACGGGCCGAGAACCAGGGCGTGGCCGTGAGTATCACGGACACCGGTCCGGGGATTCCGGCGGACCGGCTCGAACGCATCTTCGACGCCTACTACTCGTCGCGGCCAGGCGGCATGGGCCTGGGCCTGCCGACGGTCAAACGGATCATGGCCGAACACGGCGGCACAATCGCCGTCAACAGCGAGGTGGGTCGGGGCACGCAATTCGTTCTCTGGCTGCCTGCCGCCGCAATACAGACTACGGAACAGCCGACATGAGTGACGAATCCCCGAGAGCCGCCATCCTGATCGTCGAGGACGACCGCAACCAGGCGGACGCGGTCAACGAGGTGCTGCAGCGCGCCGGCCACGAGTGCGTCGTGGTCACCGCGCCGCGCCGGGCGGCCGACATCCTCGAATCGCGGTCCTTCGACCTGGTCATCACCGACCTGATGATGCAGGACCTTGACGGCATGGACATCCTGCGGGCCGTCAAGTCGATCAATCCGACCACCGAGGTCATCGTCATCACCGGCCATGCCAGCATCGAAACCGCCGTTGAAGCGATTCGCCAGGGCGCCTACGACTACATCGAGAAGCCGCTGAACATCGAGGTGCTTCGCGACCGCGTGTCGAAGGCCCTCGAGCGCCGCAGCCTCGTGGCCCGCACCAAGGAACTGTCGGCGCAGCTCGACGAGCGGTTCGGCTTCGCGGGCGTGGTCGGCAACAATCCGCAGATGCGCCGCGTGGTGGAGATCGCCCGGCAGATCGCCCCGACGAGCACGACGGTCCTGGTCACGGGCGAGAGCGGCACGGGCAAGGAACTGATCGCCCGGGCCATCCACAACAATTCGCCCCGGCGCCACCGCAACTTCGTGGCCCTCAACTGCGCAGCCCTCAGCGAGGGCATTCTCGAAAGCGAACTATTCGGACACGAGAAGGGCGCGTTCACCGGTGCGGCCGCAACGCGCAGGGGACGTTTCGAGTACGCCGACGGAGGCACGCTGTTCCTGGACGAGGTCGGCGACATGCCGATGAGCACGCAGATCAAGTTGCTGCGCGTCCTGGAGGACGGCGAGATCATGCGTGTCGGGTCGAACGATCCGATCCGCGTGGACGTCCGCCTGATCAGCGCCACCAACCGCGACCTGAACGAGGCCATCACCGAGAAGACGTTTCGCGAGGACCTCTATTTCCGGCTGAAGGTCGTCACGCTGGCCTTGCCCCCCCTGCGGGAACGAAGCGAGGACATCGCCCTGCTGGCCGACTACTTCCTCAAGCAGTTCTCGCAACAGCACGGCAAGACCATCACGGGCATCTCGCCGACGGCCCTGCAGGCGTTGCAGTCGTACACCTGGCCGGGCAACGTCCGCGAACTGCGGAACACCATCGAGACCATGGTCGCCCTGGCCCGGACGGAGACGCTCGATGTGGAACAGTTGCCGTCGGAGATTCCCGGTGCGGTGCAGCAGGCGCCGTCCGCGGCGAGCCTTGGCGCCATGACGCTCCAGGAGGCCGAGCGGCAACTGATCGCCAATGCCCTGCGAGCCACCGACGGCAACCGCCAGGAGGCAGCACGGCGGCTGGGCATCGGCGAGCGGACGCTCTATCGGAAGATCAAGGATTACGGCCTGTTTTAGACAGCGCCTCGCTCAGACGCCGGGCGTAATCGGCGTGGCGGCGGGCCTCGGCCTTGTCGCCCTGGGCGGCAAGCAGTGCGGCCAGTTCCCGGTGCACTCTCGGATCGTGCGGGCTGACGCGTACGGCCTCGCGCAGCGTTTCGACCGCATCGTCGGCGCGTCCGGCACTGAGCAGCAACAGGCTTCGGTACTGCCACGCCGTCCCGAAGTCGGGATCCTCCTCCACGGCCAACCGCGTCTGGCCGAGGGCCCCTTCTCGGTCGCCCTTGGCGTTCAGCAGCAGGGCGAGGTTCACGCGACACTCCGCGAAATTGGGATTCAGTTCCAGGGCCCGATGATACAACGCCTCGGCCTCCGCGACCCTGCCCGCCACGGCTAGGACCCGCCCGTGGTCGAACAGGGCGTCGGCATCCTCGGGATCCAGGCGGGACGCGGCTTCGACGTAGGGCAGCGCCTCGGTCACACGTCCGGCCTCGCCGAGAAAAGCGCCGCTCACCCGGTGGGTGTCCGCCGAATCGGCGCGAATCCAGAACGCCGCGAGACTGCAACCGCAGAGGGTCAACACGACCGTCCAGATCAGGGCCCTGCCGGCAAGCCACCGGCGGCCGGCCAGGTCGAGCCCCCAGGCGATGCAGGCCACGATCGGCGCGACGGCCGCCATGCCATAGAAGGCCTTGGCCTGCCCGTAGTAGGGCAACTTCAGCGTGATGTAGATCAGGGAGAGCAACGTGGCGGCGGCCGTGCCGAGAACAAGCATCCACGCCGCGCTCGGACGTCGCACCAGACGAACCACGGCGGCGCCCAGCCCGACAAGCCCCGCCGCAACGAGCGCGAGTGCCAGAAGGTAACCGGCCGACATCAGTTCCCAGTTCCACGTCGGACTGTATCGCACGGAGGTGCCGCCGCCGACGAATCCGTCGCCCCAGAACGTCGAGTACAGGGCGTCGGCGAAACCATAGAGTCCCGCGAAGAACGGCTGGATCAGCGCGCGGCCAAAGCTCAGGTAGTAACGGGCCGTGTGATATCCGGCGTCCTGCCACCACGGATGCCCGTACTCGGCATCCCAGTTGCCGACGATCGGGCGGCCGTAGCGCAACCAGACGCGAACGAAATGCCACCCGCACACCAGCGCACCGACCAGCATCGTCACGCCAAGCGTGCGCGTCCAGACGTCGGCCTTCCATTGCCGTGCGGCGACGAGACGCCCGACGAGAACGATGGCGATCACCCCCAGGGCCACCAGCGCCGAGAACTTGGCGAGCATGGCCGCCCCGAGGCACAGCCCAAGGGCCGCATACCAGCGCCAGGAAGCGCTCGGCATGTTGATAATGCGCAGGGTCAGATAGAGCGACGCAGTGACCAACGTCGCGCACAGGCCCTCGTTCGTCGCGTAGTGGTACAGGTACAGGTGCACAGGCAGCGCCGCCGCCACGGCCAGGCCCAGCAACTGCCGCCGCGGACTATCGGGAAACAGTTGCCGCACACAGCCGAAGACCAGCAACACCTGGGCGATGCCGAACGACATGGTCAGAATCCCGAGGCACTGCTCCGCCCGTGTGCTTCCTGCCGCCAGTCCGCCGACCTTCAGCACCGCGGCCGCGAGCAGGTAGAACAGCGGCGGTTGGTATCCCTGCCAACCGTCCTCGGCCAGCGGCAATCGGCCTTCGTCGAGGATGGTCTTCAGATACTCCGTGTGCCCACCGATGTCGAACCCAACCTCCGGCGGCATCCACTTGAGATTGTGCGTGAACAGGACGATCCACGCGGCCGCTACGACGGCAAGAACCCAGTACATGCGGCGGCCGCTCAGCAGAAAGGCCTCGGTCTCCACCCGGCCGCCCCACCTGCGTCGCGCTGCCGCCGCACCGGCGACCACAAGCGCCGCGATCCCGGCAATGGTCAGCAATGCGGGCCATTGGCGGCGAAGCGATTCGACCGTGGTGGGCATTTCGGGACCGCTGGGGTCCCCCGTAGCGTCGGCCATGTGGTGTTGCGGCAAGGCCGTCGCCAGCCGCGCGGGTCGCCATACGGCCCCGGCATACGAAGCCTCCCACTGGCCGTCGCTCGCCACGGAGACGCCCTGCCCCGCCAGGTGCAGCCACAGGGCCGGCGGGCCGCGATCGTTCCACACGGTGACAACGATTTCGTTCTCGCCGGCCTTGAGGTACTGGGCCACGTTCGTGAAGCGGTGTTCGCGCCGCCACGCCGTCGGGTCGGGCAACTCGGAGCCCGTGTCCCTCAGGGCGCGGCCGTTCAGGGCGACCTCCGTGCTGCGAAGGCCCCGCACCCGCAGTTCGGCCTCGCCCGGCACGGCATCGAGAGTGAACCGGCGACGGAACACCGTGTCCAGGCGAACGCCCACCCGTCGCCGCAGATCAACCGGCACCGGATAGACGATCCACTGGCCGCCGGGGTGCTCCGCCAGAAAAGCGATCCCTTCGCTCCGCGTGGCCAGCCACCAAAAGCTCGCGATGGAGCCAAGCACCGTTACCAGGATCAGCAGAACCACCAGTGTCGAACTCGTGCGAGATGAGAACATGGGCCGCATTATAGCCAACCTCGGGCGGAGGCTGAAACGAAAGATTGCCGGATGCCCGCCCCGCCCCGGGCCGCAGGCCGCGTCGTCCTTGCCGCCCCGGACGTTCGAGCCTATAATGGCCCGGACGTCAGGAGACGACATGGGAGTCATTCAGAAACTCGATCCACACCTGGTCAACCAGATCGCGGCCGGCGAGGTCATCGAACGGCCGGCCAGCGTGGTCAAGGAGTTGATCGAGAACGCCCTGGACGCCGAGGCCTCGCGCCTGGAAATCGAGGTGGAAGAGGGCGGCAGGAAGCTGATTCGCGTGACCGACGACGGCGTGGGCATGGACGCCGACGACCTGGCCCTGGCCGTGTCGAGTCACGCCACGAGCAAGCTCCGCTCAAGCAACGACCTGGATCATATCACGACTTTCGGCTTTCGCGGCGAAGCCCTGCCGTCGATCGGCTCGGTGAGCCAGATGACGGTCACGACGCGACAGGCCGAGGCCGTAGAAGGCCACAGCGTCCGCGTCGAGGGCGGGCGTATCGAGCCGGTGCGGGTCGCGGGGTCGGCCCCCGGCACCAGCATCGAGGTGCGGAACCTGTTCTACAACATTCCGGCGCGGCGGAAGTTCCTGAAGGCCGACGCCACGGAACTCGGCCACATCGTCGACACGGTGGCCCGCATGGCGCTGGCGTATCCGCACGTGGCGGTCCGCCTGCGGCACAACGGACGTCTGGTCCACGACCTGCCGCACGACCAGAGCCTTCGCGATCGCGTCTCGACCTTCTACGGCCGTGATGTGGCCGAGAGCTTGATCGAGCTGAAGCACGAGTCGGTGGCCTGCGGCCTGTGGGGCCTGATCGCCGCACCGTCCCAGAGCCGCACGTCCACCCGCTGGCAATTCCTCTACGTCAACGGCCGCTACATTCGCGACCGCAGCCTGCTGCACGCCGTCCGCGAGGCCTATCGCGGCCTGGTCGAAGTGAATCGCCAGCCGGTCGTGTTCCTGTTTCTGACCGTGCCGCACGACTCGGTGGACGTCAACGTGCACCCGACGAAGATCGAGGTGCGGCTGCGTCACGGGCAGCAGGTGTACCACGAGGTGCTGACGACGCTGCGCGAGCGGCTCCTCAACGCCGACCTGACGCCTCACGTGGGCGACGGCCTGACGTCGCCGGACGACCGCTCATTCGCAGCCCCTGGCGTCGGCGACCGCGAGCAGAGGATACGCGAGTCGCTGGCGGACTTCCTGCGCGCGCCGCCGGCCCAGTCGCCGCAAACTCGTTTCACGTATGCGCCCACACCGCGAGGTGATGCCTTGCCGCCCCGGTCGTCCCCCCTGCCGCAGGGCCAGCCGCCGGCGTTCCCGCCCCAGGGCGACACGGCGGCCCGAAGCGACGAGACGACAAACGGCGACGCGACGGACATCGAGCGGCCGCGCATGCGGGCGTTTCAGTTGCACAATACCTACCTCGTGGCCGAGACCGAGGACGGTATGATCATCGTCGATCAGCACGCCCTGCACGAGCGGGTGTTGTATGAGGAACTGCGCGACCGCGTCGCGGGCGGGCAGTTGGAGAGTCAACGGCTGCTGATCCCGGCGGTGGTGGACGCGACCGCAAGCGAGATGGCCTTCCTCACTCAGCATCGCGATGCCCTGGCCCGGCTCGGCGTCGAGTTCGAGGTCTTCGGCAATCGCTCGGTCGGGATTCAGGCCTTCCCGTCGATGCTCGGCCAGCGGGCCCAGCCGGACCGCGTGCTGCGCGACCTGCTCGACTGGATGGCCGAGAACGACTCGCAACCCGCCGTGGAGGACCTGCTGGACGAGTTGCTGCATCGCATGGCCTGCCGCGCCGCCGTCAAGGCCGGAGACACCCTGTCGCAGGAAGAGATGCAGGCCCTGCTGGCCCACCGTCACGGTGAGCAGCAGTCGGCCACGTGCCCCCACGGACGCCCGACCTCGCTCATGCTGACGCGGGACGAGATCGAACGATCGTTCAAGCGCAACTATCCCACGTCGAAACCCACCGAGGACGACACGATTCCCTTCTGATCGGTACGGCCGCGGTCGCTCCATGCGGTTTTGCGCAAACCCTTCGACAGAACATGGCGGCGAACTACGGCCGCCATGGCACCCACATCGAAAGACTCAACTCTTGCCATCCATAGAATGAGTGGGCTCGATGTGGAACGTCACAGGTCGGCGGATTCGCCGTTGGTCAGGGCGAGGACGTCGCGCGCCTTTGCAGCCGGCAGGCCGAGACACGCACAGAACTCTCCGGCGATGCGGCCGGCCAGCCCCGGCTTGTCCAGCACCTCGGGCGCGACGAAAACGAAGGCCTTCCACAGGCCGCGATACTTGCGGTTGAGCAACTCGGCCTCGTCGCGGAAGTCGGGATGGCGGGCCAGCGGAATGATTTGATTCTGCTCGAAACGCACGGGCGTGGTGATGGCCTTGGCCTGCATCTTGATCGGCGGGCAATAGACCAGAACGCTGTGGCTGCCGATGCCGGTCATGGCCGACAACCGCCCCTCAATCTGTTGCAGACGCCGGCGTCCCCCGGGGCGTCCGCGGAGCAACTCGACGATCTTCTCCGCTCCGCCAATGCCGCGTGCAGCCGTCTCGGTCAGCACGACTGCCGGCACGTAGAGGCGGCGGTGATAGATGGCTCGCCCCAGCTCTCGTGCCTCGGCGGCCGAGAGAATCTCCGGCGAGTCGCCGCGGCCATCCTGGCGGGCATTGGCCAGCCGGCGAACCATCTCCTCGTCGCTCATCTGGGGACTCAGCACCGATTCGCCGTCGTCGTACGGGTTGCTGTCGGCGGGCAGGTTGTGCCCCAGCAGCCCGCGGGCCAGCATGGCCGAGGCAGCCACCTTGGTCTTGTGATAGTAGACGCGTTCGGCCATCGAGTATCGCAGCCGCATCAGGTTCATGATTTCGGTCGTCAGTTCAATGCGGGCGTAGCCGCGCGGGCTCAGCACATCGAGGGCCAGGCGCTCGGCCCCGCCGTGCTCGTCGCGACCGACGAAGAAATAATGGAGCAGCCGCCGATCGAAACCGCCCTGGAGCCCGGTGAAGTAGAGGTCGCGGGCCAGGTAGTCGAGCAGATCGGCCGAGACGGCGCCCGAGACGATGTCGGCCATGAACGGATGGAACAGCCCGCAGCCGCACAGGTGCTCGTATCGGCGTGCGGCTTCGCCCAGGAACTGCCTGAAGGCGTCGAGGTCGCCGGGAGCCGACCCCCGCCGCGCCGCCCGGTCGCGGGCCTCCTCCAGCAGCGCGGGGAACCGGCGACAGGTCTCGCCGTCGTCGTCCTCGCGGAAGGCCAGGACCAGGTAGACCAGCCAGCGCAGCGTCCGGTTGTCCATCCCCTGGACGTAAGGCGACGAACGCTCGAACAGGCGGGCCAGGTTGCTTCGCTCATCGAAGAGCAGCCACCACAGCCGCGGGCTGTCCAGGGCATCGTGTTTCAGGTAGATGTCCTGCAGTTCGTCCTCGAGGGTGTGCCCGAACGGAATGTGGGTGATGTCGTGCAACAGGGCGGCAATCGAGACGACCTCGACCAGGCTGTCGAGATTCAGCCGGTCGCCGGACGCCGGAGCGGCCGCCTGAATGGCCTCGGGCGCCGGCAGGTGCAGCCGTTCGTGGTTGGCCCGGATGTGCCGCAGCATCTCGCGGCTGACCCAGTAGGTTCCGATGCTGTGGGCCAGGCGCGTGTGCGTCGCGCCGCGAAACACGAGATGGGCGAACCCCAATTGCATCACGCGGCCAAGACGCTGGAATTCGGGCGTGTTGAGAACGTCGCAGGCCAGTGGCGAGAGCAGAACGTCGCCGTGAACCGGATCGCGGTAGAGCCTCATGGTCAATCACCGACAAGGGGACTTCGGTCAGAGGCCGTACTCTACACCCGACGGGCGACGACGGCAAATTATTTCCACGTCGCCCGTCAGTGGCCGCCGGCGAGGCCCTTTGCCGCCATCGGACCGAGGCCTAACGCACCACGATCACCACGACCACAGGACGGCTGGGCTGGACAACCGTGCGGGTCCGCGCCGTCGACCACGTGCGGTGGTAGGCATGGTTGAATCCCAGCGTCCGGGTCGGATATGACCGGGCCACAGGCGCAGCGTACATCGTCTGGGGAGCATAGCACGGCGTGGCCTGGACTGTCGGCACATAGACCGGGCGGGCCGACGTGTAGCGAACGCTGAGGCTGCCGTGCCCGGCCTGGGCCGTCGCGGCCGTGAGCAGAACGAATCCCATCACGAGGGCAGCGGCCATCGCCGCCTTGGCAATACGGGTCTTCATAGCTTTCTCCTTTCCCGTTTGGAGCATGTCCTTGCGACTGCATAGACCGCCTGGGGACCGGATTATTCGCGGTATTTTTGCGGGCGGAAAAGGGGCGCGGCTGTCACGGGGCGGCAAACCACACGGCGGCGGAATCAGTTGTGATTTTCGGGCTGGAATTCCGGGACGATGCCCTTGAGGGTCTGGACGACGACGTCCCGGGAATTGTTGTTGCAGATGGGACTGAGCGAATCCAAGGCGGTGGCCACCTGCTCGTTGGTGCTCGGCCGCACCTCCCAGATGCTGATCTTCTCGTGATGCGTCGGCAGGATGCCCTCGCCCGAGATGCGTAGCTCCTCGAACAGTTTTTCGCCGGGTCGCATGCCGCTGAACTCGATCTTGATGTCCACGTCGGGCCGGTAGCCCGAGAGCGTGATCATGTCGCGGGCCAGGTCGACGATCTTGACGGGCTCGCCCATGTCGAGGACGAAGATTTCGCCGCCCTTGCCCATGGCGCCGGCCTGGATGACTAACTGGCTGGCCTCAGGAATGGTCATGAAGTACCGCCGCATCTCCGGGTGCGTGACGGTCACGGGGCCACCCTGAGCGATCTGTCGGCGGAAGATCGGCACGACGCTGCCGTTGCTGCCGAGCACGTTGCCGAAACGGACCGTCACGAAGCGCGTCTTGGCGGCCTGCCCCGACGTGTTGAGCCATTGGCAGTACATCTCCGCGACGCGCTTGGTGCAGCCCATGATGCTGGTCGGATTGACGGCCTTGTCGGTCGAGATCATGACCATCGACTCGACTCCGTGCTCGCAGCACATGTCGGCCATGTTCTTGGTGCCGAAGATGTTGTTCTTGATGGCCTCACACGGGTTCTGTTCCATCAGCGGCACGTGCTTGTGCGCCGCCGCGTGGAAGACCACGTCAGGCTTGTATCGCTCGAAGGTATCCTTGAGCCGCTGGCGGTCGTAGACGTCGCAGATTACCGGCCGCATGTCCACGTCCGGGAAGCTGGCCCTCAGTTCCCGCTCGATGAAGAACAGGGCGTTCTCGGCCTGCTCCAGCAGGACCAGCAGCCGCGGCTTGAACAGCAGCACCTGGCGGCACATCTCCGAGCCAATCGACCCGCCGGCCCCGGAGATCAGCACCGTCTTGTCGGTCAGCATGTGACCGATGCTCTTCATGTCGAGCTTGACCTCTTCGCGGCCCAGAAGGTCGTTGATGTCCACTTCGCGCAGGTGGGTCAGGTCGGCGCGGCCCTCGATCAGGTCGGCGACGCCCGGCACGATGCGAAAGATCAGTTTCGAACCCTTGCAGAACTCGATGATGCGGCGCAGCAGTTGCCGCGTGGGGTTCGCCAGAGCGATGACCAGTTCCTCGACCTCGTGGGTCTCGCAGATCTTGCCGATCTGGCTCGTGTCGCCGAGCACCGGCACGGCGTGGATGCGCGAGCCGCGAAGGCCCTGGTTGTCGTCGACGAAGCCCACGACGCGATACCGCTCGACGGGCAGCCGCTGCATCTCGCGCAGCACGGCTTCGCCGGCGTCGCCTGCCCCGACGATCAGGACGTTGGTCAGGCCGCCGGCCGCGATCGGCCGCATGCCCTCGCGGTAGATGCGGATGGCGAACCGCACGCCGCCGACCA
>JAFGPY010000119.1 GCA_016935955.1 Planctomycetota bacterium
GCAGTGGGGGAGGTTGTAGCACAATCGTCCCGCGTCGGCAAGACCATGGCCCCCATGTTGACATTCGGCATGCCTGACGGGGCAGGCATGGCACCCGGCGTCCAACTCACTTCCGCGCTCCGTATTGACGAAGAAGGGCGGCGACCTCGGGCTGCTCGTCTTGCTCGGCGATCGCCAGCGGCGTGCTGTTCCAGTGGTTCTTCGCGTTCGCGTCGGCGCCCGCTTCCAGTAGCGCTCGCACGGCTTCCGCACGATCTTCCCCGGAGACTACCTCGTGCAGCGCTGTGCCGCCGTCTCGGCCCCGACGGCGAACGTCGGCTCCCAGGCTAACCAGCAGCCGCACCATGTCGGCCGTCGTGGCTGAGAACACCGGCGTCCTGCGGCGGTCGTCCTCGCCGTTGACGTTCGCCCCTTTCTCGACCAGAAAACGCGCCACATCAGTCGCTTGAAACAGAACGGCCCGGTGCAGCGGCCGCTGCCCGAATTCACCTTTGGCGTTCACGTCGGCACCCAGTTCCACCAGCAGCCTGACCGCCGGCAGCCCCTCGGACACCACGTTATGCAGGGGCCTCAAGCCGTGGTCCTCATACTGCGTGGCGTCGACGTCCGCACCGTGGGCAATCAGCAGCCGCAGGATCGCCTCGTCGCCGGTCGGGGCCAGTGCGGAGAAGACCTGGTAAGCGTCCGGCCCGCGGAGCCTGGTCTTGCGGTCGATCAGGAACTGGACAAGTTCGATGTCCCTGGCAAGCGCCGCCGTGCGCAGGGCGTAGGTCCGGTCCACGTCGGGGTCCACGCCGAGCAGAAAGTCGATCATCTCGCGGTCCTTGTTGATGACGGCGGCGCTGAGGGCGTCCGCCGGCCCGAGGCGCATGCCCAGGAGGACTTCATCCTCGGTCGCCTGGACGCGGGCGCCCGATTCCAGCAGCAGGCGGATCATCGGCATGTCCCGTTTCTCTACGGCCGTCACCAATGGAGGAGGCGGGCCCTTCATCTCGAATGCGTTGGGGTCGAGCCCGTAGCCGAGCAGCGTTCGGGCGACCTCCAGGTGCCCGCCCTTGACGGCTCCGTGCATTGGCGAGAAACATGCCCCCTCGTACTCGGCCCCGCGGCGCAACAGGAGTTGCACGACCTCCAGCCGCCCGTGCAGCGAAGCCAGGTACAAGGGCGTTTCGCCGCCGTACGAAAGCAGGGCGTTGTTGCAGACGGCGTTTATGTTCCACCCCTTGTCCAACAGGTACTCAACGGCGTCCGCGTACCCCTTCATGGCCGCCTGGTGGAGCGGCCGGTCGAAGGAGCCGAAGGAAATTCCACTCTCCGGCTCGACGGCATCGACCCGCCAGCGGATGTCCCGCCCGATCTGGTCGCGCATGTTCCACTGCACCGCCTGCTCCAGAGACACCGAGGGCGGCCGCCCGCGCGCGGCAAGGAAGACGCCCGCCGTCACCACGGCCGCCAGGGTCACCAGAAGTTGAAGTCGAACGGATTTCATGCTCGGCCCGCCTGTGGGTGCTCCGCCGAAGAGTACCCTACCCGCAACGGTCGCAGATGTCCACAGGACACCGGGCAAGTCGTCGGCTTGTTGGCCTTTGCGGCTGCCGCCGCAGGGCCTCTCGGTAGGTTCCGGCGGACGGTCAGGGGGACGGGTCCTGCGGTGCGCTGGTCGCAGCCGGTGCGTCGGCCGCAGGCTTCTTCGGAACGTAGCGCTTGATGGTGCGGTGGTTGTCGGTCCACCATTTGCGAATGGCCCGGGCCCAGGCCTGCTGGTGGGTCTTCTGGAACACGCGGATCTGTTCGGCCGTTGTGGCCCGGACCTCGTCGGGCAGCGGGGGCTCCAGCCCGTCGACGGGACAACCCACGCGGGCCAGTGTGCGGCGGGAGACCTCGTGCACTTCGTCGTCGTGTTCGGAGAAGGCGTCGATGGCCGTCGCGACCGCCAGGTCCAGCGTCGCGTCGTCGAGCAACTCGTGGCCGCGCAGGTCGGGCGTCTGCTTTTCGATTCGTCCTCCGTCGGTCTCGACGATCCGGGTGGTCGTCGGCAGTTGCGAGAGCGGCACGGCCCGACGAAGGACGAAGAAGGCGGCGCTGCGTTTCAGGCGGGAGGCGGCCTCGGCCTCGCGGAGCGTCTTCAGCGGCTCGGCCGCAGCGGCAATGACGACCTCGGCCGTGTCGGCGCGTGCCGGCGGTTCGGCTTGCCGCGGGGCGACGACCGTGTAGTTGCCGGCGACGGTCTCGTGCCGCTTGAGCAGCCAGAGTTGCTCCTGCCCGACCTGGTAGACGACCGGCAGGGGCCGGAGGCCGCGCGCGTTGTCCGGAGGCTTGGCGTACAGGAACTCGACGCTGCGCCCGTCGAGGTCGCCCATGAGGACGCGCTCGACGAGGATCTTGCCGCGGAGCATGCCCGGCAGCTTGTCGAGTCCGAAGCTGTCGCCCAGTTCGACCACGCGGCCGACCACGGCGAGGTCGCTCTCGGCGATGCGCTCTTCAAGAGGCAGCACGGCGTAGCGCGCCGCGACCGGCGATGTCGCAAGAGCGACGGTTATCGCAAGGAGCACGATCCGGGTGACGTTGAGCATGGCCTTCGACCCCGAAACAATCCACCCGCGTGAGCGTGCACGGTGGCCACTCGCGTACGATCCCGAGCACAGCCGAGAGGAGCCGCACAGACTCACGCACGATCATGGCCACGCGAGCGTGGCCATGCCACCCCGCCTACGACTTCTTCGGGCGAGCCTTTCGCTGGATGCCCGCGCCGAGTTTGAAGAACGGTTCGTGGGCCACGGGGCTGCGGCCGACGATCGGAATCTGGCCCAGCAGCGCCCGGGCCGTGGCCTGCTGCGTTCCCCGGCAACCGCCGTACGCATTGAGGTACGGGTCCATGAAGGCGAACTCGTACAGGTGGTACGGACTGGCGTAGCTGATGAACACGGCCGGAACGTCGGCCTTGGCGAACGGGAAGCCGTCCATCATGCAGCGGCTCTCGGGACCGTGGCAGCGGGCGGTGGACCAGCCCCATTGCGGCGGATAGTAAAGGCCCACGGTGATGGCGTCCCACTGGCCGGCCTCGATGCGGTCGTAGAGGGTTTCCTGCTCGGGGTTCTTGACGCTGGTCACCTCGCAGCCGGCCTCGCGCAGCGTCTGGTCGAAGACGTTCAGGTCGAAGTCCGGACGGTTCGTGATCAGGACGCTCAGCACGCGCAGGCCCGGCTTGATCGCCAGCGGCACGATGTGGTGCTTGTCGCGGACCAGCGTGACCGACTTCTCGGCCAGCCGCTCGGCGTCCTTGCCGTAGGGCGTCGTGGCGAACACCTTGCGGGC
>JAFGPY010000120.1 GCA_016935955.1 Planctomycetota bacterium
CCGACCGACATGTCCACGCTGATCAACATCCTCAACGCCCTGCCGGTGTCATAGGCGGGCCGCGGACGACAACAGGGGCCCTTGCCGCCGTCCGGCAAAAGCCGCACGCCGTCGACGCCCCGATTGCTACAATGCAGGAGGTTCGGCTGGACGAAAGGGGGATGCGGCATGAACCGAAAAACGGTGTGCGTGGCGTTGGCCGTTGTCCTGGCGGCCGTGGCATGGCAGGCCCTGGGAGCCGATCCGGTCGAAGTGAATCCCGCGAAAGTCTGCCTGGTGGTGGAGTTGGGGCCGTCGCTTCCGCTGCCGAAGTCTGGGGACGGCAAGCTGATCGGAGGCATGTACGGGCAGAGCGCCGAGTCCATTCTGAAGAATGCCACCGAAGCCATCAAGGGAGGCATGAGTTTCTTCGAGGTGGCCGAGGCCCAGAAGATCAAGGGTGCGGGCGAGGCTGCGGCCAAGGACGGTACGGCGTACCTGGTTCACGTGTTGCTGAAGGACCGCCGCGTCGACGTCTCCACGGGAGCCGCCAATCCCAGCTACATCCTGAAGGCCGATTGCACCATCTACCGCTCGCCGGCCATGAAGGGCGGCAACCCCGAGGGAACCTGGGACCGATCTCCGACGCTGTCGTTCGAATGCAAGGGCTTCCAGATGGCGCGCCTCGGGGGCATCTCAGAATACACCAGCCTGGCCAACCAGGTGCGCGGCATGCTGATGCGCGATGTTTGTCCCATCAAGGTCAAGGGCATGCGAACGCTCAAGGACAAGGCACAGATCGCCGTGGTGGCTACGAACAAGACCACCAAGGACATCACCCAGGTGACGCTGTCGGTGCCGACCACGAACCCCTACATAACCGAGACGGCGACCGCCGCCGAAACGATCCCTGCGGGCGAGCAAAGGACGCTGACGGTGGAGGTGTCGCTGCCGTACTCGCACGACGGCAAGACGACTCTCAAGCACAATCAGACCTACGTTTCGGGGGTCACGTTCGACAACCGACAGGCCCCGGCGGCGCCAGGTGGGGCGGCCAGAGGCGGCCGGAGTTCCAGGTAAACGCAAAGGAACAACGTTCGCGGCCGCATGAAGCGAACCGTCATGGGGGCGGTGCGGTCTCGGCGTCCGACGGCGATTGCTCATTCCATGATACGACGCTCAACCTGCGGTCCGTCGCATGGCGTGCCACTGCCGCCACCACGGTGGCCCGTCCCGTGAGCCGCTCAACATCTTCGTCGCCTTCCCACACGGCTTCGGACGTGATCTGCAATCGCTCGGCTTCCGCATCCTCGATGGCGACCTCCACACGGCAATGGTTGCTGCCGGTGACGAACCGGCTCTGCGCTGCATCAAGCGTTCCCTTGGCGGCAACGAGGCGACCCAGGGCCTCCTCGACGCCCGCCTCGGCCGCCCAGCGGGCCGACTCCTGTCGCGAGGCCAGCGCTCGCCGGTTCATCGTCAGGGACGCCGTGGCGAAGAACACGCCCACGAAAACGGCCAGGCACGCGATCAGGCCCACCACAATCATCAGCGTGTAGCCGCGGCGGGTCGTCCTGCGTCCACAGATGCGATGAGGCGATATGCTCATGGTGCGCCTCCTTCGCTTGCCGGCCTTTCGATCCGCGAGTCATAGACCCGACACAGAACCGTGGCGGGCAACCGCACTGACCCGTCCTCACAGGCCGCCACGTGGACCTCGACGGCGACGGCGCACGAGGTTGTCGCGGCGGCCGACTCGTCGCGGGCGAACACCACGCGCTCGACGTCCGGCAGGACGAATCGCTCCGTGTCCTCGCCGAATCGCCGAGTCAGTGACGCCGGGCGAAAACCGTCCTCGTCGCCGGCCGCAAACTGCCATGTGACTGTCGTGCCGCCGTCAAGCTCCATCGCGAGCGTGTCGCCAGTCCCGCCTTCGCCGCAACGAAGGGCGGACGCGCTATGGACGTCAGCGGCCAGACGGCCGAAGGCACACTCTGCGGCCGCCCCCATGTCGCACGCCTCGACGAACAAGTCGGTGCTGCGAACGGTCTCAAGGAAGATGACCACGGCCGGCCCAACCACGGCTGTGCCCACCACCATGACGACCATCAGTTCCAGAAGCGTGAACGCCCGTGGCTTCACGGCGTGCCCTCCCATTGCCGCGCGGCCCTCAGCAGTTCGATCTCCCCGCGTCGCAGACACGTGCCCTCGTCGTCCAGGAGTTCGGCCGCCACGGTGACCGTCAGCAGGCCGGGCCTCCGCGGCGACTCGGCGACGCGCGTGGTCAGGCGGCAATGCAGCACTCCGCTCGACAGGTCGCTCGTGGTTTCGCGATCGAGCGACGCGACGTGATCGTAGTCGGCAACGCGAAGCCGTTCGGCCCGGCTGGTCATGGCCGACCGCGCCTCCAGCCAGGCGCGTTCGGTTACGCGGAATTCCCGCACGCCGTTGGCCACGTAGAGCACCATGGTCATCAGGACGCCCAGCAGTATCACCGTCGCCATGGCCTCCATCAGGAGGTAGCCTCGGCAGTGCGTGCGGCTCGGTCGTGCGACGTGTCGGACCATCGTCATCTCCCCATGGCTCCGGTAACGGCGGCGCGCCAGACGTAGACCCAGGCCAGGGCCTGCAGCGAAGCGAACAGGGCAATCAGCACAATGCCCGACACCTGCACGAAGTGAAACAGGAACTCCTTGAGCTTCTCGCTCTGGGCCTCGTACTGCTCGGCAGCAACACCGAGGGCCAAGGGCAGGTTGCCCGCCGCTTCACCCGTGGCCAGCGTCCAGAGGAAGTGCCGCGGGAAGCCTCCTGCAGCCGCAAACGATGCGGCCAGCGACGCTTGGCCCTCGCGGTGCGCCTCGGCGACGCGCGCCAGTTGCCGCCGCATGACCACGTTCAGTTGCAGCTCGGCCGCCTGATCGAGAGCCTCGGTGTCCGTGGCGCCGGCCTCCAGGGCCAGGGCCATTTGCCGCGACGCCGCGGCCAGGCCCATCGCCCGTTCGCTGCCTCGCCAGCCGGGCAATGTCCAGCGAATCCGGTCCAGCACGTTGGCCAGCAGCCCCTTGCCGCTGGAGGCGCGTCCCTTGGCCATGAGCGGCAACGACAACACGATGGCCGCGATGCCCACGACCGCGAGCAGTCCCACCAGCGAACTCAGCGAACCGCCGACAAGGGTGGCCACCGGATTCCAGGAGGCCCCGAAGTCATCGAGAATCCTTCGGTAGCGCGGGTAGAAGAAGGAGCCATGAAGGGTGGCGAACACCGTGGCGCAGGCCGCAAGCAGGGTCAGATAGAGAATCGGCGCGAACCACCCGGCGTGCCGCACGGCGCGGTGCTCCTGCGTCTTCACGGCCGCCCGCAGCGACTCCTTCAGACGACCACATCGCAGGCCCGCACCGACCTGCGAGACAACCAGCGGCGGCATCACCGAACTGCACCGGCCAAGCGCTTCGTCCAGGGGGAATCCGTCGGCCAGGTCGCTCGTCAGCCGCCGCATCATCGGACGTTCCCACAGGCTGGCTTCGTCCAGGGCGTAGACCAGCACCTGAAGCAGCGGCAAGTCCAGCTCGACGGTGTCGGCCACGATGGACAGGACGCGGTCGGCCGCGCGCCGCCGCGAGGCGATTATCGACAGGTAGATCACGTAGAGGATCAACCCGAAGGCGATGTACAACACCGGTATGAGGATCATGACGTCTCGCCTGTCAGAATGAGCGGAACTGCTGAATGAGTCTGATCAGCGGCCACAGGACCGCCATGGCCGACGAGCCGACGACCAGGCCGGCGATCGCAATGCCCGCCAGCGGCAGGACCACGCGGGCCAGGGCCAGGGCCCGTTGCCCCTGGCGTCGGTACATCTCGGCAATGCCCTCGAGAACGTGCGGCAGATCGCCCCTGGCTTCGCCGATGTTCACCGAGCAGACGAGAATCCGCGGCACGGCCCGCTGCTTCTCCAGCGCCTCGCGCAGCGGCGTGCCGCTCTCGATTTCCGTCGTGGCCCGCAGCAGCCCCTCGCGCAGCCGTTCGGAGGTCGTCGTTCGCGCCGCCATCCGCAGCGCCTCGGGCAGCGTCAACTCGATCCTCAGGAACATCGCCAGGGCCGAGCAAAGCTGTCCCGCGGTGTTGATCCGGCGGATGCGACGGTAGTAGGGCACCAGCCCCAGCAGGGCCTGGCGAACCCGTCGGCCTCGCCGCGTGCCGCCGAAGGCCAGAAGCAGCAGGGCCGTCAGACCGATCGCTCCCAGCACCACGGCCAGAATCAGCGGCACCATGTCGGCCAGCCTAAAGAATACTGCCAACGGGCCGGTCATTGTCACGTTGAACTGCGAGTAGACCTTCAGGGCGATCGGGCGAAGGAACACCGACGACGCCACGGCAATCGCCAGGGCGAAGCCCATGACGACCGCCGGGTAGGTGAAGGCGTCGACCATCTGGCGGCGAAACTCTTCCTGCAGAGTCAGCCGCTGGTTGATCAGCAGGAGCAGCTCGGGGAGGTTCCCCGCCTGGAGTCCGGCCCGAACCAGTTCGACGTACGTCGGCGGCAGGAGGTCGCCATGGCGAGCCATGGCGTCGGCGAGCGGCACACCGTCGCGGACCTCGTCGGCCACGGTCTCCAGGGCCTCCCGGAGTTGCCCCTTGCGCATCTGGCGGACGAGTTCCTTGAGGGCCCTGTCCAGGGGGATGCCCGCGCGGGCCATGGCCGCAAGCTGGTTGTTGAACTCGATCAGGTCGTCCAGCCGCACGCGGCCGGATCGCAGGCGAAGCCGCCCCTGGTCGTCGCCGAGTTCGACGTGCCCCTGGACGATCCCCATGTCGCGGAGCTTGCCGGAAGCCTCGGTCAGGGATGTCGCGTCGAGTGTGCCGCTGACGAGTTGGCCGCCGGGATCGACTCCCTGATAGCGATAGAGCGCCACGCGATTCTCCTATTGATCGGCCAGAACGCGGTCCACTTCCTCGCCGGTGGTCAGACCGGCCTGCACGGCGAGTCGCCCGCGCTGGGCCAGGGTGACCATGCCCTGCTGCAGGGCCACCTGCTGGAGGTCCTGCCGACGCACGTGACGACGGATGCCCTCGGCCAGTTCCGGCCCCATCGAGACGTACTCGGCCAGCAGCAGCCGCCCACTGAACCCGGTCCGGCGACAGCGGTCGCATCCGCTGCCGGCGCACGCCGCGCACAGCCGTCGCGGCAACCGCTGGGCCAGCACGGCCGCAACCGCCCCGGTGACCTGGTACGGCTCGATGCCCATGTCGAGGAGGCGGCTGAAGACGCCGCACGTGCTGCCGGCGTGAATCGTGCTGATGACCAGGTGGCCCGAGAGTCCCGCGGCAATGGCCGCCCGGGCCGTCTCGCGGTCACGTATCTCGCCGACCACGATCACGTTCGGGTCCTGCCGCAACAGGCTGCGCAGGGCCCGCGCGAAGTCCAGTCCTGCGGCCTCGTTGACGGTCGTCTGCGTGACGCCCTCGAGCGCCATCTCGATCGGGTCTTCGATGGTGATGATGCTGCGCTGCGCGCGGCGAGCGGCGTCGGTGCGACGCATGTGCCGCAACAGGGCGTAGATCGTCGTCGTCTTGCCCGAACCCGCGGGGCCCGTCAGCAGGATGACGCCTTCGGGTCGCGCCGCCGCGGCCGAGAGGAGGTCCAGGATGTCGCCTGGCAGCCCGAGGTCCGCCAGTTCGATGTCTTTGTGCGAGGAGTCGAAGACACGGACGGCCACGCGGTCGCCGTGCGGCGTGGGATAAATGGCCGCGCGGAAATCGAGGTCCGCGCCGAAGGAGTTTGCCGGGATGCGCCCCTCCTGCGGCAGGTCGTGACGGTAGGTCAGCAGTCCGGCCAGCACCTTGATGCGATTGACCACGTTGGGCAGGGCCTCGCGCGGCCCGCCGGCCAGCGGCACGATCACTCCGTCGAGGCGGACGTTCACTTCGAATCGGTCGGCGCGAGGTTCGAGGATCAGGTCGCTGGCCCCCATGGCCAAGGCCCGGCGGATCAGCAGTTCGACGGCTGCCGTGGCGTCAACGGAACCCCGGGCCAGCAGACGGTCCAGTTCGTCCTGAACGTGTTCCCCCTGGGCAGACAAGGCGAGCCTCCACCATGGTCGATGTCTGTAGCTTCTGCGACGTGTTATGGATTCCCGTCGAACTGCATTCTGACAAATTGGCCGCGGCACGGCAAGGAATTCCCGTGCCCTCGGCGTTCGCGCAACGCGGCACAGGCGACACCGGTTCCACGGGCGTCTACAGGACAGACGGCCAGGCGGTCGCAACGCTTCCGCTGATTCGCATGAACAAAGCCCTGGCCGCCGAGTGATCTGCCCGGGCGGCCAGGGCCTGGAGATGGTGATGATCGCTGGCGCTACTTGCGTTTCGGCGTGCCCGCTCCGCCGGTCATGGTGACGGCACGGTCCTGGGCCACCGCACTGGTCAGCGGCTCGCCGCGGAAAAAGCGGTCGAACTCGTCGAGAATGTGCGGCACGTAGAGCGATTCCTTGCCGCGGCCGGCCACGTGCGGCGTGACGATGACGCCGGGCATGCCGCGGAACGGGCTGTCCTGGGGCAGGGGCTCGGTGTAGTGCACGTCGAGAACGGTCTGGAACCGTCCCTTGCTCAGCTCGGCCAGCAAGGCCTGCTCCTCGACCAGGTGAGCGCGGCCGGCGTTGATGAGCACGGCCCCGTCCTTGATCTTCGCCAGCTGGGCGGCTCCGACGCGGCCGCGGTTGGCATCGGTCAGCGCGCCGAGCAAGTGGATGATGTCGCCGCGTTCGAACATCTCGTCGAAGCCCACCAGCGTAATGCCGGCCTTGGCCGCCTCCTCGGGCTTCATGTGTCCGCTGTAGACGAGAATCTTCTTCGGCGACATGGGACGCAGCATGTCGATCAGCCGCCGCGAAATGTCACCGTAGCCCCAGACAGAGATCGTGGCGTCGTGCATCGCGCGGCTCTGTTCGCGATTCTCCCAGACCATGTCGGTGACCTTGCCGATGCCGGCGTAGTCGAGGAACCGGTTGCGCATCAGCTGCGTGACCAGCAGGCACCACTCGGCGACGGCCTGGGCCATAATCGGGTTGCAGCTCAGGACGGGAATGCCGCGCTCGTAGAGCAGGGGTGAGGCGATGCCGCCCACGGAACCGGCGGCATGGCCGACGATCTTCAGCGTGGTGTTGCGGGCCAGGACTTTCTCGTCCAGCTTCGGGCATCCCCAGGCAGTGATGACCGCTTCGACGCCTTCCAGAAGCTCCGCCCACAGCTCGGGCGTCAGCGGCCCGTGCTCCTTGTTCAGCCGAACCTGGAAGCCCAGCTTCGCCGCATGGGCCTGCACGTCGGCCGTCCAGAACTGGTCGCGGACTTCCCAGGCGGGCATGGCGAAGAAGACATTGACGTCGCGGTTGAACACGTTCGATCCTTTCAACTCAGGCAACCCATTGGGTTTATCATCGTCGGCGTTCAGCGCGGCCGGCCCCATCAGCAGACCGCCGATGCCGGGCCAAAGTCTATCGCATCGACTGCGCGAGGGCAACCTTGTTCTCCGGCGAAGCGGAAGGCGGCGGCAGAGAGGGGCAGCGGGCCTGTCCGGATACCCCCGGAAAACACGGGAAATATGCTTGGAAACGCACGGCGGGTATTGCCATAGCCGGTGCGTTCTCGTAGAATGACGCCCCAAGGAGTTGTGGTTCACGAATCCCTTTAACCCTTTTAGCGAAGGAGCAACAGAATGGCAAAGAGTGCCAAGGCCGCAACGAAGAGCGAGATTCTGGCCAACATCGCGGAAGCCACGGAGCTGTCGCGTAAGCAGGTGGCGTCGGTGTTCGACGCGCTGGCCGCAGAGATCAAGAAGTCGGTAGGCAAGAAGGGCCCTGGCCTGTTCACCGTCCCCGGCCTGATGAAGATTACGGTCGTGCACAAGCCGGCCGTGCCGAAGCGCAAAGGCATCAATCCGTTCACGAAGCAGGAACAGATGTTCGCCGCCAAGCCGGCCCGTAACGTGATCAAGGTCCGGCCGCTGAAGGCCCTGAAGGACATGGCCAAGTAAGCAACGGTCCGAGCAACCGTATCCGATCTGACAATTGCTCAGCGGCAGCAGGCCCTTCTTCGCCAAGAGCCTGCTGCCGTAGTCATTTCTGCGTTGCCTCGATCTTGCCGGCATGCTTCTGCAAGCAGAAGCATGGCACCCCTTGGCCTTCTTCACGCGAAATCCTGCACGGCTGTGTGCCACACTTTGGAGCGACGGCGCAGCCGGCGCCAAAGTGTGCTGCTGTTCGAACACGCACACTTTGGTCCCGACTTCGTCGGGCCTCCAGAGTGGCACCCCGGCGCATGGCTGTGGGGCAGCCATGGCACCCAGATCATCGAGTCTCTTGCTCAAAGCACCGTGCAATCGTTGTTGCACAGTGCTTACTTGGCCGGCGCGGTCGTCTTGCCGGTTGCGCCGCCGTCTTTCGGGCCGACCACTTCCGGCATCACCAGACCGTTCTCGTTCGGCTTGAGGATTTTCCATCCGTCGGTCGGCGGCATGCCGGGCAACGTGCGGTACTTCTTCCACATGGCCTCGGCGAACGGGTCCTCGACCTGTCCCTGGCGGGCCCACTCCTTCATCGGCTGCCATCCGACGCGGACGTTCGCGTCGCTGATGGTCTTGAAGACCTCGTCGGTCTCTTCCTGGTACATCCATCGGTCGACGTAATCGAAGAAGGCGTCGTGGGCCCAGTACTTCTCCAGCTTCATGAGCCGCGCGACCAGCGCCTGGGCCTGCCACGTGCGGCTGTTGCAGCATCGGCGGTAGGCGTCGCTCTGCACCTGGTCCTCAATCCACAGCGACGGATGCAGGTGCTCGAAGAATCCCCAGACCGAACCGCGCTGGAACTTGTCGCGGCTCTTGAGTGTCGCGGCGTCGTAGCCCGAGTGCCCGGCGAAGACCACCTTCGCGCCGTTCCACGCCGGACCGTACGCCGTCTGCTCGTCTTCCTGGAAGCTGCACTTCGGATAGGCCTTGCTCGGCGCGGCCATCACCTCGTCGCCCAGCAGGTAACCGCCGAAGACAATCGGCATCTTGTAGCCGCTGTTCCATCCGCCCCAGGCCGGAAAGCCAGGGTGCCCGCTCTTGACCACGCCCCACAGGTCGATGCCCAATCCGACCACGGCCACGAGCAGCGGCTCCTTCTTCTCGGCCGGAAGGTCCTGGCACAGAACCATGAAGGCTTGCCCGAGATAGTAGCACGATCGCTGCCCGTAGCCGGCCCACTGGTAGTCCGCGTGATCGGCCTTGAAGACGTTCAGCACGTACCACGGCTGCACGAAGTGTTCGGTCAGTTGCTCAACCGTCAGCACGCCCTTCATGCCTGTCACGTCAACCGGCTCGAGCTTCGGCAGCAGATCGCGCCGCAGGTTCCGCGCCAGGTAGATCGTCTGGCCGCGATCCATGTACGCCGGGCGGAAGGCGTCCGCCGGCACCGGTTCCTTCAGACACGTCAGCACCGCGAGCTGCGACGTCGGCGTATAGTGCGAGCTGCGCTTCAGCGACGCGTCCTTGCTGATCGAGCTGACCAGCGCGTCGCCCGGCTTCATCGCGATCGGCAACCACGCCGTGAGCTTTGGATCGTAGCGGCCGTGCCGCGTGCGGCTGTCGAAACCGCTCTGGCCCATAGTCGGCGGAGGATTCAGGACCGACCCGTTGCGGCAATAGTTCGGCGCGGCCGCCAGCGCCGCCTTCTGCTCGGACGACAGGCGACGGTCCCCGCCGCCGTAGCCCTTCAGTTCGTCGTCGATCAGCGAGTCCTCCGGCACCTCCTTGCCGCGAAGGGGTTTCGGGTCGATCATCGTCACGGTCACGGGGCCGACCACGTACCAGTCGCCGTTGACGAACCGGCCGACGCGGGCCGGCTTGTCGAACGTCCACGTGATACCGTGCTGCGAGACCGTCGTCTTGAGCGGCAGTTGATCGCGCGACGGTGCGGCCGGGGCATTCTCGGCAGAGTAGATGTCCGCCGCCCGGGCGGCGCACTCCGAGGCCAGACTCGCGACGACGGCCAACAGGACAAGGCACGGAATGTGTCGGGAACTCATGGTCTGTTTCCTTTCACCAGACGTGTGCGAGGACGCCGCCATGCGGTGACAGGCCCGTGCGGCCCTGTCCGTCTCCCATCCCATGGCAGTCCTCCATCCCAACTAACCCCGCAGCCGCAACGCCGGACCGCCCATTGTCCAGGGTCGTTCCCAGCAGGGGGGCCGCCGGGGATTCACTCTATTGCATCCGCTGCACGCATGCCTTATAGTGAGCTTCTGGCAACGCGACCCGCATCGTAACCCTTCCTGTCGCGACCGACCGTCTTGTTGCGGCCGGTGCGGCAGAGCAGATATCAATCCGGGGCAGCCTTGAGCAGTCAACCGTCAGCCTCCCAGACCGATGCGACCTCGCTGGCCGATCCCTATCGTGCCTGGCTCGGCGTCCAGACCACAGAGCGTCCGCCGTCGCACTATGCGCTGCTCGGCCTGCCGGAGTTGGAAAGCAATGTCCATGCCATCAACGAGGCGGCGCGCAAGGCCAAGAAGACCGTCCGTGCCTACCAGATCGGCAAGTACCGCAACCAGGCCCTGTCCCTGTTGACCGAGATCGGCCAAGCGGTCGACGTCCTGACCCACTACGACAAGAAGTCCGCCTACGATGCCCGGCGACTCAAGTTCTCGCTCGAGCGGGCCGAGGAGCTGTTCCCCCAAAACGACATGAGCCACTCGCTCGACCAGTTGCTCACCGGTTGGCTGGCCGAGTGCAACAAGACCGGGCTGCCCGTGGTGCAGATTCTGCCCGACCTCATGGAGTGGTGCCTGAAACGGAACTTCAAGTGGCCGAAGCGCGGCGAGCAGGACATCCCGCTGCCCCTGGGCCTGTGGCTGTACCGCGACGTGGCCATCATCGCCCGCTGCGTCGAGCGCGGACCCTTCGAGCAGCGCGCCGAAGCCGTCAAGGAGATCCAGCAGGCCGCCGGCATCAGCGAGCAACTGTCGCGACTCGTGGTCCTGGAGGTCTTCCGACGGCCGCAGAGCTTCGCCGAGTCGCCGCAGGTGCGTCTTGCCGCCGAGCGGCCGCGAGACCTGCTCCAGCAGTGGATCGACCGTCTGGCCTCGCGCGACGCCACGCTTCCGCAGACGTCGTCGGCCTTCGAGGCCCTGGCCTTCACTCTCGGATTGGTCGAGGAGGACGGCAAGCCGGTCGCCGAGCCCGTGCGGCCGCAGATCATCGTGGCCGAGAAGCCCTCGCCACTGGTTCTGTTGTGGGACGACGTCCGCGACCGTTTCGACACGGCGATGGACACGGTCATGACCCTGCCCGCGCGTTACCCGGAGTACCTGCCGGCGATACGCTGGGCGCTGATCCTGGCCGTGGGGCTGATCCTGCTGATCGTCGTTATCCTGCTGATCGCGTCGCTATGAGGGACGAATCGCCAGCGCCTGAATCCGCCGCTGGACGTGACGGAAGATGGGGTTCTTCTCGTCGGGCACGTGACGCTGGATCTCGATATAGTACCGCCTCGCCGAGTCGTAGTTCTGCTTGTACTCCTCCAGCAGGGCGTTGCCGTACAACTGCCAGACCACGTCGCGAAGCTTCGTCTTGGCCTTGTCGAAGTCCTGCCGATCACGATAGTCCTGCCACGTCTGCCCGCGGTAGTAGTAGCTTTCCTGGTACGACTTGATCGACTCGTACAGATCGCCCTTGTCGCCGTAGGGCCACCTCTGATGCAGCAGCTTGGCCTCTTCGAGCAGCCGATTGGCCATCACCGGATTGTACTGGTACTCCGGGAACGTCATGTCCAGGGCGTTCTCGATCTCGCCGTAGCTGTCCCAGGCCTCGACTGCCCCCCGCGGACCGCGACCGTTCTTGTTCCCGCTCGACGTGGCCAGGACGGCAATGACGACCATTACCATGAAGTACACGCCGATCGCCACCAGCAGCTTGCGGCGCTTCAGCAGGCCCCCGGCCGCCGACGCCATGGTCGGATGATCTATCTCTTCCTGCTCTTCTTCGGCGGCTTCCTGGTCGCGAACGCGAACACGACGCCGCGGCGCCGCCGTCACCTCCACTTGCTCGGGCTCGCTGAGCCGGAACTTCATCCGCGTCTCGGCGCCGATCTCAATCGTGTCGCCGTCTTTCAGCACCAGACGCTCGACCTTCTTGTGATTGATCCACGTCCCGTTGTCGCTCAGGTTCGTGTAGACCCACTCATTCAGGTGCTGCTCGAATTGTCCGTGCTCGCGGGAAATGGCCTCTTCGGCGAAGGCGACGTCGCACGACGCGTCGCGGCCGACCAGCGTGATCATCCGCGTCAGTTCGTGGGTCTGCCCCTTGTCGGGGCCGGCCGTCACGTCCAGGCGAGCCTGCAGCGGCACAGAGACGGACGGAGGCGTAGCCCCCTGGCCCTGTGCCACCAGCTCTTTGGATTCGCTGTTGTCGTCGCGCGGTCTTTTCCGGAACATAGTCACTCCCGTACTGTCATGGACAACGCAAGACGTCGGTCGCTATTGCCGCCTTCCCGTCGGACCCGGCCATTCTAGCCGTCCGTGCCCGGCCGGTCAAGGTTGCCGCAATAATCGTTGCCTGCGGCCAGTTGCTTGACAGAGAAGTACTTAGGCTTATAATCCGAGCTTCGGAGCCGCAGCCGCGGCCCCCGCCGCGGACGCTACCAGGAGCCAAAGGACCATGGCCAGCAGCGAAGATTCCGTCCAGAAGACCCGAGCCGTCGGCATCGATCTGGGAACCACCCTCTCGAGCGTCGCCCAGATCAACGACGCCGGTGAGCCCACGGTAATCTCCAATGCCGAAGGCGAACTGCGGACGCCGTCGGTCATCTACTTCGCCGACGAAATGGTCATCGTCGGACGCGACGCCGTCCGCGAGGCCATGGGCAACCCGGAGCGGGCCGTCTTCAACGTCAAGCGGTCCATGGGCGACGCCGGTTTCCGTTTTTCCGTGGACGGCGAGAGCTACACGCCGGAGACCCTCAGCGCCCTGATCCTCCGCAAGATCACCCAGGACGCCGCGCGCACGATCGGCCCCATCCACAAGGCCGTCATCACCGTGCCCGCCTACTTCGACGACGCCCGACGCAAAGCCACCGAGGACGCCGGAACGATCGCAGGCCTCGAAGTCATCGACATCATCAACGAGCCCACGGCTGCAGCCCTGGCCTACGGCTTCAGCGGCAAGGGCGA
>JAFGPY010000121.1 GCA_016935955.1 Planctomycetota bacterium
CCAGCAGCGTGTGCTCGCCGGCTTCCAGGTTACGGTAGTCGGCCACGAACACTTCCTCGGCTTCGAGGTCTTCCGCCTTCGTGTAGATGGTCGAACCATCCAACTTGGCCCGCAAGGTCTGATCGTCGTCGACGTTGAAGAGCTGGCAGTAGACCTTCTGGGCCACGCGGACCTCAGGGTCGGCCATCCAGAGGTCCACCAGCACGATGCCGCCCGTGTAGTGAATCTCCAGCTTCGGGCCGCTCGTGTGGTCGCCGTAGTCCCAGGTGTAGGCCCGCTTCCACGACCCCGAACCGCCGAACATGGCCCGCAGGCCGATGTAGTTGCCGAACTCGTAGCCCGGACGGTCGATGTAGTCCTGAACCAGGTCACTGATGTCCGGCGAGGTGTACCACTGGCCCGCCATCCACGTCCCGGAGACCGTCCAGTCCACGTAGTCTTCGCCGACGTCGTAGCTGAACGGATTGGCTGACGTCGTGAAGGCCGGGCAATCGTCCGAGTCCACCAACTGGATGCGAACGACCGACGGGCTGGAGTTGCCGGCCTCGCCGTTGCTGCGCACCTTCAGGTAGGCCGCCGTAATGGTCGCCTCCGGCGGAATGTACGACGCCCAACGCATGAAGCTGCGGCGGTCGGTGCTCGTGTAGGGCCAGTACATGGCCGTCTGCGTGGCTCCCGCGTCGCTCGACGTGGCGGCTGCATCGTCCGACGTCAACTCGACCTGGAACTCCAGGTCCTTCTCGCTGCTCGGCGCGTTCACCGTCACGGTGACCGTATCCGTATCGGTGTCGCTGTCGTCGTCGGTCACCGTCAGGGTGATGGTGTGGGTCCCCACGGCCAGGCTCACCGAGGCCGTCTCTCCGCTGGCGATCGGGCTGCCGCCCTCGCTCCAGACCCAACTCGTGATCGTCCCGTCGCTGTCCGACGAAGCCGAGCCGTCGAGGGTCACCGTCTCGTAACCGCTGTCGTCTGTGTCGGTCACGTTCTGATCGCTGCCGGCATCAGCCACCGGGGGCACGTTCGTGTAGGCGTTGACCGTCACGGTCACGGTATCGTCATCCGTTGCACTCTCGTCGTCGGTCACGGTCAGGGTGATCGTGTGCGTGCCGACCGCCAGGCTCACGCTGGCCGTCTCTCCGCTGGCGATCGGGCTGCCGCCCTCGCTCCAGACCCAACTCGTGATCGAGCCGTCCGAGTCCGACGAGCCCGAGCCGTCAAGGGTCACTGTCTCGTAGCCGCTGTCGTCCGTGTCGGTCACGTTCTGATCGCTGCCCGCGTCGGCTACCGGGGTCTCGTTCGACGAGCCGCCACTGGTGTAGGTCACTTCCAGAATGGGAGCGTCGGCCGAAGCGTTGTCATACTGGTAGGCACGCTTCCACGAACCCGACTGCTGGATACCGCGCAGGCCAAGGTAGTTGCCCGTCGAGTATCCGGCCCGGTCGATGAATTCCTGAACCAGGTCGCTGATGTCAGGCGAAGTGTACCATGTGTCCTGCGTCCACGTGCCAGAGACGCTCCAATCCACGTAGCTCGTGCTGACCGACGTCGCGTGAGGATTCGTCGTGAACGAGGGACAACTGTCGCTGTCGACCAACTGCAGACGCACCGTCGAGGCATTGGCGTCCCCCGCCCCGCCCTCGCTCTTGACCTTCAGGTAGGCCGAGACGATCGTCGAACCCGAGGGAATGTCGATCGACCAGCGCATGAAGGCGCGGCGGTCGCCCGTCGTGTAGGGCCAGTACAGCGTCGTCTGGTTGTAAGCGCTCCAGGTGCTCGTTGTGTAGCAGTCGTCCGCCGAGGCAGCCACCTGGAACTCGTCCTCGATCTCCTCCGGAGCCTCGTTGACCGTCACGGTCACCGTGTCGGTGTCCGTGGCGCTGTCGTCGTCGGTCACCGTCAGGGTGATTGTGTGCGTGCCGACGGCCAGGCTCACCGAGGCCGTCTCGCCCGAGGCGATCGGGCTGCCGCCCTCGCTCCAGACCCAACTCGTGATCGAGCCGTCCGAGTCCGACGAGCCCGAGCCGTCGAGGGTCACCGTCTCATAGCCGCTGTCGTCGCTGTCGGTCACTTCCTGATCGCTCCCGGCGTCGGCGTCCGGGGCCGCGTTCGTCGTGTAGGTCACGTTGAGAATGGCCGCATCGGTCGAGGCGTTATCGTACTGGTAGGCCTGTTTCCAGGAACCCGAGGCGTTGATGCCGCGCAGGCCCAGGTAGTTGCCCGTCGAGTAGCCGCCACGGTCAATGAACGCCTGGACCAGGCTGCTGATGTCCGACGATGTGTACCACTGGCCGCTCGTCCACGTGCCTGAAAGCTCCCAGTCCACGTAGCTCGTCGAAACGTCGTAGCTGAAGGGATTTGTCGTGAACGACGGGCAACTGTCGCTGTCGACCAGTTGCAGGCGAATCGTCGAGGCGTTGGCATCCCCGGCATTGCCGTTGCTCTTGACCTGGACCGTTGCTGCCGTAATCGTGGCACCGGCCGGGATGTCGAGCGCCCAGCGCATGAACGCCCGGCGGTCGCCCGTCGTGTACGGGAAGTACATCGTCGTCTGGTTGTAGCCGCTCCAGGTGCTCGTGGCATAGGCATCGTCGGCCGATGCCGCCACCTGGTACTGCGCCGTGTCCGCCCACACGACCTGGCTCACCGCCAAGGCCAGGCAGATCACCCCCAAGATCGTCGGACTCCATCTCATGGGACACCTCCTTCTGTTTCCTCGAACCCTACGGACATGATGCCACCACGAAATCACGCTTTCGCGGCGGCCGGATGTGCTTCGGACACACAGAACGCGACCCAGGCAAGTTGCAATGGCGCTACTCCTCGGCCGCGACCGAGAAGAGACACTGGCAATGCGGCCAACTGGGAAGCCATGCTGGAAGTGACGCAATCACCGCTTGGGACAGACGTGTCCCACAGACGGGCAATGCGTGGCCACACCCCGATGCATCTCAGACATTCCATCATAACTGATAGCCACAGGGCTCGTTTAGTGAGGAGTATTCCAGGGGGCGATAATCCACGTTTGTCGGTGTGTTTTTACAACCAGCGTGCGCACAGTTTGTTACATCACGGCGTAGCGCACTGCGGAACCGTTGAGGTTCTCGCGCGGACAAGTTTTCAGAATCCAGAACGGGAGAAACCGGCTGCTGTAACCGAGTAGCATGACACCGAGTAGTGACATGGGGGGCATGGAGACTGCCGGCGAACGAATCGCCGACGACGAGCGACCCGGCGACCACGGCCACACCGGCGCGGCGACCTGCCGCGGGGGCCGGCCTCCAGAGGATACAACGGTTGACGCAAACGCCGGCGAGAAGCTGTGCAATCCGTCAGGCGACACCGCACCGGCGGTCAATCGCCCGGAAGAGGTCGCGGCGAGCCCGTTCCGGCACGGGACAGACCGGCCCCCCCGCCCACAATTGAGGCAACTTTCGCAGCGACAGGACCGATAATTGTGATACAATGCCCGCGACCTTGGCGTATGACAGGAGAATGTCGTGAGCACAGCCGATGGCGTAAAGACGCGGTCGAACGAGGAGTTCGACTCATGGTCGAAATCGTACGATAAAAGTATCCTGCAGTGGCTGCTGTTTGACCCGTCGCACAAGATGATTGTCCGCGAACTGGGCGAGGCCGGCAATGCCCACATTCTGGACATCGGGTGCGGCACAGGCAAGCTGGCCCATCGCATGATCACGCACCACCGGGATGCCAGAATCTTCGGCATCGACCTGTGCGAGTCGATGATCCGGTCGGCCCAGCACCACGTGGTCAGCGAGCCCCGCATCCACCTCTCGGTGGCCGATAGCGAGCACCTGCCGTTCGAGAACAACTCGTTCGACTATCTGACGTGCTCGAACTCGTTCCACCACTATCCGAACCAGGCCGGCGCCGTCAAGGAGATGCACCGCGTCCTCAAGCCCGGCGGCAAGCTGTTCATCACCGACGGCTATCGCGACAACTTCTACGGCCACCTGATCTACGACGTGGCCGTGACGACGTTCGAGGGCGGCAAGGTTCGCCATCTCTCGGCCGCAGACTTCCGCCAGGTGTTCGCCGACTCGGGTTTCGAGGACATTCGCCAGACAATCGTACGTTTTCCCGCTCCCTTCGTGCTCACCCGGGGGGCGGCCAGTAAGTCTTAGACCTGCCGGTACCGAGGGTCGCCGTGCTGATCAGACTCCACCGCGAAGCATTGACCATACTCATCGTGTGGTGGCTGATCGCCGCACCCGCCGCCTCCGCGGAGGAGAAGGCCGCCCCGGCCGCAGGTGAGGCCGGCGAGAAAGTGGCGGCCCCTGCCCCGTCCGGCGGCGCGCCCGCAGAGACGATGCGACCGGCAGCCTCCCCTGCGACCACCGTCCCCTCGACGACACACTACCCGCAACTGGATCCGTCGCTGCCGAAGACGCCCGAGGAGGTTCGCAAGGCGGTGGCCAAGTGGGCCCAGGTGGACTGGCACACGCTGGTGCGGACCGACCAGTTGAAGTTCCTGCAACTGCTGCAGATGAAGTGTCACGAGACGGTGCTCGACTTTACGGCCACGTTCCACAAGCAGGAGCGGATTCGCGGCAAACTGCGGGACGAAGAGGCCGCGGAGATGAAGTGGCGGCGCGATCCTTTCAGCGTCTACATGAAGTTCGTCATGGGCGACAAGGGTAAGGAAGCCGTCTATGTCGAGGGGCAGAACAGCGGCAAGATGCGAGCCCACGCCGGAGGGTTGCTGTCGTGGATCAAGCTGTGGCTCGATCCGGAATCGGACCGTGCCATGAAGGACAACCTGCGGCCCATCACGAAGGCCGGCTTCACCAACATGCTCAGCTCCGCCCTGGCCGTATACGAACAGGCCGCAGCGAACGGTGATATGGGTGTGGAGTTTCTGGGCAAGATGACCGCCGGCGGCCGCACATGCTACGGCATCAAGCGGACGCTTCCCAAGAAGGAGATTTACCCTGGAAAAGAACTCGTGCTGTTCATAGACTGTGAGACATTGGTGCCGGTCGGAGCCGACTCGTACGACTGGGACGGGCAAATCATGTCGAAGTACCGTTATACCGACCTGAAGCTCAACACCGGCCTGACCGACGACGACTTCGACTGGAAGAACAAGGACTATGGTCTCAAGTAAGGGCCACGTGCCGTGGCTCGGGCGGGGCGGAATCGGCCCTGCGGGGGAACGTGCGATGAAGAGGATTCTTGTCGCGATGGTGGTGACGGTTCCGTGGCTGGCCGGCTGCGCCCCGAGCGGCGACGCCTGGCAGTCGATGGTCTTCGTTTCGACCGACCGTGAACGGGCCTTCAGTGCGGCCATGGACGTGCTCAGCGAAGAGTACATCATCGCACTGTCCGACCGTGCGACCGGCGAGATTCGCACCCGTCCGCTGATGATTCCGCGTCGCGGCGCGGCCCGCCGCGCGGGGGCCTACATCTCGAGCGGCGACGTCCAGAACGTCCGCCGCACGGTCATCTGCTGGATCGACACCGGCGAAGGCAGCGCCCGCGTGCGCGTTCGAGCCTCGCTGGAACGCGAGAGCACCAACCAGGCGGCCACGCTCGTCGTGGGCTCCGACGGTGGCGACCAGCGCGGGGCCGGAGCCGAACCGCAATGGCGCTATCTCGATAGCAGCCAATCCACCTACTGGGCCGACATCGGCCGCGACACCCAGGCCGAAACGGACCTGCTCAAGCGAATCGGCGAGCGGCTGAACCCGCCCGTGCCCGCGACCGACCCACCAGCGGCGGACGCCGCGGCCCCTGCAGCCAATCCATGATCCGGCTGGCCGTGTGGGCCGCATCGAGTCCCAAGCGCATTCCGCGATCGTCTGATCGGGCCGGACGCGCTATTCACTCACTTACCTGCACTCAGGCGGCAAAAAAGGGTTGAATTGCGCATAGCGGCCGCTATAATGCCGCCGTCCCGTTGAGGGACGCCGTGGCTGGGCAGTCAGGCCGCTGCCATCCGACGGCTGTAGCACGACGCACAAGGTGCCCCTATCGTCTAGCGGCCTAGGATCCCTGGTTCTCAGCCAGGTGACAGGGGTTCGAGTCCCCTTAGGGGTACCAGAAGATTACCGCCCGGAGCCGGCAAGGCCCCGGGCGTTTCTTTTTGGGCCTTTGTGGCAAACGCCGCTGCGGTGCGGGGTGCGACGGGCTTCGTTGCGGCACGACCTGTCGACCTACTCCGCGGGCTTGTCTTGCCTGGGCTGGTCGAACCGCCGCACGCGAACGTGGCAGTCCGGACGGCCCGGGTGTCTGGCCAGGTAATCCTGATGATACTCCTCGGCGGGATAGAACACCGCGGCAGGCTTCACTTCGGTCACCACCTTGTAGCCGCGGTCGCGAAGGTCGCCGATCAGTTTCTCGACCACGGCCTTCTCGTCCTTGTTGCCGTAGAAGACCGCCGAGCGGTACTGCGTCCCCAAATCCGGTCCCTGGCGGTTGACCTGGGTCGGATCGTGAATCTCGAAGAAGAGCCGGGCCAAAGCCTCATAGCCGACCTGCTTCGGATCGTACACTACCTTGACCGCTTCGGCGTGACCGGTCTTGCCTGTGCAGACCTGCTCGTAGGTCGGATTGGCCACGGTCCCTCCGGTGTAGCCGCTGGTGACGCTGATGACTCCCTCGACCTGTTGCAGGTGGTGCTCGACTCCCCAGAAGCACCCGCCGGCGAAGATCGCCTCGGCCGTCGCAACGGCCTCATCGCCGTCGGTCTTCGCCGCATCGTCCCCGGCCTTGGCCTGCTTCCCCTTAGTCAGTTGTCCGATCAGCGCGTCGCCTGCCGGCTTGAAGACGAGCGACACCGAGTTGACGCAGTGCCGCACGTTCTTGGGCGTGAGCTTCTCCCCCTCGAAGACGTGACCCAGATGCCCCCCGCACGCGGCGCAGAGAATCTCGGTGCGCCGCCCGTCGGCATCGGTCTGCCGCTTCACGGCGCCGGGAATCTCCTGGTCGAAGCTCGGCCAGCCGCACTCTGAACGGAACTTGCTCGCGGACGTGTAGAGCGGCGCGCCGCACTGGCGACACACGTAGTACCCCTTGTCGAAAGTGTTCCAGTACTTGCCGGTGAACGGTCGCTCGGTGCCCTTGTCGACGATAATGTGCCGCTCCGCGGGCGTCAGCGCCGGCATCTTCTCCTTCTGAACGTCCTTGTCGGGATGGCTCACCTCAGTATGCTCCTTGTGCGGTAGATCCTTCTGCTCCTGTTCCGTGGCCTGCGGCTCCTGCGTCTGCGCGGTCGCGTCGGCGGCCTGAGCCCGCGGCGGCCGGGGACTGCACCCGATCCACACGCTCGCGCCCGCGACCACAACCGCAATCCACCAGGTTCTCATGGCTCCTGCCCTCGCAGCGCTTCTTGTTCTATTCTAGGGGCAAGGGTCAACCCGCGGGGCAAAAAAAATGTCGCGCCCCGTTGCATACCGGCCTCCAGCCGCTATAGTGGCCAGTGCCATGGCCACACGTGAACCCATCGTCCGTTATCTCGACCAGACGCCGCCGCTGGATTGCCCCTACGGCAACGTCCGACGCGTGGTCACGGGAGGGTTGGGCGGTGTGGCCAACGTCCACGTCGTCACGGTCACGGCCGGAAGTCCGCATTTGCACACCGGGTACGACGAGACCTACTACGTTCTCTCGGGAACCGGTACCATCACCATGGCCGGCCAGAGCTATCCTCTGCGGCCTGGGACGGTCGTCGTGATTCCTCGCGGCACCGAGCATGC
>JAFGPY010000016.1 GCA_016935955.1 Planctomycetota bacterium
ATTCCCTTCACCGACGTCTTCATCCACGCCGTGATCCTCGACGGCAAGGGTCAGCGGATGAGCAAGTCGAAGGGCAACGGCATCGACCCGGTGGACATCATCAGCACCTACGGGGCCGACGCGATGCGTTTCACGCTGGCCCAGATGACCACCGAGAGCCAGGACATCCGCATGCCGGTCGAGCAGGACGACCAGGGCCGGCACACCAGCACCAAGTTCGACATTGGCCGCAACTTCTGCAACAAGCTCTGGAACGCCGGCCGCTTCGCGCTGATGAACCTGGCCGAGTTCACCGACGAGCCGCTGGACCGCTCGAAGCTGCTGCTGGAGGACCGCTGGATTCTCTCGCGCATTGAAATAACGGTCGAAGAAGCCACGAAATGCCTTGAGTCATTCAGATTCCACGATTGCATCGACTACATCAGTACCTTCTTCTGGAGTGATTTCTGTGACTGGTACCTGGAAATCACCAAGCCGCGGATGCGCGAGGCGGCTACGCGCGGCGTGCCGCAGAGGATCCTGGCCTACGCTCTGGACCGTCTGCTGCGGATACTGCATCCGTTCGTGCCGCACATCACCGAGGCCCTGTGGCAACACCTGAACGCCGTGGCACCGGACCGGTCGCTGGATGCCGAGGCCCCTGCCCCAGCGTCGGAAGCCTGCACCGCAGCCCTCTGGCCGCAGCCGGTGGTTCCTCACATCGACCTTCATCTGATACAGGAGTTCGGTCTTGTGCAGAATGTGATCAGGATGATTCGCAACATCCGCGCCAGAGCCGGAGTTGCTCCTCGCACTCCCTTAAAGGTCCTGGTGAATGCACCGGAAGGACTGGCAGCAATGATCAACCATTCCGCTGACACCGTACGGAGTCTTGCGACGGTCGACGCGTTCACGGTTGGTCCGAATGTTCAGAAGCCACCAGCATCCATGACAGAAGTGTCGGGCGGTATTGAAGTCTACATGCCGCTGGCGGGCGTGATCGACCTGGAGACCGAGCGCGAGCGGCTCCGCAAGCGCATCGCCGAGCAGCAGAAGTTCCGCGACGGCAGCCGCAAGAAGCTCTCGAACGAGAACTTCGTCGCCCGCGCCAAGCCCGAGGTGGTCCAGGCCGAACGCGACCGCCTGGAGAAGATCGAATCCGAGCTTGCCGCCCTCGAAGCGAACCTGAAGGACCTGGCATGACACGTAGGGGCACGGCCTGCCGTGCCCGAGATGTGAAGGCGGCTCGCGAGCCGCCCTCGGCGGGGCATGCCCCAGACGTTGGGTGGGTGCTTGCACGCACGCGGCGAAGATCAGCGTCGCTTTGGCATGGGTTGGTGCCATGGCCGCGTGCGGCCATGCGTAGGCACATGGTGTTCGTCATGCCTGACGTAGCAGGCATGGCACCCCCCAACCCGTATGAGCACGGCAGATGTAGGGTGGGTCCCCCGGACCCACGCGGCAGAAGATCAGGGCCGCTTCGGCATGGCGGCAAACAACGGCCGCCATGGCACCGCGATGAGATCATGGCCACGCAAGCGTGGACCATGCCACCCGCCGAGTTCGAGGTCAAGGAGTGGGTACCAGTCGCCGTGTGCAACGCCGTGGCAAGGAACCCCTGGGCAAGAATCGCGCTGGTTGCTGGAGTACTTACCGTAGCTTGTCTGCCGGCGATCATCGTTGCTCTGGTCTTGAAGCGGCTGGGCTGGTTCCGCAAGTTTGTCCCTCCAGAAAGACCTGATCAGGTCCAGAGGTAGGGTGGCTGCTTCGCCCCTCGGACCGTTCGACGGAGCACCTGACATGTATTACAATGACATCGCAGTGCGGTTGATGGGGCGTCTGGTCCGCTGGAATCCGCGATCTCGATTGGGTGCGGTCCTCCTTGCGATGTGCGTCGGCTATCTCATCTTCGAGGCAACCGCCGCCGCTCTTCAGATCGTCGCGTCTCTAGGACCGTGGATTTCCGAGCGACTGTCTCAGACGGAGCCTTCCCACGCCATCACCATCTGCGCGGCCGTGCCGCTGGTGATTGCCCTGTTCCTTCTCAACTTCCTCGGGATGTGGGCAGTGTCGTATGTCCGGTTGGAGTTGCTGCCAGAGATGGACACCAAGCCGGGCCAGTATATCACCGGCCTGGCCCTTTATCTTTTGTTCTTGGCTGTCATATTCGGCACGCTAGTCTTAGCCGCCGCCAAACTCAGCACGTTTTTCTTCCTTCGGTACGGCGACGACAGCGTGCCCGAGACAAGCCTGAAGGCTTACCGCTTCTTCTGCGGTTGGCCCATGCTGTTGCTGAAGACGCTCGCCATGTGGTTCATACTGTACCTGAGAATGTATCCTCTGTTGCGGCAACAGTACCGTGCCCGATAGTGTGAGACGTAGGGTGGCTGCTTGCAGCCACGCGGTTCATAAGCATTGGCGGCTGCAAGCAGCCGCCCTACATGCTGAGGAATCACCAGCGATGATGCCAGAGTGGAACAAGGCAATTCACCAACTCAACCGCGTCGACACTTTCGACTACTTCAAGAAGCGGTCGATGCCGGGGTATGTCGAGCCGCTCTTGTCACAGCTTCTGGTGTGGTTCACTTCCGCCACAGAATCTGAACGGCTGGTGTTCTTCGACGCACTGACCGTGCGAGTGTGTGATCTTCTTGGATGGTATGGCCGCAAGCTTGCCGGACTGGCCGTACGAGAGCATTCGTCTGAGGCCCTTCGCAAAGGCCTGATTGCCCTTGCTATCGCCATGCACGAGGGGGATTTCAGGGACCTCATCGGGGTGTTGTCGCTTCTCCACAACAGCGCGCGGCACCTGAACGAAGAGCCGCAACTGCTGTTCGACTGGGCATCGGAAACGTGCGGTGCACCGACAGTGCAACTGTTTCGCGAGTTCCTTGACAGGCCGCCCGAAACCCGGTCGATCGAGGCGTTCGGCTTCAGCGAAGGAACTGGCCCGCGTGGCTTCGACTATGTCCCTCTCCGTCCCGAGGACGGAGGTCCCACCCCGTTCTGACAAGAAAGAAGAGGCCCGGGGTGCCACACTTGGGAGCGACGCCGCAGGCGGCGCCAAAGTGTGTCGAAGGTTCGGGACTGACAGTGGGCGACTCACGAGTCGCCCCTACGACAGCCTCCCATCGGCGCAAGAACGTGGGCATCCCTCCGCGGGGACGCCCATGTGTGTTGGTCGCCAGAAGACCTTGGTGCCATGGCCGCTTGACGCAGTTCCCGAGCAACGTCGAGGGGCGGCCATGCGTGGTCGGGTGACGTTGGGCATGCCTGCGGGGCAGGCATGGCACCCTGATGGTTGCGGCTCAGCCGCGGGCCATGTGCTCGGAGAAATCGAGGCCGTACTTCTTCATCTTCTTGTAGAGCGTCGTGCGGTTGATCTCCAGGATGTCGGCCGTGAGCTGGCGGTTCCAGTTGTTGGCCCGCAGGGCCCGCTCGATGATCTCCTTCTCGGGCTTCTCGAGGGCGTCCTTCAGCGGCACCACGCGCCCGTCGTCGACGCCCGCGGCATTGTCTTCGGCCTGACGCAGCAAGGCCGGCGGCAGGTCGTCAACCTCGATCGTGCGGCCGCGGGCCAGCACGGTGGCTCGCTCGACCACGTTCTCCAGCTCGCGGACGTTGCCCGGCCAGGCGTAGGTCTGCATGAGCCGCATGGCGTCCTCGCTGAAATCCAGCAGCATGCGACTGCTGCGCTCGCAGTAGAGTTTCAGGAAACTGTCGGCCAGCAGCGGGATGTCGCTGATGCGTTCGCGCAGCGCCGGCAACTCGATGGCCACGACGTTGATGCGGTAGTAGAGGTCCTGGCGGAACTTGCCGTCCTTGACGTCCTGCATCAGGTCGCGGTTGGTGGCCAGGATGACCCGCGAGTCGGTCTTGATCGTGTCGGTGCTGCCGACGCGCTCGAACTCGAACGTCTGCAGGACGCGAAGCAGCTTGACCTGCAAGGCCGGGCTGGCCGTCGAGATTTCGTCCAGGAAGATCGTGCCCTTGTTGGCCGCCTCGAACTTGCCGGCCTTGTCGCCGATGGCCCCGGTGAACGAGCCCTTGGCGTGACCGAACAACTCCGACTCCAGCAACGTCTCGGGCAGCGCGCCGCAAGCCACCTCGACGAACGGTTTGTCGCTGCGGCCGCTACGCTGGTGGATCGTCCGGGCGATCAGGCTCTTGCCCGTGCCGCTCTCGCCCGTAATGAGCACCGTGGCCTTGCTGTCGGCCACCGCCTCGATCAGGTCGAACACACGCAGCATCTTGTAGTCGTTGCCGACCACGCTCTCGAGGCTGTAACGCATGTTGAGCTGCTGGCGAAGGCTGCGGTTCTCACCGACCAAGGCCTGTTGCCGCATGGCCCGGTCGATCACCAGCTTGATCTCGTCGTCGATGATCGGCTTGGTCAGGTAGTCGTAGGCCCCCATCTTGATGGCGTCCACGGCCGACTCGATCGTCCCGTAGCCGGTGACCATGATGACCGCCACGTCGCTGTGACGGTTCTTGCAGACCTTCAGCAGCTCGAACCCGTCGACGTCCGGCATGCTGACGTCGGTGACCATCACGTCGAACGGCTTCTGGTCGAGCCAGGCCACGGCCTCCTCGAACTTCTCGGCCGTCTCGACCTCGTAGCCCTCGAGCCGCAGGAACTCGCTAAGGCTGCTCAGAATGATCTGGTCGTCGTCAACAACGAGAATGCGTCCCTTTGCCACGGCCCCCGTCCTTTCCATCCGTTGAGTCACTCGTTGCCGGCCGTCGCGTCGCCGGAGCGGGCGATCTGGGTCGGAGTCCGTACGCCGAACTCCGCCCCGCCCTCAGTCCGGTTGCGCGCCACCAGC
>JAFGPY010000122.1 GCA_016935955.1 Planctomycetota bacterium
CGCTACGTGCGGAACCCCATGCTGACGATCAACACGATCTGCTACAGCCAGGACGAGATGGGCTCGTACGAGCGGATGCCGTGCATCGCCCGCTACGTGCCGGGCCGATTGCCGCAAGTCCACCAACTCAGGATTCCGGCCGACGCGATCCGCCGGGTCTATCCGCCGCGTGACGGAGCCGACGACGTCCGATGAGCAGCGAGAACGTCAGAAAACAGTGCTGCACCTGCGGCACGCTTCACCCGTTGACGCACAGCGGCGAGTGCACCAGCTGCTTCGGCGACTCGTGGCGCCTGTGGTGCACGGTGCACAACGAGGTGCTCACGGAGCCGACGTGCGGCAAGTGCGCCCGCGACGAGCGACGACGCAGCATGATCCCGGCCCGCAACCCGCTGGTGGTTCGCTTCGCCGGAGGCATGTGGCGTCTGGACGCGGGGCCGGTCGTCCTCGGCCGCGACGACGACTGCGACATCCGCGTCAACAGCGACGCGGTCAGTCGGCGGCACTGCGAGCTGGCGCCGATGGGATCGAACTGGCGGGTCCGCGACCTGGGCAGCGCGAACGGCACGGTTCTGGACAGTGCGGCAGTGACCGAGCAGGGCGTCCTGGTGGCCGACAATGCCCTGCTCCGCCTGGGCAACGGGCCGGTGCTCGAACTGTCCGTCGAACGGACGCCTGCCGTAGTCCATCCCCCCATCAGGAAACGTCCCGCAAGGTCTTCTGCAACACACGACGAGAGTATCCTGTCCGGCATCCGTTTCTCCATGCCGTCGATCGACCCCTTAGCCATCGTCGGCCTGGTGCTGGCCCTGGCCGGCCTCCTGATGAGTTTCACGATCATCGGCCTGCCGATCTCGGGAGCCGCCCTGGCCCTGTCGGGCATTGCCTGCAAACGAATCAACGACCCCTCCACACCCTACAGCGGCATGGGCACGGCCTTTGTGGCGCTGCTGCTCAGCATCCTGGCGCTGCTGTTGAGCCTCGGCGGCTCCGCAAGCGCCATCCGCGGCTACCTGTAGAATCCCGACGCCCGATGTGGTAGAAGAAGACCTCCAAATGTTCGCTGTCCGTCGTGACACCCAGGGAGCAGGCATGGATCGCATGGATTTCAATGTTGATGCTGACAAAGCGGTGGGCCAATGCCACCGATTCTGGACGGTGGCGAACTGGAACCGGCCGTTCCGGTTGCTGGACGCCAAGATCATGGCGGACCTGCCGCACCGGGCCCCGTTCATCACGGAAGTCAACTGCGTGTACCTGCTGGGCGGACGGACGCGGGAGCACAACCGCTGGTACCAGGGCCTGACGGCAGACGACCGCGTGCGGGCCGACTTCAGCGGCATGATCGCCCAGTTGCATGGTGCGGTGGATCGCGGCTACACTCCGTGGATCGTGCTGGACAACGTGCCGTACGAGATGAGCGACTCGCCGGAGGAGAACTTCTACGGCAACACGGCGCCGCCCGCGGACGAGCGGGTCTGGCACGAGTACGTCCGCATGGCCGTGGAGGCGATGGTCGAGGCCTTCGGACGCGAGACGGTCGGCCGTTGGTGGTTCCGTGTGGGCACCGAGCCGGACCTGCTGCCTGGGCACTGGTGCGGCACGAAGCAGCAGTACTTCGACCATTACGACTACACGGTGGACGCCGTGCTGAGCGTGGTGCCCGAAGCGATGATCGGTCCGGGCAACATCCTCAACCCGGTCGAGGGCGAATACGGCATCATCGTCAAGGACCAGTGGGGCCTGGAGATCATCGACCATGCCGCCACGGGCCGCAACGCCTGCACGGGCAAGGTCGGGACGCCCCTGCGCTGGTTCTCGTGCTCGTGGTACGGCCGCGTGGGCGTGCCGCTGTCGATGTTCGACACGGCCATGACGATGATGCGCCGGCGGTTGCAGGCCTACCCGCACCTGGCCGACGTGCCGATCGTGGTCGGCGAGTTCGCCGTGCTCCACGACGAGCAGGGCCGGCGGCTCTACGACGGCGATTCGACCGAATGGGCAGCAAGCTTCTACGCGGGTATCGCCGACCGCGCGTACGCCCACGACGTGCGCCGGGTCTACGAGTGGGCCCAGACGACCGACGGGCTGCTGCATCCGCGGGCCCAGGTGATCGAGATGCTCAGTCGCATGGCCGACGGCGAGCGGCTGGCCGTCGACCCGCCGCAGCACGCGGAGGCCGACTGCGGCGTGATCGCCTGTCGCAAGAATGGCGACCTGTTCCTGCTGGCGTACAATCACGGCACCGACCGCGAGCCCAAGGTCGGCCGGTCGCTCGGCATCACGATTGGCGGCGCCGGCCTGGCCGCGGGTGCGACATTCGGGCGGACAGAGTGGACAATCGACGAGCATCACGGCGTCTGGGCGCGGGCCTTCGAGGCCGATTGCCGCGCCGCGGGCGTCGAGCCGCTGCCCGAGGCCGGGCGATACGAGAGCAATGCGCGGCTCCTATACGGGGAACAGGGAGAGCAAGTCTTCGCGAGCAACCGCGATAGGTACGCCGCGCTGGCCATCCTGCCGGTGACGCGCGACGACGTGCTTACCGCGTCGGACGGAGGGCGAATCGTCGTGGACCTGGAAATGCCCGGACACAGCGTGCGGCTCATTCGCCTGTCGCCGGCGCTTTGAGCGGCGTCGCATGATGAATCGTGCGCTGGTTTCCGCGTCCGTCCCGGCCGATGGCGGCCGGGCTACATAGACTGCCGACTTGCAGGGTCCCTTCGTCCGCAATCACGCAGGTCCCAGATCGGCCGGGTGGATTTCCAGAATCTCCCAGGTGCGAATGCCGCTGTCGACGGATAGCTCCACCGTGTCGCCGATCTTGCCGCCCATGAAGGCCATGGCGAGCGGGGACTTGTAGGAGTAGATCTTCTCCTGCGGCGCCGAGTCCCAGGGCCCCAAGAAGCTCAGCGTCTCGGACTCGCCTGTGGCCACGTCGCGTGCCACAACGGCGCTGCCGACCGTCACGTGATCCACGTTGACCATTTCCGCGCTGATCAGTTTGGCCGCCTTCAGGTCGGCCTCCATGCGAGCGGCTTTCTCGGTCAGGAGGTTCCGCTCTTCGAGGGCCGCCGTGAACTCAGCGTTCTCGCTCAGGTCGCCGAAGGCCGCCGCCTCGCCGATCGCCTTGGCGTTGGCGGCCATCTTGATGTTGACCAGGTGGGCGAATTCCTGCTGGTGCCGCTGCAGCCCCGTGGCGGTCGTGTAGATGGCGTCGTCCTCCCACGGAGGCACGGTCTTCAGGAACAGCTTGGCGTGCGTTCGCGTGATGAGGTCGAGAATCCTGAGCCGCGCGTGCTCGCCGAGAATGAAGTTCCGCACGGCGGCGTGGTGGGCTCGCGAGGCGCCGTGATCGTCGGTCTCCTTCAAGGCGGCGTGCAGGCACTCGTAGTTCTTCAGCGAAAGTGCGCTGCGGAGTTGCGACAGAATGGCCTTCTGCTGATTGTCGTCGAACGTCGCGTCGCGACCCAGGCTGCCGGCGGCAATCAGCAATCCGACGGCCACGTCGATACCCTTCAGGCTGCCCGTTACCTCGGCGAACTTGCCGCCGGCAACGGCCTTCCAGAGCCAGGCCAGTGCGTACGGGTACCGCTCGGGCCGGGTGAGTACCAGGTCGATGGCCTGCAACACGTCGTGACCGTGTCCCTGCTCCAGGAGTCCCTGGACGATCCATTCGCACATGGCCTGCGAGGCGCTCGGCATGACGGCCGACCAGACATCGTGCCAGGCCGTGGGCAACGTCTCGCGAACATATTCCAGAATGCAGCGGGCCAGGTCGTCGCTGCCGACCGGCCGCAGAAACGTGGACAGGTCGCTGATGCCCGAGAGCAGAGTCTCCAGGGCGTTCGGTTTCAGCTCGGGCACGTCGGGCACGTGCTTGCGCAGTTGGGCGACCACGCCCAGCGCCCCAGCCGCCATCGCGGGCTCGCCGGTGCGCCACGTCTCCACGCGTTCGGCCAGCTCCCGACCGAAGTGCTGCATGATCTCGGGGTGAATCGTCCTGTTGCCGCACTCGGCCAGGTACCCCAGCACCGTCACGAGCTTCTGTTCGGCCGACGTCGCGGCATCGAAGGCGGCCTTCAGTTCGTCCTCGTAGGCCACGGGCTTGCTGCGCAGGAAAAGCCACGGCTGCGCGTCGTCGGACATCTCGATCATCGGATCGCGTTTGCACTGGACCTTGGCCTCGGCCCACCACTTCGTCCAGGCCGAGCCGGAAACGATCGGCTTGAGGTGCTCTTTCAGTTCGCGGAACTCCAGCCGCGGACCGTAGGTGCCCAGGACCGTCTTGATCAGGTCGGGCGGCGCCTCGGCGGCCATCCGCTCCAGCCCGTCGCGGTCCTTGACCATCCGCGACCGCAGGTCGTCGTCGGCCAGCGGCTCAAGCTTGTCGAGGGCCAGGCGATCGTAGGTGCGGGATCGGTCGTCGAAGGCCACTTCCAGCGTTTTGGTCTCGCCGTCCAGGGCGACGACCTGTCCGAGCTTGCCGACCTGCGTGTCGATGACGCAGGTCCCGGGACGCAGCCGCAGCAGACGGTCGAACCTCTTGACGGCCGTGGCGAAAGGAATGCCGCCGTGCAGGACGGTCATTTCGGCCATGGCCCGGACATCGTCCGAACCGCCGCAAGTCTGCTCGTACACGGCCGCCACTTCTTCGCGCAGAGTGCTGCTGCCTTCAAGGAACCCGGCCGCCTGCCGCACCAGGGCCAGCCCCTGCTCCGCGCCGCGGCGATCGGTCAGTTCCGAGAGCATGTACCAGAACAGCGAGTCGGCCACGCCGCTGTCGTCGCGGCGGCTGATGGCCTCCACGACCGAGAGCAGCCCCTGGACGTCGGCATCGTCGCGGACAATGGCCTCCAGCCAAAGGGCTTCCAGTTCGTCGAAACGTTTTTTGGTGACCAGCTTCTTCAGCCGCGTCACGTCGGCCTGTGCGTCACCGGGCATTTCCGTCATGTACGGTCCTCACTCCTGAACAGAACTTCCATGGGCCAGTCGGTGAAGTCTAAACTCCCGCGGCGATTCGGACAAGGGCTTTGTCGCCGCCGCCTTGGTAACGGACTCGGGACCGTGAAGACACGGACCCGAATTGAGCAACCCCGAACGGCTGCAACGGGGTTAACAGTCCCGTGGCGGCCGCGAGCATCGGCGCCACCGGACGACACTCACATAACGGGAGAAGATCATGCGAAAGACGATCCTGATCGCGGCCGTGACAGCGACCTTGGCAAGCTGGTGCTGCGGTGCAGCCCTTGGACAGGCCGCGCCCCAGAAGGTGACCGTGCTCGACACCTACAGCGTCTGGCGGACGTACCAGACCCTCAAGCCGCCGGTTCTGGCGCTGGACAGCGGCCTGACGCCGGTCGTCTCGCCGCTGGACTGGATGAACCGCGAGACGCCCGACGTTCCGGCCGACTGGACCAAGCCGGAGTTCGACGACACGACGTGGCTTCGCGGCTCCGCCCGGACCGCGGGCCA